>CANGSG010000001.1 GCA_947456435.1 Hyphomicrobiales bacterium
ATCGACGTAACCCACACCGCCAACAACAAGCGGTTCAATTGCTGAATGGGTACGAGATCATCGATGTGTCCATAAAGGCGGACACCAAAGCGAACACTGACGGGAAACCGTCGTTATAACTCGTTATAACTTTTTGTTAGACACCCATTGCGAGGGCGTATCTCTCTAACTTATTGATTTATTTGAGGAAAATGGTGGAGCCAGGCGGAATCGAACCGCCGACCTCTTGAATGCCATTCAAGCGCTCTCCCAACTGAGCTATGACCCCATCGCTTTAGCAATCTCTCGGGATTGGGGTCCCGAGATTCTGCGACGAAAGACGCCGCAACAACCGCGCGGTCTATAGCCCTCCGGGTCGGGCAACTCAAGCCCAAACCCGGAAAAGCCCCGCGGGCCTTGATAGATCTTAGCTTTCTTCGTCGTCTTCGAGATCGCCGTCGATCAGATCGGCAACATCGTCCTCGCCCTCTTCCTCTTCTTCAAGGAAGGTTTCGTCTTCTTCGATATCGTCTTCAATCTCGACATCGTCGATGGGCAGGTCCTTGCCTGCCTCTTCCGCTTCGACATCGTCGAGCGACACAAGTTCTGGCGCATCAGCGACGACGCCGACATCCGCATCGTCATCTTCGGTGGCTTTCGCCGCAATTTCCGGCCGAATAGCCGCAATAGCAGGCACAAAGACCGTGCTGCATTTAGGACAGATGATCGGATCTTTTTGAAGATCGTAAAATTTCGCGCCGCAGCTCTGGCATAGACGCTTGGTGCCGAGTTCCGGTTTTGCCAAGGTAAACCTCTTCTCTTTCAATAATTCGCGCAATGGACCTTGAAGGGCGCCCCGCGCGGCTGCGGCATTCGTTGTCTCGCGGGCAAAGGCGCCTTGCGGGATGACGGGCCGGTTTGACTGTGATAGTGCGCGGGTATTCATCCCAGACCGCAAGCCGCGTCAAGCCCTTCTTCCAGAGAAAACGCAATGTCCAAGACCCATGAGGGTTCGCCCCAGCCTCTCACCGCCGTAAAATCGAAGCCGCTTTCGGGTCAGGTGACATTGCCGGGCGATAAATCGATCTCGCATCGCGCGATGATTTTCGGCCTGCTTTCGGTCGGCGAGACACATGTCACAGGCTTGCTCGAGGGCGATGACGTGCTGCGTACGGCGGAGGCCTGCCGCGCCTTGGGCGCCACAATCGACCGGATCGGGGATGGCGAGTGGCGCATTCACGGTGTGGGCATTGGCGGGTTGCGCACGCCGAAAGACGTGCTCGATTTCGGCAATGCGGGCACCGGCTCGCGGTTGATGATGGGCGTGGTTGGCGGCCACCCGATTGAAGCGACCTTCGACGGCGACGCTTCGCTCCGCAAGCGCCCGATGCGGCGCATTCTCGATCCTTTGGCGGAAATGGGGGTCGAAGTTGTTTCCCAAGCCGAAGGGGGACGCTGCCCAATTACGATCCGGGGCGTGAAAGATCCTTTGCCGATCACTTATCAGACACCGGTTGCCTCCGCGCAGATCAAATCGGCCATTCTTCTCGCCGCGCTGAACTCTCCCGGCCGCACAACCGTCATCGAGACAGAAGCGACACGCGATCATACCGAAAAAATGCTCACTTATTTCGGAGCCACCGTCCGCGTGACACCCGAAGGGCATGATGGCCGCCGGATTGAATTGGAAGGCCGCCCCGAACTGAAGCCGCGCCCGATTATCGTGCCGCGCGATCCGTCCTCCGCCGCCTTCCCGCTTGTGGCCGCCCTTCTCGTCCCCGGCTCCGATATTCTCATCAAGGGCGTGATGATGAACCCGCTTAGAACAGGTCTTTTGACCACGCTTCTTGAAATGGGCGCCTCAATCGAAATTCAAAACACGCGCTATGAAGGTGGTGAAGATGTCGCCGATCTCCGCGTGAAGGCTTCTACTCTGAAGGGCGTCGATGTCCCGGCAGCGCGCGCGCCCTCGATGATCGACGAATATCCGATCCTTGCGGTGGCGGCCGCCTTCGCCAAAGGCGAAACACGGATGCGTGGGCTCAATGAATTGCGCGTCAAAGAAAGTGACCGCCTGCAGGCTGTTGCTGACGGTTTGGCCGAAGCGGGCGTAACTTATGCGATTGAAGGCGATGATCTTATTGTTTCGGGCATGAATGGCGCGGTGCGCGGTGGCGGCACAGTCAAAACCCATCTCGATCACCGTATCGCGATGAGTTTCCTTGTCATGGGTATGGCGACCGACAAGCCGATGACGGTCGATGACGAGCGGATGATCGCCACAAGTTTTCCGAGTTTCACGAACTTGATGCGCGCGCTCGGGGCAGAATTCCGCGCATGATCATCGCGATTGATGGGCCGACTGCCTCAGGCAAGGGCACGCTCGCCAAGCGCGTGGCGGCTCATTACGGCTTTCATTTGCTTGATACGGGCCTTCTCTACCGCGCGGTGGCCCGCGCAGTACTTGATGCGGGTCAATCACTACAAAATGAAAATGCTGCAACTTTTGTTGCGCAAAAACTCGACTTCGGATCGCTAGATGAGGGTCGGTTGCGTACGCGCGAAATTGGCGATGCGGCATCGATTATCTCGGTCTATCCCGGCGTGAGGCAGGCGCTTTTTGAAGGGCAACGGCTTTTTGCGCAAAAAAAGCCCGGCGCGGTGCTCGATGGCCGCGATATCGGGACCGTGATTTGCCCCGAAGCCGAGGCAAAACTCTTTGTCACCGCGAGCCCCGAGATCCGCGCGCATCGCCGCTGGCTTGAATTGGTCAAGCTCGATCCCGCGCTTTCCGAAGAGTCAGTTCTCGACGATATCCGCCGACGCGATGAACGCGATTCAAATCGTTCAAGCGCCCCGCTGAAAATAGCGGATGATGCGCGCTTGCTCGATACGAGTGGAATGGATATAGAGACGGCTTCGCGCGAGGCCCTGCGTCTGATTGAGGCAAGCCTTTCGCGTCAGGGATAATCCCTAAAGTCTGCTTTGGTCGGTCCAGCGCCGGCTCGCTTCCTTCAAAAGAAGCGGTGGTTTCGTTTTCGATAACGAAACATCGATGCAAAGAAGACTTAACCCGAACACATGCTGCCGGCGCCCGGTCCCGCAACAAGGGACCTTTCAGGAGACCCAATGGTATCGACACATACAAATCCATCGCGCGAAGATTTCGCCGCGATGCTCGACGAGTCGTTCAACAAGAGCGACTCGCTTGAAGGCTCAGTCATCAAGGGCAGAATTATCGCCATCGAAAAAGATATGGCGGTTGTTGATCTCGGTTTGAAGACCGAAGGTCGCGTGGCTCTGCGTGAATTCACAGGCCCAGGCCGCGAAGGCGCACCAGGTGTTGGCGATGAAGTCGAAGTCTATCTCGACCGTATCGAAAACGCGCTCGGCGAAGCCGTCATTTCGCGCGACAAAGCCCGTCGCGAAGAAAGCTGGGTTAAGCTTGAGAAGGCTTTCGAAGCCAATGAAAAGGTCAATGGTGTCATCTTCAATATTGTGAAGGGTGGCTACACCGTCGATCTCGATGGCGCGACAGCGTTCTTGCCGCGCAGCCAAGTTGATATTCGCCCGATCCGTGATGTCGGCCCGTTGATGAATATCTCACAGCCGTTCCAGATTTTGAAAATGGATCGTCGTCGCGGCAATATCGTTGTTTCGCGTCGTACCGTTCTCGAAGAAACACGCGCAGAGGCCCGCACAGAACTCGTTTCGAATTTGGAAGAAGGTCAGACCGTTGACGGTACCGTCAAGAACATCACCGAATACGGCGCATTCGTCGATCTCGGTGGTATTGACGGTCTGTTGCACGTCACCGACATGGCATGGCGCCGCGTCAACCATCCGTCCGAAGTTGTGACAATCGGTCAGCAGCTCAAGGTCAAGATCATCAAGATCAACCATGAGACGCACCGTATCTCGCTCGGCATCAAGCAGCTTCTCACCGATCCGTGGGAAGGTATTGAAGCAAAATATCCGCTTCAATCACGCCTCAAAGGCCGCGTGACGAATATCACAGACTACGGTGCATTCGTTGAACTCGAGCCGGGCATCGAAGGCTTGATCCACGTTTCTGAAATGTCATGGACAAAAAAGAACGTGCATCCGGGCAAGATCGTTTCGACATCGCAAGAAGTCGAAGTGCAGATCCTCGAAGTCGATTCTTCAAAGCGTCGTATTTCCTTGGGCCTCAAGCAGACATTGCAGAACCCATGGGAATCCTTCGCTGAGAAGCATCCTGTTGGTTCGGTTGTCGAAGGCGAAGTCAAGAACAAGACCGAATTCGGTCTCTTCATCGGTCTCGAAAACGATGTCGACGGTATGGTGCATCTGTCCGATTTGGATTGGTCACGTCCCGGCGAACAGGCAATCGAAGACTACAAGAAGGGCGATATGGTCAAGGCGCAAGTTCTCGACGTGGATGTCGAGAAAGAGCGTATCTCGCTCGGTATCAAGCAGCTTGGCGGTGACAAATTCGCTGAGTCAGCTGACAGCGCGGGCGACATCAAGAAGGGCGCTATCGTCACTTGCGAAGTG
The DNA here is from genome assembly GCA_947456435.1 of Hyphomicrobiales bacterium. GTDB lineage: Bacteria > Pseudomonadota > Alphaproteobacteria > Rhizobiales > Beijerinckiaceae > CAIUPE01. The sequence continues at coordinate 4,516 of CANGSG010000001.1, forward strand.
ACGGAAGTGAAGGAAGCCGGTCTCGACGTGAAAATCGTTGGCACCGAATTCACAACCTTCGTGAAGCGCGCTGATCTTGCCCGCGACCGTGCTGAACAACGCCCTGAGCGTTTCGCAGCCGGCGAGAAATTCGACGCCCGTGTCACGATCTTTGATCGCAAGGCCCGCAAGGTCTCGGTCTCGATCAAGGCGCTCGAAATGGCTGAAGAAAAAGAAGCGATTGCTCAATATGGTTCGGCCGATGCCGGTGCATCGCTCGGCGATATTTTGGGCGCCGCGCTCAAGAAGAAGAAGGACGGCGAATAAGCCGCTCTTCCTCTTTCAAAAGATCAAACCCGCGTGGACAACCACGCGGGTTTTTTGTTGGTTCAGATGAATTCATCGGGAGAACGCGACTCTTTGTTCAAACGTTCTTCACGCCGGGCTTGAAGGCGCGCTGTCGGATCAACGAAAAATCCAACATCTTCGGCGACGTCGGCCCGCGTCAGACCAATATCGTGAAGAGCCTGATCATCAAGCGATCTCAGATAATGAAAATCGTTCCTTGCTCTGAAATAATATCGAATTTTTGCCGATGCTTCATTTCGACCAAACTCGAACCCAGCCCTTGACGCGACGAGCAACACTCGATGCCATAGTGGCGAGAGGGCTTTGATCGGATAAATGCGTCATGAGAGCCTCCTTTGGGCTTTAGGGTTGCACTATTCCCTTACGTAAGGTTTTTGACATCGGCAAGCGGTTTTCACATTGTCCTTTCGTGATTTTGCACCCTCGTCGCCCCAAGGGTTCAGATTGACCATGATCCTATCGCCGCGATAAACATAACGGTCCGTATTTTTAAGTCTGTTCAATGTATCACCTTGTAACCCGCAATATCTCGATCACGGCCAAACCGTCTTACATGCCGGAGCAATCCAGCGCCGAGCAAAGCCGCTATTTCTGGGCCTATACGATTGAAATCGTGAACCAGGGCGAGGAAACGGTGACCCTGCTCTCCCGCCACTGGATTATCACCGATGGTGAGGGCAAGACGCAGGAAGTACGCGGCGAAGGCGTGGTCGGTGAACAGCCGACCCTCGCGCCGGGTACAAGCTTCACCTATACGAGCGGATGCCCGCTCTCGACCCCGCAAGGGATCATGAAGGGCTCCTATATTTTCAAAACAGACGCGGGCGAATTATTTGACGTCGCGATCCCCGCCTTCTCGCTCGATATGCCGGAAGCGAAACGCGTGTTGCATTGAGACGCAGCGGAAATTTTTGTCATTGTAGGGACAGTTTAAGACATCCTGAGAAGACGCCGCTCCAATTGATCACCAAGCATCAAGGCTTCGGTATGCGCGTCTTCCAGCATGGATGAGAACATCGCGGCAGCGCCAACGACCGCTTGATTGCCCTGCTCTTGAAATTGAACCTCATCGCGCAGAGCGACCAACGCGCAATTCAAGGCGAACGCGAAAGGCTCAAGCGTGTTCAAAAACGTCATCGGTGTTTTGAAATCAATCTGCGTCATTTCATTTCCCCTTGCTTTCGAAATGAAAACGACCCCAGACGCGGAAACCGCGCTGGAGCAAATTTCCAAATAAAAAACGACTCCAGCGCGACGCGCTGGAGTCGGGGTGCTGAAAGAGCCACCAAGTGTTGGCCGCAGCGTTTTTAGCTTTGCAGCCTGGACATAACGCCGCCACCCCGACGTGAGAGCACGTCAGGGCAGTTTGGTGTCGGCAGATGCACTGCCGCACTTGGAGAGGTCTTTCAGTTCCCCGAGTCATGGTTTCACATGACCTTAGGGAAGACTATCAGCCCCATACCAAAACGCAAACTGCCCTCACGCGATCAACGCGCGGAGCAGTGGAGGGTAGTGGGGAGATAATGAAACGCGCTTAAGTTGAAGCGTGGTATTTTATTCAACTTTTCGTCATTGCGAGCTGACGCTCCTAGACCGTCATTGCAAATACGCAAACCTCCGCCCGTCATTGCGAGCAAACGCGAAGCAATCCAGTTGGAGTCTCAAGTAGAGGCTCTATGTCGTCATTGCATTTCAAAGCGAATCATCAACTGGATTGCTTCGCGTTTGCTCGCAATTACGGAATAAAAAAACGGCCCCGAATGATCAGGGCCGTTTTGATTTCGACTCGATAAGAGTGAAGCGAAGCGCGGATTACTCAGCCGCTGGCTCGCCACCTTCTGAAGCCGCTTTTGCTTCGAGATCTTCACCGGTTGTCTGATCGACAGCCTTCATCGACAAACGCACTTTGCCGCGATCGTCGAAGCCGAGCAATTTCACCTTCACCTTGTCGCCTTCTTTGACGACATCGGTGACTTTGTTCACGCGCGCCGCAGCAAGCTGCGAGATGTGAACAAGACCATCCTTCGCGCCGAAGAAATTGACGAAGGCGCCAAATTCGGCGGTCTTCACAACCGTGCCATCATAAATCACGCCGACTTCTGGTTCGGACGCAATCGACTTGATCCAGTTAATTGCCGCTGTGATCGATGCGCCATCTGACGAGGCAATCTTTACGGTACCGTCATCTTCAATATTGATTTTTGCGCCCGTCTTTTCGACGATTTCGCGGATGACCTTACCGCCTGTGCCGATGACTTCACGGATTTTGTCCGTCGGAATTTTCATCGTTTCGATACGCGGTGCATATTGGCCGAGTTCTTTGCGTGCGCCGGAGAGGCCCTTCGCCATTTCACCGAGGATATGCAAACGGCCGTCTTTCGCCTGATGCAGAGCGACCTTCATGATCTCTTCGGTAATACCGGCAATCTTGATGTCCATCTGCAGCGAGGTGACACCATTTTCCGTGCCCGCCACTTTGAAATCCATATCGCCCAGATGATCTTCATCACCCAAGATATCGGAGAGAACGGCGTAACGCTCGCCTTCGAGAATCAGGCCCATCGCGATACCCGCGACGGGTGACTTCAACGGCACACCGGCATCCATCAATGCGAGCGATGAACCGCAAACCGTTGCCATCGACGATGAACCGTTTGATTCCGTGATCTCGGAGACAAGGCGGATCGTGTACGGGAATTCGTGATGCGGCGGCAGCATTGGATGCACAGCGCGCCAAGCGAGTTTGCCGTGACCGATTTCGCGACGACCAGGCGAACCCATGCGGCCTGTTTCACCCACCGAATAAGGAGGGAAGTTATAGTGCAGCAGGAAGGTTTCTTTGTATGTGCCTTCGAGCGCATCGATAAACTGCTCGTCATCTGCTGTGCCGAGAGTGGCCACAACAAAGGCCTGCGTTTCACCGCGCGTAAACAAAGATGAACCATGGGCGCGCGGAAGAACGCCAACTTCGGAGAGGATCGGACGAACGGTTACGAGATCGCGACCATCGATACGCTTCTTGGTATCAAGAATATTCCAACGCACGATCTTCGCTTCAACTTCTTTAAACACAGAAGCAACGATAAGGGCGTTGATTGGTTCAGCAGCGCCTTCGCCAGCGAAAGCTTCAAGCACTTTCGCTTTTGCATTCGCAACCTTGTTCTGACGTTCCTGCTTCGCCGGCGTCGAATAGGCATCGCGCAATTCTTTTTCGACAAGAGCGAGAATCTTGCCTTCAAGCGCCGAGTGATCTGGCGTTGTGAAATCGCGTGGTTCTTTCGCAGCGACTTCAGCAAGCTTGATGATCGCATCGATCACAGGCTGGAAGCCGGCGTGACCATGCATCACCGCGCCGAGCATGACGTCTTCGCCAAGCTCTTTCGCTTCTGACTCGACCATCAACACGGCATCATTCGTGCCCGCGACAACGAGATCGAGAACCGAGTCGGCCATTTCAGCAAGCGTCGGGTTCAAACGATATTGACCATTGATATAGCCAACGCGTGCTGCGCCAACCGGACCCATGAACGGCACGCCAGAGAGCGTGAGCGCTGCGGAGGAGGCAACCATCGCAACAATGTCAGGATCGTTTTCAAGATCATGCGAGAGCACAGTCACCACAACTTGCGTGTCGTTCTTGTAGCCTTCGACGAAGAGTGGGCGGATCGGGCGATCGATCAAACGGGAAACCAGCGTTTCCTTCTCAGACGGACGACCTTCGCGCTTGAAATAGCCACCGGGAATACGACCGGCTGCGAAAGCCTTTTCCTGATAGTTCACGGTAAGCGGGAAGAAATCGACGCCGGGCTTCGGATCTTTTGCCGACACAACGGTCGCGAGCACAGTTGTTTCGCCATAAGTGGCGAGCACCGAGCCATCAGCCTGACGCGCAATACGTCCGGTTTCGAGCATGAGCTTGCGCCCTGCCCAGATCAGTTCAACTTTTTGGATATCAAACATAGAGTTTTTAGTCTTTCATCATGGCCCGGGATCCGAAGACCATGTGCAAGACGGCGGGGGGCTGGCTTTGACCTGCGGCGCAAGGCGCACGCTCCAGCCTCCGGCAATCCTGCCATGAAATCCGCATCGGGGGCAGGGTTGAGGGCTTTCGGTCTCTGACCATGTGAGCCCAGGAGTATGAAACAGAAGGCCGGATGCCGGCTGTTTCATGAAGGCAACGGGCCGCCTGAGGAGCGGCCCGAAGTAATCGCGTTTAGCGACGAATGCCGAGCTTTTCGATAATCGTCTTGTAGCGGGCTTCGTCCTTCGACTTGACATAATCGAGGAGCGAACGGCGCTGCGAGACCATCTTCAAAAGGCCGCGGCGGGAATGATTGTCCTTCACATGGCTCTTGAAGTGGCCCGTGAGATTGGTGATGCGCTCGGTGAGGATCGCAATCTGGACTTCGGGTGAACCTGTGTCGCCCTTTTTGGTGGCGAATTGGGTCACGAGTTCCTGTTTACGTTCAGGCGATATCGACATCGGATAATCCTTTCAAACTTAAAGGAAATTCGGCATTTTGCCGGATAATCCGCCGGAAGGCCGTGGCCGGGATGTCGTCCAGCCGGGTCTATCACAAACGGAAACCGCCGGGATCATCCCCGGCGCGCTGTGGGGCTTATACACGAAAATGGCGTGAAGGCGAGGGAAAAGAGTCCGGCGCATTCATCGGGATAAACCCTCACAGATTAAACACCCGATGCGGGACCAATTCGCCGCGCTCGACCGTACCGATGGCGATCACCTGTCCGGCATGGGTCGCGTAAACCATTTCACCCTCGGCAGGCGCATCGCGCCCACGCAGGATAACGGATTGGCCACGACGAAGGCGCATCGGCCCGTCACCACCCACCGGCACTTCGACCAGTTCCCGTAGACCCGTATCGACGCTTCTTAACGCGGCTGCGGGAGCAAGGGCGTCGGCCTCAAGCGCCGAGAGCGCGACCGCATCGGCTTCCGTGAAGGGTCCAACGCGTGTGCGGCGGAGCGCCGTCACATAACCATAGCATCCCAGCAAACGACCGAGGTCCCGCGCGATAGCACGGACATAGGTGCCTTTGCCGCATTCGGCTTCAAGCACCGCCGACTGCCCATCAAAGGACACAAGCGTCAGCGTATGAATCTCAACGATGCGCGGTTGGAGTTCGACTATCTCGCCGCCCCGCGCCAGATCATAAGCTCGTTCGCCATCGATCTTGATCGCGGAATAGCGCGGGGGCACCTGTGTGATCGCGCCTGTAAAGCGTGGCAAGGCGTTTAGAATTTCTGACTCAGTCGGCCGCTGATCACTTTGTAAAACAACGCGTCCCTCAGAATCATCCGTATCGGTTTCAATGCCAAAGGTCACCGTGAAGCGATAGGCCTTCTCGCCATCAACAACATAGGGAACCGTCTTTGTCGCTTCACCAAATGCAAGTGGCAAGAGACCTGAAGCCAACGGATCAAGCGTGCCGGCGTGACCCGCTTTTTTCGCGTTCAACAAACGACGCACAACCGCAACCGCATGTGTTGATGTCATGCCTAACGGCTTATCGAGAGCGATCCATCCATGCACATCGGCACGTTGTTTTTTGGGAGCATTCATAGATTTAAAAACTCAATCGTCTTGATCGCTTTGTTCATCGATGCGGCGAAGCGGATTACTTAAATCACGCTGCACTTCTGGTCGACGCAACAACTCGTCGATCCGGGCGGCGGCATCCAATGTCTCGTCAATACGAAACCTTAATTCAGGTGCGAATTTCAAATCGACCCGTTGCGCCACTTCACGACGAATCAAACCGTGTTGACGCGCAAAAGCTTTCACCGCTGCCTGTTCCTGTTTCGGATCATGCAATGAGAGGTAAACCGTTGCGATTTTAAGATCGGGCGACATGCGCACTTCAGGCACTGTGATGATCGCGCCTTTGATGGTGGGATCAATAATATCGCCGCGCATTACCATATCGGCAACAACGTGACGAACAAGTTCACCGACACGCAGCTGCCGCTGTGAAGGGCCTTGAGAAGTGGGATTGTGCTTTTTCATTTTGATCACTCCGCCTTGCCGGAGTTGAACCGGTCAGAGGGGATTTAAGAAAATTGATCCGCCACAGTGCTTTTCAATACCGTGGCGAATGAATGAAAACAATTAGAGCGAACGACGGATTTCCTGAACGCGGTAGCATTCAATGATGTCGCCTTCACGCATGTCTTGATAGTTCTCGAAGGCCATACCGCACTCCTGACCCGAGCCCACTTCTTTGACCTCGTCTTTGAAGCGCTTGAGAGTCGAGAGCTTACCTTCATGAATAACAACGTTGTCGCGGATGAGGCGGACGCTCGCACCACGTTCAACTTTGCCATCCTGAACAAGACAGCCGGCAACTTTACCAACTTTCGAAACCGCGAAGACTTGCAGAATACGGGCTTCACCGAGACGATCTTCGCGCAAGGTCGGCGCAAGGAGACCAGACATCGCCTGCTTAATATCATCAACAAGATCATAGATGATATTATAATAGCGGATTTCAGTGCCAACGCGCTCTGCAGCATCGCGCGCTTCTTTATTAGCACGGACGTTAAAGCCGATGATGGCAGCGCCTGATGCTTCCGCAAGCGTCACATCAGATTCGTTGATACCGCCAACGCCGGAATGAATAATCCGCGCACCAACTTCATCAGTACCGAGTTTTTCAAGCGAAGAGATAATAGCTTCGACAGAACCCTGCACATCGCCTTTAACGAGAAGGACAAATTCTTTGCGACCCGAGGCTTTGAGCTGGCTCATCATATCGGAGAGCGAACCACGCGCCGCGCCAACACGAACCGCCATGCGTTCACGCTTCATGCGTTGACGATATTCGGTGATTTCACGAGCACGCGCTTCATTCGGCACCACAGCCAAACGATCACCCGCTTCGGGTGCGCCGTTGAAGCCCAAGACTTCAACAGGAACGGATGGGCCCGCTTCCGCAATCGATGCACCAAGATCGGAAATGAGCGCGCGCACACGACCATAGTCAGAACCCGCGACAACAATATCGCCAGTATGCAATGTACCGCGCTGAACGAGGACGGTCGCAACAGGGCCACGACCACGATCAAGCTTCGCTTCAATCACGGTGCCCTCAGCTTCGCGATCAGGATTTGCTGTTAATTCAAGCACTTCCGATTGAAGGGCGATTGCATCAAGAAGCTTATCGAGATTGGTACGCTCTTTGGCCGAGACCTCGACTTCAAGCGTTTCACCGCCCATGCTTTCAACTTGTACTTCATATTGAAGAAGCTCTGTGCGCACGCGCTCAGGTTTTGCATCAGGCTTATCGATCTTATTGATGGCAACAATCATTGGGACCTTTGCGGCCTTCGCATGATTAATCGCTTCAATGGTCTGCGGCATCACACCGTCGTCAGCAGCCACAACGAGAATGACAATATCCGTTACTTTCGCGCCGCGTGCACGCATCTGCGTGAAGGCCGCGTGGCCCGGCGTATCGATGAATGTGATCTTAGCGCCGCTCGGCGCTGTAACCTGATAGGCGCCGATATGTTGGGTAATACCGCCGGCTTCGCCGCTCGCGACATTCGCTTTACGAATGGCATCGAGCAACGATGTCTTACCATGGTCAACGTGACCCATGATGGTGACAACTGGCGGACGAGCCTGCAATGTTTCTGAAACATCCGGCGTATCGAAGAGACCTTCTTCAACATCCGATTCAGCAACCCGCTTCACGGTGTGGCCTAATTCTTCAGCAACGAGCTGGGCGGTGTCGGCGTCAATCACGTCTGTGATCTTGACCATTTGACCCTGCTTCATCAGGAAGCGGATAACATCGACAGCACGTTCGGCCATACGATTCGCGAGTTCCTGAATCGTAATCACTTCAGGAACTGTAACTTCGCGAGAAATTTTTTCTTTCTGCTCGACCTGATTATTGCCTTTGAGTCGTTGAACACGACGTTTGAAAGCGGCAATCGAACGAACACGTTCTTCTTCGCCCTCGCTCGTAATGCTCGTGACAGTCAAACGGCCGCGACGGCGATCATCGGTGCGCGTTGTGCGTTCTGGCTTTGCGGGAACCGGTGCGCGCGCAGGTCCATTACCTGTGCGGCGCGCAACTTGGCGCTCATCATCTTCGGCCTCTTTAGATGTTGGAGAACGACGAGGAGCAATCGCAACACGATCGGCGGTAGGGGCTGCTTTATCAGTACCGCCTTCGCCTAGGCGACGACGGGCTTCGCTTTCGGATTTCTTTTTGACTTCATCGTCGAAACGACGACGTTCGTCTTCTTCGCGTTTACGGGCTTCAGCCGCATCACGATCAATTTTCTCACGCGCCTCACGCTCGACGCGGGTCTTAGCATCGATTTCAGCCTGCTTGCGTTCGACTTCCTCACGCTTGCGCGCTTCGGCCAATGCAAGGGCGCGCGCGTCACGCTCGTCTTCGGTCAGAGTCCGAAGAACCATGCCTGATGGTTTTTGGGCCGCTGGGGAGGCAGACGGTGCTGAGCGCGCGGGTGCGGGCGCCGGAGCAGGCGCAGCGGCCGCTTTTACGGGCGCCGCAGCGACTTTAACAGGCTCGGGTGCTGCAGGTGTTTCACCGGGTCCAACAATACGGCGTTTGACCTTCTCAACGACTACCGCCTTGGTGCGGCCATGTGAAAAACTTTGGCGGACGACGCCCTGCTCAACCGGACGCTTCAGGCTCAGCGTTTTGGTCTGAGCCATATGCAATGTCTTGTCACCCGGTGTGTTCTTATCGGTCATTCACTATCGTCCTGCGGCGAGCCGCTCGTTTCAAACGTAAAGACTGGAAAGCCCAGCCAACCTATTTTGCTCAATCCGCCCGAAATTCCGGGAAGATTATCAAATTCCAGCCCTCATAAGAGCTATTCAGGTGCGTTGCCTCTATCACATCTGGTCAACCAAATGCCAAAATATTTGCAACGCAGCCCTTTGAATATCAGGCCTCACCCGCAATTTGGGGCTCTTCAGCCGGCGCCTCGATCCAGCCTGCAGATACACGAGCCTGCATGATCAAGGTTTCGGCCTCATCGCGGCTCATCTCAAATCCATCGAGATACCCCGCGTTTTTGATCGTCTCGGAGCCCTTGCGTTCGGTCCAACCGACCAGATCATCGGTCGCACAACCAGCGAGGTCTTCAATCGTTTTGACATCATTTTCGCCGAGCTTAACAAGCATCGGCAATGTCAAACCGGCAACCTCTTTCATTTCGTCCGCAACGCCCAATTCACGGCGACGGGCATCAAAGGCTGCATCACGTTCGGCAAGGTGATTGATCGCGCGGTTTTGAATTTCCGCTGCAGTTTCTTCATCAAAACCTTCGATTGATGCGAGTTCGGCTACATCAACATAAGTGAGTTCTTCAACCGACCGGAAGCCTTCGGATGCGAGGAGCTGACCAACAACTTCGTCAACATCAAGCGCGTCCATGAAGATCTGGGTTCTTTCGAGAAACTCTTTCTGACGACGCTCCGATTCTTCGGCCTCCGTCAGAATATCAATATCCCAACCGGTCAATTGCGAGGCAAGGCGGACATTTTGCCCGCGACGACCAATTGCTAAGGACAATTGATCATCAGGAACCACAACCTCAATACGCTCGGCTTCTTCGTCGAGAACAACCTTCGCCACTTCAGCCGGCTGCAACGCATTCACAATGAAGGTCGCAACATCAGGCGACCACGGAATGATGTCGATTTTTTCACCTTGCAATTCACCGACAACGGCCTGCACGCGTGAGCCGCGCATACCGACGCAGGCGCCGACGGGATCAATCGACGAGTCACGAGAGATAACGGCGATCTTTGCCCGCGAACCTGGATCACGCGCGACCGCTTTCACGGTGATAATACCATCATAAATTTCAGGCACTTCTTGTGCAAAAAGTTTTGCCATGAATTGCGGATGTGTGCGCGAGAGAAAGATCTGCGGACCGCGTGCTTCGCGACGTACATCAAAAACAAAAGCACGGATACGATCGCCCGGACGAAACACCTCGCGAGGGATCAATTCATCACGACGAACAATGCCTTCTGAACGTCCGAGATCGACAATCACATTTCCATATTCAACACGCTTAACGACACCATTGATGATTTCACCAATACGATCTTTATATTCTTCATATTGGCGATCACGCTCGGCATCGCGCACTTTTTGTACGATCACTTGTTTTGCAGATTGTGCAGCAATACGACCCAAATCAAAAGGCGGAAGCTTATCGGCGATGATGTCGCCAAGCTGCGCAGCAGGATTTGAGCGACGCGCATCGTCAAGAGAAATTTCAACGGAAGGATTATCGACCGCTTCAACCACGAGCAGATGCCGCCACAAGCGCAATTCGCCGGTTTTCGGATCAATCTCGGCGCGCACATTGGTTTCCATGCCGTAGCGCGAACGGGCAGCCTTGGCATAGGCTTCTTCCATCGAAGCCAGAACGATCTGACGATCGATCAGTTTCTCACGCGCCACTGCATCGGCGATCTGCAAAAGCTCAAGCCGGTTTGCGCTGACTGCCATGGACATTCTCCTTTTCTAACGATCTCAAGCCTGCACCCTTTTTGTCTTTCTGCAGGCGTTGCGATTTTTGTTTAGGTTTCTCCGCATCAGCGGAAGATTCTGTTGATTGAGACAACGTATCGTCGGCGCCTCGACGAAGCGCTTTATCGCGTCGCAATGACTCGCGAATGAGTTCATCGGTCAAAATGAGATGGGCTTCGACAATATCAGACAAAGGCATATCGACCAAAATGTCTTCATCAGGCTTTGTATCAATGCGCTCTAGTTTTACCGCATGATCGGAAACACCGCGCAGATATCCTTTATGACGTTTTCGTCCGAAAGTGGGACGAGTCATTTCGATACGGGCCTGGTAGCCGGTCCATTTTTCGAAATCTGATCGCCGCACTAAGGGACGGTCAATGCCCGGCGACGAGATTTCAAGATTATAAGCGCCGCCGACTGGATCATCGAGATCTAGCACCGGCGAAATCGCACGGCTGACCGCCTCACATTCATCGATGCCCATCGATCCATCAGGGCGTTCGGCCATGATTTGAACAGTACAGCCATTCATGGATGAGACGCGGACGCGCACAAGACGAAAGCCCAACGCTTCGATCGCGGGCTCGACAATACGGCCGACTGCTCCGGCAACGCCGTTGTCTTCTGTCAGTCTGTCCTCGTGTTCAACCACGCGTGAATCGTCCAGCCCGGTAGGCAATAAAAAAGAGCGGGTCCGGGCGGGCCCACTCTCAAAAATCGGTCATTAACCGTTATGAGGTGTCTTATCGACAAGTGGTCCAATACTCCACCAGACGCTATTTTTCAAGCAAAACCTTCTAAGCCTTCTCGCATACACGTTTTGGTTACCCCTGCCGGTTAGGATCATCGCCAATCAAGAGACAGCGATGAGCCCTATTTCTTCCCTCGTGACCGATATCGAAGCCGCCCTTCAGGATGCTGATGGCGAGCGGCGCACATTATTGCTGCACCGGATCACCAATCTTTTTATCGAACAGCTTCCCGATTTGAATGACGACCACGTGTCGGTTTTCGATGAGGTCATCCTCTGCCTCGCGGTTGAAATCGAACTGGCGGCGCGGATCGAATTATCGGAAAAACTTGCAGATTTAACCCGTGGGCCTCGTCAAACCGTCCAGAATTTGGCTCTGGATCAAGAAATTCGCGTGGCAAAGCCTATTCTAGAGAGAAGTCCCTGTGTCGAAGCCGAGAGCCTGCGGACCATTGCACAACATCGTTCGGAAGCTTTTCTTGACGCGCTCTCCCGCCGGAAACGCCTACCAAGCCAAGTAACGGATATCCTTGCGCACAGGGGCGGGGAAGCGGTCATCCAAAGGATCCTCCAGAATTCGAGTCTGGAATTGTCAGAATTAGGTTTACGAGCACTTGCCGACCGCGCCACGACCGATTCTCGGCTCTATCGGGCGCTCAAAAGCCGTCCTGATCTGGCTTTGCGCCATATTGGGGCCATTCTTGAGGCAGCAAAGCAAAAAGCGCGCACCGAGATCCGCGATTTAACCGACCAGATCGAGCTCATCGACCATGCGATCGATGTGGGCGCCGCCGCGGTTATGATCAATCCTGCGATTCTCGAACTGGCTGACTATGTAAAGCCCGAAACACAGGATGAGGCGTTTCTGTTCTCCCGGGCTCCCCGAGAAGGCGAAGTTGTTGCTTTAATCAATCACGGCCGGATCAACGAAGCTCTGGCCGCCATAGCGCATTTGGCGGGTTTACCGCGAGAAACCGTCAAACATGCCTATGGTTCACCGCATTTTGACCCGCTTTTGTTCATTGTGAGGGCTGTCGACTTTCAATGGTCGAGTTTTCTAACCCTGCTCAAAGCAAAAAATGGCGGTTCGCTTTCACAAGCGCATCAAGACAGCGCCTTTTCGAGCTTTCATGCTCTCTCGCTGTCCACAGCACGGCGGGTGATGCGGTTTATTTCTGCTCGAGCAGCTGCTTAGCGGCGCTTAAAGGTTAAATAGGAAGAGCGGCGGCCTTCGCGGCGCGCCTTGGCTTCGTATCGGGTCTGAATCCAATCCGTCCACGGCTTTCGCCAGTCTTCCGGACCTTTCGCCGTCCAAGTTAAAGAGCTCGACCGGAAGATATGGGTCAATGTCCATCCGGCATAATGATCGATATCGGTCGCAAAACGGAGCTCGCCACCCGATTTCAGCGCCTTTGCTAGTAATTCAACGGTTAAATCGGAGATAAAGCGACGTTTGTTCTGGCGACGCTTTGGCCAGGGATCGGGATAAAGAATGAAAATTCGGTCGAGCGAGGCGGGCGCCAGGGCCTTCAACAATTCGACGGCATCGGAGTCGAACACTCTGATATTTTTGATATTCTCGTTCTCAATAGCCGCCACCATCTTCGCCATTCCATTGACGAATGGCTCGCAGCCAATAAAGCCGGTTTGAGGATTAAGGCGGGCTTGATGGAGGAGATGCTCACCACCGCCAAAGCCGATTTCGAGCGCCAAAGTCGTCACAGGCACCGAAAACAAGGAAGCCGGATCAAGTCCGTCTGATAAAGGCACACGCAAATGCGGCAAGAGGCGGTCAATCAGACCGCCCCTTGTATCCGTAAGGCGCTTGCCCTTGCGACGCCCGAAAAAGGCGCGATCAGGCCGCTCGCTGAGATCAGAGCTCAAAGACGCTTCTTGATCGCGTCGGCGATGTCGGTCTTTTCCCAAGAAAAGCCGCCATCGGCATCGGGCTTGCGACCGAAATGGCCATAAGATGATGTCCGCGCATAGATCGGCTTATTGAGATCGAGATGTTTACGGATACCGCGGGGGGTCAAATCCATCACGTCGCCCGATTCGAAAATCTGCTCGATCTTGGCTTCGTCAACCTGACCCGTTCCGTGGAAGTCGGCATAGATCGAAAGCGGACGCGCAACGCCGATCGCGTAAGACAATTGGATTGTGCAACGTTCGGCAACGCCCGAAGCGACAACATTTTTGGCGAGATAACGCGCGGCGTAAGCTGCCGAACGATCCACCTTGGTCGGATCCTTGCCTGAGAACGCACCGCCACCATGCGGCGCGGCGCCACCGTAAGTGTCGACGATGATCTTGCGGCCAGTAAGACCCGAATCGCCATCAGGACCGCCGATGAAGAATTTTCCGGTCGGATTGATGTGCCAAACCGTGTCCTTGCTGATCCAGCCTTCTGGAAGCGCCTTGCGGACATAAGGCTCCACAAGCTCGCGGACCTGATGGGACGACATAGATTCGATCAAATGCTGATGCGAGACAACGATCTGCGTCACACCCACAGGCTTACCACCGGCGTAACGAATGGTGACCTGGCTCTTTGAATCAGGACCCAGCACTTTTTCTGTATTCGAATGACGCGCTTCTGAAATCAGGCGCAGGATTTTATGCGCATAATAAATTGGTGCCGGCATCAAATCTTCGGTCTCGCGGCAGGCATAGCCGAACATGATGCCTTGGTCGCCGGCACCTTCTTCTTGATTGGTCGGCTGGCGCGCATCGACACCCTGCGCAATATCCGCGGATTGGCCATGCAGCAGCACTTCAATATCGGCGTGATCCCAATGGAAACCGTCTTGTTCATAACCAATATCGCGGATCGCCATACGAGCGGTATGGGCAATCCAATCCTTGGTCACGGTTGAAGGGCCGCGCGTCTCGCCGGCAATCACAACCTTGTTCGTTGTTGCCAGTGTTTCGCAGGCGGCGCGAATGTCCCATTCGCTAATGCCCGACTTCGGACCTTCGCGATAAAAAAGATCGACGATTTCATCGGAAATCCGGTCACAAACCTTGTCGGGATGACCTTCAGAAACAGATTCACTGGTGAAAAAATAATCGGAACGGGCCACTGCATGCCTCCGGAGATTGGCGCAAAATCAAGGCCGCAAAAGCGACCTTCTTCGCGTCTCCGTGGCAGGTGGGATTCTATAAGTCAAGCTGAAATAAAGAACGTGTTTTATAAAACAAACGATATCGTTCTTTATTCAGGCTGCTATCTCATCGCCCGCGATGGCGGTCACTAATTCGACTACACGACGACGCAATTTCGCATCTTTAATTTTCAAAAATGCGCGGTTGAGTTGGACCCCCTCATTGGTCGCCAAAAAGTCAGCAACATAGGTCGCGTCACCCTGATCGTCGAAACCATTTCCACCGGGCGGCTTCTCGCTTAATTGCGGCGCGCCTTCAAAAAAATATTCGACCGGAACACCCAAGATTCGAGAGATCTGTTGCAGCCGGCTTGCGCCGATCCGGTTCATTCCCTTTTCATATTTTTGGATCTGCTGGAACGTCAGCTGTAATTGCTCACCGAGCTTTTCTTGGCTCATACCCAAGAGAATGCGACGCATTCTCACGCGACTGCCAACATGCCGATCGACCGGATTAGGGGTCTTTTTTACCACTGGGGATCCCGACTCTTCTTGCAAAATGGACCTCACTGATTCAAGCGCCGGAATGTAAAAAATATCCGCGCTACTCGCCTAATTGTCTCAGGATCAAGAAAGGTGTTTTGCCACCAAACCGCCGGAGCAATTCGATAAGCAAATCAACCTTGACGAGTGAACAGTATAATTTACATCCAATCTAGCGATCAGAGGTTGCACTAATGGATCTTACCCGTCTAGGTGTTATTTGACCTAGCGTAAACAGGATACAGACCAATCCCATAAAAAGCGACAGAGCTGAAATCGGACCTGCCGAAATGCGCGAATAGAGTGTCTCGGGAAGCGCTTTGGGTAAATCACCGTCAATTATGCCACGTTCACCAAGCTCAATCCGCGCATGTTCCCGACCATAGGGATCAATGATAGCTGATATTCCATTATTGGCGGCGCGAATAAGTGGCACACCTTGCTCAATGGCCCTCAACCGAGCCTGCGCAAAATGTTGGTAGGGACCCGGCGTCAGCCCAAACCACGCATCATTAGTTACGTTCAGTAAGACACCTGGTCGTAGCCCGTCAGATAAACGCGTTTCTTCAGGGAAAATAGCTTCATAACAAATCAGCGGCAAAGTTAGCGGCCATGACGGAACTCTAAGAGGCTTTCTTTCCTGCGCAGCCGTAAATCCACCGGGGGCAGCAATAAAATTTCGTAAGCCAAAAAAATCGATCATCGTCTCGAAGGGCAGATATTCGCCAAACGGAACGAGATGTACTTTGTCGACTGATGCGGTGATCACTCCAAATTCATCAAGCACTTGAATCGAATTAAAATAAAATCGATCAGATTTATCGGGTTTATTTTCTGCTCTTACAGCTCCCGTTAACAAAACCGTGCCTTTAGGAAGAATATGGCTGATTTCTTCTCGCGCTTTGGGTGAATGATCAAGAAGAAAGGGGAAAGCCGTCTCAGGCCAGATAAGATGCGTAATGTCTTTCATACCCTCTGCAGAAGGGTAAGAACCGCGCGTGCTCAATGAGAGATAGGCTGTTAGAATTCGCGCTGCATAGTCTTTATCAAATTTCTCGTCCTGCGCGATCGCGGGCTGCATTATGCGAATACGCACCCCTGAAACCGGTTCACTTTGTGGCGCATCAAGACGCTGGCTTCCAAAGAGATAAAGTGTGGTAAGGCCAGAGAAAAAGAAAAGGGGCCCAATAAGACGGATCGATTTTTGTTTTTCACTGACAAATAGAATTGGCGATGCAAAGATAAGAATCGTCAGAAAATTCAAACCGCTCAATCCAATAACAGATGCGATCTGAGATAATTCAAGCGAACTTCCCAAGATCATGCCAAGCGCATTCCACGGAAAGCCCGTAAAGATCTGACCGCGCAAGAGCTCTGTTGTTGTTAAAATTATTGAGAAAATCAAAATTCGATAAGGGCCTGCTCGCCAAAGATAAAAACTTAAAGCGAACGCGATTGCAAAAAACAGAGCTAAAATGAGAGGAAGGCCGACAATAGCCAACGGCATCGCCCATAGAAATTGTTTCTCGATAAGAAAGGCCGTACCTATCCACCAAAGCCCTGCCAAAAAATAACCAAAACCAAACGACCAGCCGGAGAGAAAAGCGCCTTTGGCTGATTCACAATAATCGAGGCGAATGATGGCTAAGCCCATCGGTAGTATAAAAACCGGCCATAGGCCGAAAGGCGGAAGGCTAAGTGCCCCTATAGCACCAGACATAAAAAGGAAACTGTTCCACCGAGATGGGGCTTGTCTTAACCAATTGATTAAGTACGTCAATCTTATGATTCCGGTGACTCATTCGACGAAGAGGCGGTGTCATCATCACTTGATTTACGGCGCCGTGTTGGCTTACGCGCGGCTTCTTCGACAATACGTCTCATAATTCGCAAACGTTTTACACGACGCGGATCAGCATCAAGCACCTCGAATTCAAGATTTTCAAAACCCGTAATGATCTCTCCGCGAATAGGAACCCGGCCTGCCAAAAAGCCGACGAAACCACCAATAGTTTCAATTTCCTCAACTTCGTCATCGCGCGTGAAATCGACGCCGAGAGCCTCGCTTACTTCGGAGAGGCTTGCGCGACCATCAACAATCATCGAGCCATCACTGCCTTTTACGATTGTCGCATTCTCTTCCAGATCATGTTCATCTTCGATTTCACCGACAACAATTTCAACAAGATCTTCAATCGAAACGAGGCCGTCTGTCCCGCCATATTCATCAATCACAAGCGCCATATGGGTGCGTGTCGATTGCATCTTCACCAGGAGATCAAGCGCCTGCATTGACGGGGGCGCAAACAGTACGGGTCGTAAAATTTTTGCCGCTGACAAGGGCATCGAAAGATCAAGCCGGGCGAGATCAAGTTTCTCAACGGATAGTTTCCGACGCCGCGCGCCAGCATCTTGTTCGGCACGCTCGGAAATAAAATCAACGAAGTCACGCAAATGAATCATGCCGCGCGGATCGTCAAGCGTGTCGTTATAAACAGGCAACCGTGAATGGCTTGCCGTTCTAAACACGCGCAATAGATCACCGAGTGATATCTCGAGGGGAACGGCAACGATATCGGCGCGCGGTACCATCACGTCATTCACGCGCTTGGCGCGAAGCCCCAGGACATTCTTGAGCATCTCGCGCTCATGTTGAGAGAGTTCGGCGCCAACATCTGATTCAGCCAAAGCGTCCGCGATATCCTCGCGGATGGATGGCGCAGAGCGAAGACCGAAGACATTCAAGATACGTGACAATAGGCCAGGTCTAACGTCGTCAACGCCAATATTTGAATTTTCCAGTGATCTCGAATTCGAGGATGATTTCTCGCTCACAAAGGGCCTCCGGTCGCATCGACCATACGCACATCCTCATAGGGATTAGGAATATTCAATTCGGCGAGAAATTCAGCTTCAAGCGATTCCATAATCTCTGCGTCAGCGTCATTTTCATGGTCATAGCCCAGAAGATGCAAGAAACCATGAATGACAAGATGAGTGAAATGATCCGCCAAAGCTTTATTTTCAACTTCTGCTTCCCGTTTGACCGTTTCAAACGCGATTATGATGTCACCTAAGAAGAGTGTTGAGGCAATCTTCTCTCGACCCACGGAGGGAAAGGACAACACATTGGTGGGCTTATCTATTCCGCGCCACTCCTGATTGACGGACCGAATATGGTCATCGTCTGAGAGGAGAATCGAAAGCTCGACACCATCCCGGAATTTATCGCCGAGCTTGAGGCTAACGATATGGAGAGCCCGTTCGGCAATCGCCTCTGCGTCGGGAAACTCATCCCAAAGCGCGCTCTCTTGTTCGATATCCGGACAAATCGTGTTCATTGAAATGAACTTATTGCCCCTGAATATTGTCGCGGTCATAGGCCGTGACGATGCGGCGGACGAGGTCGTGACGAACGACATCCGTATCAGCAAATTTAACCCGCGCGATGCCTTCAACGCCTGTCAAAATTCGACTGGCCTCGATAAGGCCTGACTTCTGCCCCGTAGGCAAATCGATTTGTGAGGGGTCACCCGTTACAATCATACGGGACCCTTCACCCAACCGCGTAAGAACCATTTTCATCTGCATGGATGTGGTGTTTTGTGCTTCATCAAGCAAGACGATGGCGTTGGTCAATGTTCGCCCACGCATAAAGGCTAAAGGCGCGATCTCAATCATGCCGGTTTGAAGGCCCCGCTCAACATGACGTGCTTCCATGAAGTCATAGAGCGCGTCATAAATCGGGCGCAGATAGGGGTCGACCTTCTCGCGCATGTCTCCAGGGAGAAAGCCTAGACGCTCGCCCGCTTCGACTGCCGGACGTGAAAGAATAAGGCGCTCGACCAGGCCCTGTTCGATCAATTGAACGGCGTAGCCAACAGCAAGCCAGGTCTTACCCGTTCCCGCCGGTCCTTCAGCGAAAACGAGTTCATGCTCCTTCAGCGCTTTCAAATAAATATGCTGCGCAGCATTGCGGGCTTTGACGCGTTTTCGGCGTGTTACAATTTCATCAAAGGATAATTTTTCGGGCGTAACAGAGGGGCTGCCTGGAAATAGTGATCCTTGAGCAGCGGCTTCCTCAATCGCACCATCGATATCGCCTTTTTGTATGACAAGACCAGCACGAACGCGCTCATTCATTTTTTCAAGAACGAAACGAGCCTGTTCGGCTTTTTCAGGAGCGCCCTTCAAAATCACCTGATTGCCATTGGCAACAGCCTGAATGCCCAAGCGTTGTTCGAGATGGGTAAGATTTTGATCAAAATGGCCAAAGACCAATCCGGCGACCCGGTTATCAGCGAGAGAGAGCCTTACATCGACCGTTTCAAGCAGTCCCTGTTTACGGGATATTTCGAGAAAACGCGCTGCGCCTTCGCTGCCTCTCACCGGATGCTCCTGTTCGCCATGACCAGTTCTGCAAAAATCATTCTTGGTTGAAAATTAATCACGCCAACGTACCCACAAGGCTATTCGTCACGCTATCGGTGATTCGCACTTTTACAACACGACCAATGTAATCAGCCGGGGCGTCAAACGCTACTGCCAGAAGATGCGGCGATTTGCCGGCCATCTGCCCCGGATGTCGCCCTTTTCGTTCAACCAAGATATCGAGCGTCTTTCCAATCATACTGTCTTGGTGGTGCCTCTGTTGCTTGGCGATAAGGGCTTGAAGGACTTGAAGCCGGCGGTCTTTCACATCCTCGGGAACTTGATCCTCCATTTCCGCGGCCGGTGTTCCCGGTCTGATGCTGTATTTGAAGGAATAGGCGCTCGCGAAACCAACTTGATCAATTAGGCTCAGAGTTGCTTGAAAATCTTCGTCAGTCTCACCCGGAAAGCCGACAATAAAGTCGGACGAGAAAACAATATCCGGTCTTTGCCCGCGCATCAGGGCAATTGCATCGAGATAATCGCGCATCGTATGGCGTCGATTCATCGCGGCGAGAATTTTATCAGAGCCTGATTGAACAGGCAGATGAAGATAGGGCATCACCTCAGGAATATCGCGATGCGCATTGGCAAGGCTCTCATCCATCTCAAGAGGATGGCTGGTCGTGTAACGGATACGCGCAATTTCTGAAATCTCGCTCACTCGTTTGAGCAATTGACCAAGCGATGTGGAACGGCCGTCTTCATCAAGACCGTGATAGGCATTCACATTTTGACCTAGGAGCGTCACTTCTCTGATGCCGACATCAGCAAGTCTTTTGACTTCAGCAATGACGTCAGTGACGGGACGTGAATACTCACTGCCGCGCGTGTAAGGAACGACGCAAAAGGTACAAAATTTATCACACCCTTCTTGAATTGTTACGAAAGCGGAAACGCCACGCGCTTTAGCGCGATCATGCGACGGAGAGGGCAGAGATTTGAATTTATCATCGACCGGAAAATCAGTATCGACGACACGCGCGCGACTTTTCTTTGCCAAAAGCTCAGGCAAATTTTGATAAGATTGCGGACCAATAACAAGATCAACGGCGGGCTCACGCCTTATAATTTGTTTGCCTTCGGCCTGTGCAACACATCCCGCAACAACAATCTTGAAGTCTTGACCTGCGTTTTTGCGTTCGGCTTTTAACTCGCGCAAACGGCCAAGTTCCGAATATACTTTATCGGCTGCCTTCTCGCGAATATGGCAGGTGTTCAAAATGATAAGATCAGCATCATCGATGTTTTCGGTCGTCTGATAACCTTGACCATCAAGAATGTCTGTCATGCGCTCGGCATCATAGACATTCATCTGACAACCATAAGATTTCACCAAAACGCGTTTTGTTGCGGACGGGGTTGTCATCGGGTGGTCTGGGTCTCGCTTTCAATCACAGAAAAAATGAACGCTGATAAAACGTTGCTTAGGCACTCTATAGTCGGAATTGATCGCTAATAAAAACAAAATTCATGAGACAGGCCACGATGGGGGCATATCGCGACCGCGGGCAAGGACGGCACGGGCCGCACGAATTTGTTGGCGTGCGGTCAACGCCAAGGCTTTGCGGTCCGTCATCGCTTCGGCATGAAACGGCTCCCCAAACCAGATGTCGATGACAATCGGGGCGCCCTTCAAGATACCCGCAAAATGCGGCAGAAGATCCATGTCGCCATACCAAGCAATGTCAGGTCCATCGAAACGACGCAGCGGCATACCGGCGCGGTTACGATAGAGAAGAGCGATAGGCTGGACGCTGACTTGCTCTGCGACCATGTCCGTCGAAAGGGCGCCCAAGAGAGCAGACCTGAACTCAAGTACGCGGTTACCATCGCTCGTCGTGCCTTCCGCAAAAAGCAGGATCGCCTCTCCCCGATGAAACCTCTCGGCAACGGATGTCACGGCTGTCTTGGTGGCCATTTTCCGTGTTCGATCAACAAAAACGGTCTGCTGCAATTTCGCGAAAAGTCCAAAAATCGGCCAGCTCGCTACGTCAGCGCGCGCAATAAAGGAAAGCGGGAGTACGCTGCCGAGCGCCACGATATCGAGCCAAGAGACGTGATTCGAAAGAAAGAACCGAGGTCCCGAGGCGAGCGGTACGCCATGGACCCGAACCCGAAGTCCCATCATCCATGTGACAAAACGATGATACATGACAGGTAGCCGCCGCGCTGCGCGGAGCCGAACTTTTACCATAACCCATTGAATAGGAATAAGAATAAGCGTTACGGGGACAATTGCAGCGAGAAAGAGTGCGATACGGAATCGACCCAAGATCAAATGCAGCATCAGAGCTCAGCCAAAGATAGACGCATAACAAGCGCCAAAGCCGACGAGCCGTCAGGTCGACGATAATAGCCCGGTCTTTTACCAATCACTGAAAAGCCATGGGCTTCATAAAGCGCCCGCGCGGGGAGATTGGCGTCTTCGACCTCAAGAAAAAGCGTCGAAACGCCAGCGCTCGCCAAATGGGCAAGGTGGTGACTGAGCAAAACGCGGCTCCAGCCGCGTCCACGAACGGCCCGGGCGAGGATGATGGTGAGAATTTCAGCTTCATCGCCGGCGCGGCGGCTTAAAACAAAGCCATAAAGGCGATCCGGCCGAGAGGGGTCACACAAGACATCGGCTAGCACAGATCGATCTGCCAAAAAGCCTTCGAACTCGGCCAATGACCAGGCATGAGAGAAGTCGCCCTGGGCGTGCAATGCTGCAAAATGTTGTGCATCTTTTTGCGCAGCATGACGCACAAAGGCCGAGGTCTTTTTGCGCAACATAAGTGCAGCAATTTTGCGCAAAAAACTTAGGGTGCGCTGCATCATGACATCCTCACCGCAGCGCGATCCGGCCATTTTGCTGCGGCACCGCATCGGGCGGCCGCAGATAAAGCGGAACGGGAAGGGCTTCATCCGGATTGGCAAAAGCGGCCAAACGCGCGACCCAGGCGCTATCGGGACCAGGCTGATCCACTTCGCAAACAACCGATGAGCGCGAATTCTGAGCCAAATCTGCAAAAAGTGAGGGGGCAGACCCAACAACCCGGGCCTTTTCCGACAGGATCAAAGCTTCAGCTTCAGCGTGAGCAATAATACAGGGCGGTACAAGGATCCGGCCATCAGCCGCAGAGATCTGAAGATAAACATGTTGGTGACGGGCATCGATCACGCTCGCCACACTTCTCTCTCCTCCGCCATCCAAGAAAGGCGCGGCATAAGCCGAAAGTGTGGTGATCCCTACAAGGGGAAGAGATGTGGCCAAAGCCATCGCACGCGCGGCTGATAAGCCGACCCTTAGACCGGTGAAACTTCCCGGCCCCACGGTTGTGGCGATACGCCCAAGCGACGAAAATCCTCCAGGGACCTCCGTCATCACACGATCAATTAAAGGCATCAGCGCTTCAGCGTGACCGCGATCCATCGGCAGACTTTCACGGGAGATCACCTGATCGGTTATGGTATCTATAACGATCGCCGAGCAAAGACCGAGGGCCGTATCGACCGCCAAGATGCGCACGTGAAAAGTCTCCGCCGGAAAGGCACAAGATCGACCTCGCTTTTAGCAAGAAGGCCAAATTTGTAAATTTATTCGCGATCCCCCGAATAAGCGGGACTAAAAAGGCGAAGCTTTCCGGCCTTTGATCAATTAAATGGCCTGAACTTCACGAACATCGGGAAGAAAATGACGGAAGAGATTTTGGACGCCATTTTTCAGCGTGGCCGTCGATGACGGGCAGCCCGAGCAAGAGCCTTTCATCGCGAGATAAACGACACCGTCGCGAAAACCGCGGAAAACAATATCGCCCCCATCGCCCGCTACCGCCGGACGAATACGGGTCTCGAGCAATTCTTTGATCGTATCGACCGTCGCGCGGTCCGAAGCCTCAAAAAACTCATTTTCTGAGTCTTGCGCTTCAGAGACAACCATCGCCTCGTCACCCTCAATCAATGAGTCGCCGGAGAGAAAATGCTCCATGATCGCGCCGAGGATCGCGGGCTTCAAATGAGGCCATTCGCCATCTGATTTTGTAACTGTAATGAAATCATAGCCGAAGAAAACGCCGGAAACGCCCGAAACGGCGAATAGGCGGCGCGCCAAAGGGGAGCGCTCTGCCGCGTCACGATTGGTGATATCAAGCGTGCCCGTGGTCAACACGGACCGGCCAGGCAAGAATTTCAATGTTGAGGGATTGGGTGTGAATTCAGTCTGTATAAACATAGAGCCCTCGCAACCGGTTCAAGGCCGGTGGATGGTTGATCGGAAAGGACAACCTAACACATAGGTCGAAAAGCGACCATGGCAAGTACCGCATCAAAGCGTAATAAAAACAACACTCAGTGCCGGATAAAGCCGAGTATGTCCTTCACGGCATCCATTGTTTTTCGGGCGATTGTTCCCGCGCGCTCCGACCCATCGGCGAGAACCGAATCGATATAGGCGGGGTCGCCCGTTAGCTTTTTCATTTCAGCGCCAATCGGGCCTAGACGAGCGACCGACAAATCTACAAGTGCCGATTTGAATGTCGAAAACTGCGCCCCACCAAATTCTTGGAGAACCGCCGATTTTGTTGTGCCGCTCAATGCCGCATAGATGCCGACAAGATTATCCGCCTCAGGCCTTGGCTTCAAACCTTCTTCTTCAGATGGCAAAGGCTCAGGATCAGTTTTAGCTTTGCGCACCTTTTGCGCAATCGCGTCGGCATCATCTGTCAAATTGATGCGCGAGTAATCAGAGGGATCCGATTTCGACATTTTCTTTGTGCCATCGCGCAAACTCATAACCCGGGTTGCCGGACCTTGAATCAAAGGTTCGGGCAGCGGAAAGAAGGCCTCACCAAAGCCCGTTCGAGCGATTGACTCCGAAAAATCATTATTAAACTTTTGCGCGATGTCACGCGACAATTCCAAATGTTGCTTTTGATCTTCGCCCACCGGAACATGTGTGGCGCGATAAACAAGAATGTCAGCCGCCATCAAAGCGGGATACGCATAAAGACCAACTGACGCGTTCTCGCGATCTTTACCTGCCTTCTCTTTGAATTGCGTCATGCGATTTAGCCAACCCAATCGCGCAACGCAATTGAATACCCAAGCTAATTCCGCGTGCTCTGGAACTTGGCTTTGATTGAAAATGATATGCGCTTTCGGATCAATACCGCAGGCAATAAACGCCGCTGTCACTTCTCGAATGCTTGATGTCAGCTGAACCGGATCTTGCGGAACTGTGATCGCGTGTAAATCGACGACGCAATAGATGCAGTCATGGCTCTTCTGAAGCTCAACAAATTTAACGATCGCACCAAGATAATTTCCAAGGTGCAAATTGCCAGTCGGCTGAACACCTGAAAAAACCAATTCCTTGAAGTGGGCCATGTTCTTGGGCTTCCTGTCGATTAACCGCCCCGCTTATCGCAATCCCGAAACCGGAGTGCAAGAGGCGGTCGCGCCCGTCACCTAACGAAAATCCCGCAATAATCCGAGAAAATGCATCATAAGTGCGTAAAGGCCAAAACCACCAATGCACAAAAGCGCCAGACCGCCCCAACGCAAATAGGCTAGCTGATCGGAAATCAGAAGAGGCAGCATCGCATTTCTTACAAGTAAAAGCGCCACAGCCAACAGTCCTGTGGCAAACAAGATTTTAAATATTTTTACTCTGAATTCATGCCGGGGAACCCATCCGCTCACACCTGTTATCCCGGCTTGTTGAAGCGCCCAGACAAAGGCCTGCCCGATTGAGAAGGCCGCCGCAAAGCCGAATGGATTTTGTGAGAAGAAGCTCATTTGAACCAAAATCCAAATCAAAGCGCTTGATAGGAGTGCTGAGACTAAGGGGATACGAACACGTTCATAGGCAAAATAAAGTTGGGTTTGAACGCGCGCCATCGCCGCAAAAGGAAGTCCCATCACAAAGCCGGATAATGCCGCGGCGGTTTCTATGCGGTCCGTATTACCAAAAGCTCCTCGTTCAAACAAAACCGAAATGACGGGTTGAGCAAGAATAACTAAGGCAATGGTAGCCGGTAACGCGAGAGCGAGTGACAGAAACATCACACGATCAATCGAGCGATGAAGCGCTTGTCTGTCATTCTTGATTAGCCTTGATGCAAATTCTGGCAAAGCAATCGTTGCAAGACCAGAGGCAATAAAGCCAAAAGGTAACTGGGCTAACCGCTCCGCATAAGTCAGATAGGATATGGCTCCGGGGTTCTCTGAAGCGCGGTTGAGAAGAATTAAAATGCCGAATTGAGACCCAAATTGAATAATGAAGTTCGGTGCTGCGAGAAGGATCATCGCCTTAAAATCATGAGTGAAAGAAAGCTTCTTAAATACTGATCCATCAATCCGACTTGCGATGGGAACAAGAAGGACAATAACCTGAAAAAATGCGACGGCGCTTGCAGCAAGCGAAAGAATTAATCCAACCGTTGAATAATTTGGCGAAGAAAAAACGTTAAAATATATCAAGAGCAATACGAGGGCGGCATTCACAAAGACGGGAACGATAGCTTGAAGAGTAAATCTCTTTTGAGAAATCAAAATTGCTGACAACAAACTT
This sequence comes from Hyphomicrobiales bacterium, assembly GCA_947456435.1. Classification (GTDB taxonomy): domain Bacteria; phylum Pseudomonadota; class Alphaproteobacteria; order Rhizobiales; family Beijerinckiaceae; genus CAIUPE01. Next base: position 30,800 of record CANGSG010000001.1, read on the forward strand.
GTGAGTGTCGCTCCAAAAATTAATGGGGCTAGAGCTCTGAAATAGAGAACTGCCAAATCGAAACGATCCTGAGAAAGTCCGGGAGCTAGTATTCTTATAATTTCAAGCGCAAAAACCTCACTAAGAATGACCGCAATAATAGTGAGAAAGCTCACATAAAATAGGCTATCGCGGACGAGTGCGTGCTCACGTGACCCGTCCTTCTCATTCATTATTCGCGTTGCGATAGGAACATAAGCTCCTGTCCAGCCCCCTTCTCCCATCAAACGTCTGACAAGATTAGGTATGCGGAGCGCCACGAAAAAGGCATCAGCGACCGGACCTGCTCCCAAAAGAGCGGCAAGAAGAACATCGCGGAGAAAGCCGAGAACCCGCGTGAGCGAGGTGACGCCCCCAATAAGCACCGTCAAGCGGAAATGATTCATCGCTTTAGGGCAGTCCTGTTATAGAATAAACTTACTCAGATCAGCGTTACGCGAAAGATCACCAACGCTTTTTTCAACTTCAGACGCCGTTATTTTTACGACTGAACCAGATCGGTCAGGTGCCGAGAATGAGATATCATCAAGCACGCGTTCAATAACTGTTTGTAATCGTCTAGCACCAATATTTTCGACACTTGAATTTACCTCGACGGCAATCTTGGCAATCGCATCGATAGCATCGGTTGAAAATTCAAGCGTGACATCTTCGGTTGAAAGAAGCGCGACCGATTGACGGATCAGACTCGCTTCCGTTTCTGTCAAAATACGGCGGAAATCCTCTTCTTTCAGAGATTGGAGCTCAACACGGATCGGCAATCTTCCTTGTAATTCCGGCAGAAGGTCAGAAGGCTTTGAAACATGAAACGCGCCTGAAGCAATAAAAAGAATATGATCTGTTTTGACAGCGCCATGCTTAGTCGAAACGGTCGTGCCTTCGATTAAAGGCAAGAGATCACGCTGAACACCTTCACGCGAGACATCGGCGCCACCGCGTGACTCGCGCGCGCAAATTTTATCGATTTCATCGAGAAACACGATGCCGTTATTTTCGACTTCTCTTATGGCTTCAGCGATAATGGCATCCTGATCGAAAAGTTTATCGCTCTCTTCGTTGACGAGAGGCTGGTAGGCATCTTCGACCGTCATGCGGCGGGGTTTGGACGTGCGGCCTAATTTTCCAAAAATATCGCCAATATTGATCGCGCCAACTTGGGTACCGGGAACGCCAGGCACTTCGAACATCGGCATGCCCTGAGAGGAGCTTTGCAATTCAATCTCAATTTCCTTTTGCGCAAGCTCTCCCTCACGTAACTTTTTGCGGAACGATTCTCGCGTTGTGGCACTCGCCGTCTGGCCCACAAGCGCGTCGAGCACGCGATCTTCAGCCGCAAGTTCGGCCCGCGCTCTGACATTTTTTCTTTTGGCCTCTTTCACAAGCGCAATACCAATCTCGACCAAATCACGAATGATCTGTTCGACATCTCGGCCAACATAGCCGACTTCAGTAAATTTGGTCGCTTCGACTTTTAAAAAAGGAGCACTCGCGAGTTTGGCGAGGCGGCGAGCAATTTCAGTTTTGCCGCACCCGGTTGGGCCGATCATGAGAATATTTTTTGGCAAAACTTCTTCACGCATCGGCCCTTGAAGCTTCAAACGTCGCCAGCGATTTCTCAAAGCAATGGCCACAGCACGTTTGGCATCCGATTGGCCAACAATAAAACGATCTAATTCAGAAACAATTTCACGCGGTGACAAATCGGTCATGGGCGCGCTCCGGAAGAAAGCCGTTCGATGGTCAGTGTACCATTCGTATAGACACAAATTTCACCGGCGATCGTGAGGCTTTTTCTGACGATTGATTCAGCGTCAAGCTCGGTATCAATCAGCGCTCGGGCGGCCGCCAAAGCATAATTACCGCCTGAGCCAATACCCATCACGCCATTCTCGGGTTCGAGAACATCGCCGTTGCCCGAAAGAATAAGGCCAACTTTTTGGTCGGCAACCAACATCATCGCTTCGAGACGTCTTAGATAGCGATCCGTCCGCCAATCTTTCGCGAGCTCAACTGAAGCGCGCATCAACTGTCCGGGATATTGCTCGAGCTTGGCTTCGAGCCGCTCAAAAAGTGTAAAGGCATCAGCCGTTGCACCCGCAAATCCGGCAATCACTTCCCCTTTACCAAGGCGGCGCACTTTTTTGGCGTTACCCTTGATCACGGTCGGGCCGAGGCTTACTTGGCCATCGCCTCCGATAACGACTTCGTCGCCTTTACGAACCATGAGAATAGTTGTGGCCCGCCACCGCCGATCTTCGTCTTGCATCGCGCTCTAATCCTTAATTGGGGTCTTGGCTCTAGCCTCGTTTATATCATGCGCCAAGTCGGAAGCGTCCGGAGATCTCGCGCAAAAAAGCCGATCGGCCAAACTATAAGTGGCGTGACAGGCGAGGCTTTGGCGGGTAGAGGCTTTGAAGAATAGTTCAGGGGGTCTCGCAAGGGACAAAAGTAATGAGAACGGCCAGCATAAAGCGCAAGACGGGTGAAACGGATATTTCCGTATCCATCGCCCTCGACGGAAGCGGCGACGCCCAAATTTCGACGGGAGTCGGTTTTCTCGACCATATGCTTACGCTTTTTGCCCGCCATGGCCTATTTAACGTGACCGTGTCCTGTAAAGGCGATCTGGAAGTCGACCAGCACCATTCGGTCGAAGATATCGGCATTGCGCTTGGCCAAGCCTTTCGGGAAGCGCTTGGCGACAAAAAAGGTATTACCCGTTACGCCCACTCCTACCTCCCCATGGATGAAACACTCTCACGGGTGGCGGTTGACGTTTCAGGGCGGCCCTTTCTGGTATTTCGAACCGAGTTCGAGCGCGAAAAAATTGGCGAATTCGATACCGAGTTGGTTCGGGAATGGTTTCAGGCTTTTGCCATCAATGCCGGCATCACGCTTCATGTTGAAACTCTTTACGGCTTGAACGCGCATCATATTGCGGAAAGCTGCTTTAAGGGGTTGGCGCGCGCCCTCCGCGGAGCCGTCAGCATTGACGCGCGGGAAAAGGACCGGATTCCTTCGACCAAAGGCGTTCTTTAAAACCATACCCTCTTGGATAGGGAAAATGACGACTTATTCGGTCTATCTTCACCCTTCGCTCGCCTATACGCGCGAAAATCTCGCCGAACGAAGCCGCCTCGTGCCGGATAAGTTTAGCTGGGGCGGATTTGTGGTGCCGTTGCTCTGGCTTGGTTTCAACCGCCTATGGCTCAACGCGCTGTTCGTTTTGGTTTTCGAAGTTGCTTTAACTCTCGGCGTTTCCCGCTTGGGGCTTCCGCAGGGCGTGACACTGACTGGCGGCCTAATAGTTATGGGTTTTGTAGGGCTTGAAGGACGGAAATGGCTTTGCGCCGGTCTGGAGCGACGCGGCTTTCGGCTGATTGATATTGTCGAGGCGCATTCACCCGATGAGGCCCTCCACCGCCTCCTTGACCAGAGCCAAGAAGCTGATTTGGTGACACCGACAGCTTCCAGCCCGCGCGCACCTCAAAGTCGTGGTGTCATTGGCCTATTCCCCGGTCCGGATTCCCGACCATGAAGACCGTGATCATTGATTATGGCTCGGGTAATCTGCACTCCGCGCAAAAAGCCTTTGAACAAGCGGCACGCCTTGAAAGCATCACGGCTGAGATTCTTGTGACATCCGACCCCGAAGCGGTACGGAAAGCCGATCGTGTCGTGTTGCCCGGCGTGGGTGCGTTTGCTGATTGCCGCCGAGGGCTCGATGCTGTGCCCGGCATGATCGAAGCGATGACCGAAGCCGTCTTTCAAAATGCACGCCCCTTTCTCGGGATCTGTGTGGGGATGCAGCTTCTGGCCGAACGCGGTCTTGAATATGAAACCAGTCGCGGATTGGGTTGGATCGCGGGTGATACTGTGCGGATCGAACCTCGTGATCCCGCGCTCAAAATCCCACATATGGGATGGAACACTTTGTCACGAAAGCGCGCGCATCATTTGCTTGAAGGAATTCCCGAAAGTCTTCACGCCTATTTTGTGCATTCCTATCATTTGAAAACAACAAACCCATCCGACATCGTTGCTACGACCGATTATGGCGGCGAACTGACGGCGCTTGTGGCGCGTGATACAATTGCCGGCACGCAATTTCATCCGGAAAAAAGTCAAAAGCTGGGTCTCGCTTTGATCGCCAATTTTTTGAGGTGGGCACCGTGATTCTTTTTCCTGCAATCGATCTCAAAGAAGGGCGCTGTGTTCGTCTAATTCAGGGCGACATGGATCAAGCCACGATCTTCAATGATGATCCTGCTGATCAAGCCAAGCAATTTGAAGATCAAGGCTTCGAATGGCTACACATCGTCGATCTCGACGGCGCCTTTGCTGGTAAGCCGATGAATTCCGACGCTATCCGCGCGATAACGGGACAGATCAAAATCCCGATCCAGCTTGGTGGCGGTATTCGCACGATGAAGACCGTTGAGAATTGGCTTGATCACGGAATCACCCGCGTGATCATAGGAACAGCGGCAGTGAAAGATCCGGCTTTTGTAAGAGAAGCAGCGCGTAATTTTTCCGGTTCTATCGCCGTAGGCATAGATGCGCGCGACGGACGAGTGGCTGTCGACGGCTGGGCACAACTTTCGGAAATGTCATCCATCGAACTTGGCCAACGATTCCAAGATGCCGGTGTGTCGGCAATTATCTATACCGATATTTCACGAGACGGACTGCTAAAGGGCCTTAACATTGAGTCAACACTTGCTTTAGCGCATGCCCTCACCATTCCCGTCATTGCTTCGGGTGGACTCGCTTCGCTTGACGATATTGAGCGTTTGACGAAATCTGATTGTGCAATTCTGGAAGGCGCTATAACGGGCCGCGCGCTTTATGATGGTCGCCTTGATGCGAAGGCCGCGCTCGCTCTCATTAATGCGCGTAAGAGAGATCAAGATCATGCTTAAAAAGCGCGTGATTCCTTGCCTTGATGTAAAAGACGGTCGTGTCGTCAAAGGCGTTCAATTTGTCGATCTCGTTGATGCCGGTGACCCCGTACAATCCGCGTTGGCCTATGATGCGGCCGGCGCTGATGAATTATGTTTTCTTGATATCACAGCAAGCCACGAAGACCGCGGAATTTTAATGGATGTGGTTCAACGCACAGCAGAAGCGTGTTTCATGCCTTTGACCGTTGGTGGTGGCGTAAGAACGGTTGAAGATATTAGAAATCTCCTCCTCGCCGGAGCAGATAAAGTTTCAATCATGACCGCGGCCGTCAAAGATCGGAATTTTGTAAAAGAAGCAGCTACTAAATTTGGTAGTCAATGTATCGTAGTCGCTATTGATGCCAAGCGCGTTACTGCAGAAGGCGAGGCGCCGCGTTGGGAAATTTTTACCCATGGTGGGCGTAAAGAAACAGGAATCAATGCGCTTGACTATGCACGCGAAGTTACAGCGCTCGGCGCCGGTGAACTTTTGCTGACATCAATGGATCGCGACGGAACAAAGTCTGGCTATGATATCGAGTTAACACGGGTGATTTCAGACTCGGTTTCGGTGCCCGTGATTGCTTCGGGTGGTGTCGGCACTTTGCAGCATATGGTGGAAGGCATTCGTGATGGACATGCGAGTGCTGTCCTGGCGGCCTCTATTTTTCATTTTGGTGAATTTTCAATTCGAGAAGCGAAACAGGCGCTCGCTCAAGCAGGGCTTTCGGTGAGGATGGATTAAATGACCACATTCACTCTGACTGATCTCGAAAAAATTATTGAAGAGCGTTCTCAAGCTTCAAGTGAGGAGTCTTATACGGCTAAGTTATTCAGTAAAGGAATTGCCTATTCCTCGAAGAAACTTGGCGAAGAAGCGGTGGAGGCAATAATCGCTGCTAACCGCGGTGATAGAGCCGAGTTAACGAAGGAGAGCGCGGACCTTCTTTATCACCTTCTTGTTGTTCTTCGTGCAAGTCACATTTCGATCAATGATGTTATGGCCGTTTTGGAAGAACGAACACGGCAATCAGGCTTAGCTGAAAAAGCGTCGCGGACAGAAAATTAAAAGATAATCATGAGCCAAGACCTAAGCCCCTCTGAACTCGCGATGCTTGAAGACGATCTGTCGCCCTATAGAATTTTTAGCCGTGATGAATGGGCGACGCTAAGAGCCGACACTCCCATGACTCTTACAGTTGAGGATTTGCAGAAACTTCAATCGCTTAATGATCCTATTTCATTAGAAGACGTCATCGCAATTTATCTACCACTCTCGCGTTTGTTGTCGCTCTATGTCGCGGCGACCCAAGGTCTTTTCAAAGCAACACAAAGATTTCTTCTCGCAGAAGACGGCAAGGTTCCTTATGTCATCGGGATTGCGGGATCGGTGAGTGCGGGTAAATCGACAACGGCACGTGTTCTGAAGGCGTTATTATCGCGCTGGCCTAACACGCCTAAAGTGGAACTTGTTACAACAGACGGTTTTTTGCTTCCAAACGCTGCGCTTGATGCTGAAGGGCTCATGGAGCGTAAAGGTTTTCCCGAAAGCTATGACGGTACATCACTCATAAAATTTCTGACAGACGTTAAAGCTGGAAAACGTCACGTCGAAGCACCGGTCTATTCGCATCTTGTATATGATGTTGTACCGGGTGAAACCGTATCTGTTGATCGACCCGACATTTTGATCGTCGAAGGCCTCAATGTTCTCCTGCCTAATCGGTTACAGAAATTAGGCAAGCCGATTCCCTTCGTTTCTGATTTTTTTGATTTCTCGATTTATCTCGACGCGCATGAAGCCGATCTTGAGCGCTGGTATGTCGATCGCTTTATGCGATTGAGAGATACTGCGTTTCGCGATCCGAGAAGCTTTTTTAAAAAATATGCTGAGTTAAGCGATGTAGACGCGGAAAAGATGGCGCTTGGTATTTGGAATCGAATCAATCTTCCCAATTTACGTGAGAATATTCTACCTACGCGTCCCCGTGCTGATCTTGTTCTGACCAAAGGATCCCAGCACCGGATTGAGACGGTTGCCCTTAGGAAATTGTAATTCCGTTTTCACCTGCAAGATCCCGCAGTCGGGCTTCAGGGCGCGCACCTATATGTTGAATGACTTCCGCTGCCGCAATGGATCCCAATCGCGCTGCTTCACGGTGATTAAGGCCGCGCGCATGACCCAACAAGAATCCGGCTGCAAATAAATCACCCGCTCCTGTCGTATCAACGAGTTTATCAATGGGTTGGGCTGGGACAGCATGGGTATCATTTTGATCAATTACAATTGAACCGGCGGATGAGCGCGTAACGACCGCCATAGGGCCTTCATTCCGAAGTGCGGTAACGGCGCTATCAAAATCAGACGTTGTGTAGAGGCTTTTGAGTTCATGCTCATTGGCGAGCAAGATATCAATCGTTCCATCTGTAATCAGCGCACGGAATTCATCACGGTAGCGATCAACACAGAAACTGTCAGACAAAGTGAGGGCAACTTTGCGACCCGCAGCATGGGCGATCGTTGCCGCTTTACGAAAGGCAGCCTTCGCATCTTCAGGATCCCAAAGATAGCCTTCGAAATAGGAGATCGATGACGCTTGAACAGTAGCAGGGTCGATGTCATCGGGGCCGAGATACAAACAGGCGCCTAGAAATGTATTCATCGTCCGTTCGCCATCCGGCGTTACCAGGATAAAGCTCCGTGCTGTTGCAAGGCCTGCGGATGCTGGCTTGGTTTCGAAGTGCACGCCAATCGCTCGTATATCATGCGTGAAGGCCTGCCCGAGTGAGTCACTGCGGACTTTGCCAATGAATGATGCCGACCCGCCCAGTGAGGCAATACCGACAACAGTGTTGGCGGCGGAGCCGCCTGAAATAATGGTTGCCGGACCCATAGATTGATAAAGCTTTTCAGCTTGAACTTCGTCGATCAGCCGCATCGACCCTTTGGCGAGATCATGTGAAAGTAAAAAATCGTCTTCGGTGAAAGCGATCACATCGACAATCGCATTACCAATTCCCAGGACGTCATATTTTGAGGAAGCCATCAATCATCACCCGAATCTTTACACGTCAGGTGATGTGAAGAGGGGCGCCTCATCCGTCAAGTGCGATTTCGATCACGTGCCTTGTTCAACACTTGGAGAAGAGCCGCAAGGTCTTCATCCGTCAGTGTACCGATGTCGCGCGACAGGCGGTTAGCAAGTTCTGTCGCCTTTGGTGAAAGGCCTGATGTGCGTAGAGTTATTCGTGGGTCTGACAAATCAGCAAGTCTCTGCAATTCGTCAGCCTCGTCCCAAATAATATTGAAATAATGGATGACGCGCTGAACAAAACTCCAATTGGGGCGCGAACGATGGCCATGCTCCAAGGCTGACAGATAGGTGCTAGTGACTCCCAGAGCGACAGCCATGTCTTTCAATTGAAGACCGCGCTCTTCCCGGAGCGCACGCAGTCTCTCTCCGAACGGGGTCACGGCGTCTCGCTCCGAGTCGCCCGGCGGATTCTCACATAGAGGGCGCCCGAACCCCCGTGATGCTGGGCTGCCGGCTCAAAGCCGATTACACAGGGGCGCAAATCCGGCATGCGGAGCCAATGCGGGACTGTCCGTCGCAAAACGCCGCGTTCCTCACCCGAGCCCGTATCCTGAACGCCTGATGCGCCTTTGCCTGTAACGACCAATATGACTGAGGCGCCTTGGCGCTGAGCCGCATAGACAAAGCGACGCAAAGCTTCGTGCGCTTCAGTCTGCCTCATCCCGTGCAAATCGATGACCGCATCGATTGGGTGAGCGCCTCGCGACAATCTTTGGCGAAGGCGGCGCTCGAGCGGCGCGAGAGGTGGTAATTCATTTTTGTTGCGCTGCACAATTTCATTTTTTTGCGCAACATAAGATGCAGCAATTTTTAGTTCATCGCCCGATTTCGCAGCAATGACCGTTGAGGACTGAGGGATGGTTTGGTCCGGTTCGGCGGGTCGGTGCTTGGTAAGCGGCTGAATATGGTTTGTGACGTGAGCCCACAAAGCAGTCTCATCAGCCGTCAAAATCCGCTTTTTTCGTTCGCCGAACGACATACTTTACGCCTTTGGCATCAAAACAACGAAATCACCGGGGTGACGGATCAATCCGGCATGATGTCCCGCCAACGCGCCTGAGCCCATGAAAAGATCGGCGCGCGCGGCGCCCAGAATGGCCGATCCTGTATCTTGCGCAACCATCAACCGAGAGAAATCAACGAGATTGCCTGTATCGTCCGGCAATTGCGCGCGAATGTAGAAAGGTAGCCCATAACACCATTGGTGACGGTCAACGGCAATCGAACGGCCAGCCGTTAGCGGAAGCGACGCCGCACCAATGGGCCCGTCCTCTTCCGCCAAATCTTCTGAAAGGGAAAAAAAGATATAGGAGCGGTTGAGACGCATGATTCTATTTGCGTCTTTTGGATTTTCACGCAGCCACGCCTTCAAAGAACCGAGATTGATGTCTTCAAGCGCCATGTGGCCTTCGTCGCGGATGACCCGCGCGATGGTTGTGTAGGAATGACCGTTGCGCCCTGCATAAATCAGTCTTTTGAGGCGGCCATCTGACAGACGGACCCGAGCCGATCCCTGAACTTGCGCAAAAAAGAGCTCAACCCGGTCGGGTAGATAGATCAGCTCAAGTGACTGATCTCGAAGCGCACCATCTTCAATGGCAGCGCGATCAAAATAGGGCTCAAGTCCAGCTGTAGTTTGGCGTGCAGCGGAAAGGCCGAGAGTTGCAAGCTCACCAGGCGCTTGATCGCCATGAAAACTCACGAGATCGTGGGGTCGGCCGAGAACCGGAATTGGGAATTCGGCACTTTGTGTCAGCGATCCGGAAATTTCCGGTTCGTAATATCCCGTCAAAAAACCCCGACCCTGATGAGGCCTCACAAAATAGGGTGCAAATCTTGTCTCAAAAAAGAGACGCGGGTCTGAATTGGCGTGTTCAAGCGCCTGTTCCGCAAAGCGTCGAAAAGAGCCTGGAATTGGACGAGCGGGACGTAAATCGTTTCGCGCGTCGATTACCGCCGCAGCTGATTTCAAAAATGTTTCAAATGCAGCGCGATGATCATCCTGAGCCCAACCTTCGAGAAAATCGAAGCTTGTGGGCTCAAGATCAGCGTCTGATAGAGCGCAATAGGAACTTATATCACTCACTGGGCCGCTTCAGTTGCAATCAATTTCCAGGCCGGATCACGACTGCCCACATCGCGAGCGAAAGTCCAAACATCATTGACGTCAATCACCTTATCGGTTGCGCCCTCAATGATTTCGCCTTTGGCGTCTCTTGTCGCCGTAATTAGTTTTGAGAGGAATTTAACAGTGATCTGAATTGATTTGCCCCTGATTTGGGCGTCCTTTATCTCAACTTTATCGAGACCCACAAAAGTTGTTTCGACAGTTTCGCCCTTACTCTCGCGATCAGCGATGGCGCCGGTAAAGCTCTCAAAGACGTCCCTTGAAAGAAGATCTTTCAAAGTTGAGCGATCGCCGGCGGCAAAGGCAAGAACGATGGCCTCATAAGCGGCACGACCGCCCAAGATAAAATGACGCGCGTCGAAACTAGGCTCTGCTTCAACCACACGATCAAGCGCTTCAGCCAAAGGTGTTTCCGGTTCGGCAATGCCCCGCCATCTTGCCGGATCGGCAGCTGGCTTCACTTCACCTTCAATAAGTTTTTCGTCATCAGGAGTTGTATCGACGGGCTTTGCCGCCGACACGGGACGAAAGCGCGAAACCGTCGGTTCGCCATCACGCTCGGTCCGCGTTCCTAGAACACTATAAAGGCGCCAGCCAACAAAAGCGGCGAGAACCAGAAAGACAATTACCGACAGGTCGAAACCGTCCTGCATATTTTTTTCTCCAAACTTGTTCTGGCGGCCACGTTGTTAAGCTTTCTATATGGGTAGATATAGTAAAAATGCAAAAAATCAGGAGTTGACCCGCGACCTAAAATCGCATCTTGGTCGAATTTAGGCTGAAAACCGTTCTAAATTTTGGGAAGTTTACCACTTTTTCCCATGGGAGATTTCATTCATGACCGAAACGACACAAGCCGCATTGCCTAGTCTAACCGCACTCGGCCAATACATTAAGGATTTCTCCTTTGAGAACCCAAATGCACCAGGGTCGCTCGCGCCACGCGAGTCGGGTCCAAGCATTTCAATTTCGGTCAATGTGAATGCAAAACAACCCGGTGAGGTCGATTTCGAAGTTGAATTGACGCTCGAAGGTAAGGCGCTTGACGGCGAACAAACGCTCTTTCAGTTCGAGCTTGTCTTTGCCGGATTATTCCGCATCCAAAATATTCCGGCTGAAAATATTCAGGCCGTTGTCATGATCGAATGCCCGCGTCTTCTGTTCCCCTTCGCCAGACAAATCGTGGCGGATGCGGTGAGAAATGGTGGCTTCCCGCCGCTTTTAATCGATCCTATCGATTTCGCAGCGCTCTACCGCCAAAGATTAGCGCAGATGGAGCCGGCTGGCACAGCTTGATCGTTTCAAGGCCCGGTTTTTGGTCGGATATAATCGTTCCAAATAATTGCCGACCCAAATCCGGAAATGAATTCGGCATGCCTATCGAGATCGTCAGGTAATAAGCGATCAGGAAGCGCTCGCGGACGCGCACCGGCTTTTCCGCGCTCAATGGAAACAGATTGAGCAAGTACTTTCGTTTCAATCGAAAGGCCTAGATCTTTTTGTCGCCCGCCCAAGAGCTCAATATAGACTTCAGCGAGAATTTCGGCATCAAGCAAGGCGCCATGTTTCGTGCGGCGTGAATTATCGATCTGTAATCTTTGGCAAAGCGCATCAAGGCTATTTGGTCCGAACGGAAATTTACGACGCGCAATGATCAGCGTATCGATAATACGCTCAGAAATAATTTCACTACGACCTACACGGGAAAGCTCAGCGTTGATAAAGCCGAGATCGAATGACGCATTGTGAGCGACAAGCTTTGCGTCGCCAATGAAATCTTCGAAGGACTCAGCAATATCTGTAAAGAGGGGCTTATCGCTGAGAAATTCATTTGACAGGCCGTGAACGCGAAACGCGGCGTCAGGCATATCGCGCTCAGGATTCAAATAGACGTGAAATGTCTGGCCCGTTGGGACATAATCAACAAGCTCGACGCAACCGATTTCTACGACCCTATCACCACCCAGCGGGTTCAAACCAGTTGTTTCAGTATCAAAAACAATCTCACGCATCATAGTTTAAGAACGCCCCGATAAAGCCTTCAGAATAGATAAAACTTGACGTTCAGCATGCGGAATATTTTGACTCGTGTCGATGACAAATTGTGCCCTTTGCCGCTTTTCAACATCGGGAACCTGGCGGGTAAGAAGCGCCTCCATCTTTTCAACCGTCATACCTTCGCGCGCTAAAACTCGTTCTCTCTGAGTTTTCGCATCTGTCGAGACCACGACGACAGCATTGCATATAAGATCTTTTGCATTTTCGAAAAGAAGAGGGATGTCGAGAACAACAATCGGCGAATTAAAATGACGCTTTAAAAACCGTTCTTGTTCTTCCTGCACAACGGGATGAACAATAGATTCAAGTTGTTTCAATTTATCTGGATGACCAATTACCTGGGCTGCTAATTTTGAGCGGTCGACAACGCCGCTATCTGTAGAGCCGGGAAACGCATCTTCAATAAGGGGTACAAGCCGACCTCGATAAAGATCATGAACGGTTTGATCGGCATCATAAACCGGTATGCCGTGCTTCTTAAACAAAGCAGCGGTCGTTGATTTACCCATGCCAATGGAACCGGTAAGGCCCAAAATGAATGTCATGGGTTTGCCCGCATGATATCTGCTTCAATCATCTCTCGAAGCTCAGCCGTGACACGGGGCCGTTGACCAAACCAATGCTCAAAACCTGGAACAGCTTGATGCAACAACATCCCCAAGCCATCGACAATTGATAGACCTTGATTTTGAGCTTTGTTCAGGAAACTTGTAATCAACGGAACATAAACAATATCTGTCACAAGGGCATTATGGCTCACTCTTGATAGATCAAGATCAAGCGGGGGTTGGCCTTTCATACCTAAGGAGGTTGTGTTCACGATAAAAGTGGCCTGGTCCAGGGCGGCCGATATGTTATCGAAAGATTGCGTCTCAATAGATGCAGAGAATCGTTGGGCTAATTGTTCTGCTTTTCCAATCGTTCTATTGACGATAACAATTTTAGACGCTCGTCTTTCGCATAGACCTTGAACAATTGCGGCGGCCGCTCCTCCCGCGCCTATGATGACTGCTTTATCGAGTTTCTGATCCCAGCCGGGCGCTTTTTCGTCAAGATTAAACAGAAAGCCCTCAATATCCGTATTGTCCGCGTGAAGTTTTCCCTTTTCATACCATAGGGTGTTTGCAGCACGGAGCTTATCCGCGCGTTCCGTTTTCACATCAGCAAGTTGATAGGCTAGTTCTTTGTTCGGCAAAGTGACATTGCAACCGACAAAGCCTCTTGTTGCCATAGTGCGTATGAATTCGGGAAAGACGTCCGGAGGCGTATCAACGCGATCATAATGGCCTTTGATATTCAAAAGTTTGAGCCAATAATTATGGATCATAGGTGATCGCGAATGCGCAATCGGGTGACCTGTTACGCAGGCGCGCGGCCCTTTGGTCAAAAGGTCAGACATCCGGCGCTCCTAAAAAATTTTATTATTTGATCCAGTGGCAAGCCAAGAATGACATCATCTCGACCATCTACGCGCTCAAACAAATGACGTCCTAAACCCTCATATTGATAGGATCCAACGCATTGAAAAATATGGTCACCGGCGAGCTGACAATAATCTCGAATATTATCACTCGATAATGTACGCATAGTCAGTGTCGCCGTTTCGATCATTAAACACTGCGTTTCGCCGCCTCTTACGATCGCCGCTGCTGAATGAAGCTGATGTTGCTTTCCTGCCATTGAGAATAATTGCTGTTGGGCATCGATACTTGATTTCACTTTATGCAAAATTTGATCTTCAAATTCGAGTATTTGATCCGCGCCGATCACCCATGCCTCGGAATTAGTTTTACTCACAGCGCGTGCCTTTGCTTCAGCTAAAGCAAGCCCAATTCTTTTCGGAGTTTTATCGGCTGGGCTTAAGTGAGCTTCGATTTGACGTTCGTCAATTTTGGCGGTTTGAACATCAAAGATAAATCCTACTTTATTTAAGAGCTCTGCACGGATGGTGCTCTGAGACGCGAGTATCAAAGGATCCCTTGCAGACCAAATTGTATCTAAATTGGTCATGCATCGTCACCGGTGCTGACATGATTTCGATAAAGATCAATAATGGCGGCGGCTGTCTCTTCGATAGATCGTCTTGTCACGTCAATAATCGGCCAGTTATTCCGCGCACATAAACGCCGCGAATAGATAATTTCCTCAGCGATCGATGTCTTATCGATATAGGGCGTATCTTCGGATGCATTTAGAGCGAGAAGTCTATTCTGCCTGATTTGGGCGATACGTTCCGGGCTCGCAACCAAGCCAACAACCAACGGCTTTTTTACTGCCTCCAATTGTTCGGGTAGGGGGATATTGGGGACGAGGGGAACATTGGCGGTCTTATAACCACGATTAGCGAGATAGATGCTGGTTGGTGTTTTTGAGGTTCGACTAATGCCGACAAGAATAATATCGGCGCCATCAAGATCCTGACCTTGTTGACCATCATCATGCATCATCGTGTAATTTAATGCATCGATGCGTTTGAAATATTCCGCGTTGAGCATGTGCTGCGCGCCAGGGCGGTGCGTATAGGATTGCCCAAGATAAGACTGAAACATTGTCAGTACGGGATCGAGGATTGAAAGACAGGGACAGCCATAATCTTGGCAGGCCGTTTCAAGCCGTGACGCCAATTGCTTATCGACCAAGGTATAGAGAACCATGCCCGGGGCATTTTCTAGGGCGACGATCACGCGGTCTAACTGCGATTCGTTTCTAATGAGCGGATAGATATGCTCGATTGCAGACACGCCTTCATATTGGGCCGTCGCCGCTCGGCTCACGTTTAATAGCGTTTCACCTGTCGAGTCTGAAACAAGGTGGAGGTGGAAATAGCTTCGGTCCACGAATTTGGCCTTGGTTAACTGGCTTAAAGCCTGTGTATCGCAAATGTACTCATGGGGAAAACCCGGACGGAAATCTCCTACGAAGTCCTACTCTCCCGACCTGGCTTCTTTTTCATCCCCATTCGATACTTTATGGATAAATATAGAGGCTGATCTTGGAATATTGGGAAGAACGGGGATAAATCGAAGCCTGGATCTAGGAAATTTTTATCTAAATATATGAAAAATATAATGAAATTTATCCATTTTCACTTTGTTTCTTTCGCCAGGTTTAAAAAGCTATTTTGTTAAAAAATATTGGATAAACGAGGGACAAAACCCTATTCTTGATAATCCCTTTCTAACAAAAGCAAAAACTTAAGACCTTTAAAGGAAAGAAATTGACCAGTTCAAAACCCGTCCCGACCAAAAAGTTGCTGGCTGTATTAGATGGTCAACGTTTTGAGAAACCGCCGATTTGGATCATGCGGCAGGCTGGTCGATACCTTCCTGAATATCGTGAGGTCCGTACCAAGGCGAAGAACTTTATCGAATTCTGTTACTCGCCTGATTTGGCCACAGAAGTAACACTTCAGCCCATCCGCCGATTTGGATTTGATGCAGCAATCCTTTTCTCGGATATTCTGGTTGTTCCCGATGCTTTGGGTTTGCCGGTTCATTTTGTCGAAAATGAAGGTCCAAAGCTTCAACCTTTGGATCCAAAGCTAAACTTTAGCGAAATTCATAATGAAATCGATCTTGAACGGTTAAGCCCTGTTTTTGAGGCTATTCGGCGAATTCGGTCAGCTTTGCCGAAAGAGACAACTTTTTTAGGTTTCTGCGGCGCGCCCTGGACTGTTGCGAGTTATATGATCGCCGGTAAAGGGACGCCTGAATTGGCGCCGAGCCGTTTACTCGCTTACCGACATCCTGATTATGTGCAGAAATTGATCGATCGTTTGGTCGAAGCGTCAATCGCCTATCTTATTCGGCAAGCTGAGGCGGGCGTTGACGCAATTCAGATTTTTGAAAGTTTTGCTGGGGCTTTGACCGGTGACGGTATAGGAAAATATTCTATTGAGCCGATTACAAAGATCATCAAAGGTGTCCGCCAGAAATATCCTGACATGAGATTTATTGTGTTTGGACGCGGCTCGGGTGGTAATCACGTCCGTTATGCGCGGGAAACTGGAGCAAATGCTGTCGGGCTCGATTGGGGTGTTGATCCTCAATGGGCAGCGAAAGCGGTTCAGCCAATACTTCCGGTTCAGGGAAACCTTGATCCGCTGGCTGTGGTTGCGGGTGGGGACACTCTTGATCGGCAGACCGACGCTATCCTTGAGGCCTTTTCAGAAGGCGGCCATATCTTCAATTTTGGGCATGGGATTGTGCCAGAGACTCCTATTGAAAATGTCGAACGGCTCTTGCGGCGGATTCGAGGCTAATTTCTGTGCTTTATTTCTGGATTAAGACCCTCCATGTGCTTGCCGTGATTTCATGGATGGCGGGGCTACTCTATCTACCCCGACTTTTTGTTTATCACGCGGGTGTAGCGGTCGGTTCTGAAACTTCTGAGCTTTTTAAAATCATGGAACGGCGGTTGTTGAAGGCGATTATGACGCCTGCAATGATTGTCGCGTGGGTTTGCGGTTTATGGATTGCCTTTGATCAAGGCTTTTTCACGCAAACTTGGTTCAGTTTGAAAATGATTGCTGTTTTGATCATGAGCGGCGTTCATGGGCTTTTGGCCCGCCATGTCAGGTTTTTTGCTGAAGATCGGAATGTTAAACAGCATCGTTATTTCCGTATCGTGAACGAGATTCCAACAGTTCTAATGATATTCGCCGTTGGGCTTGTCATTTTCAAACCTTAACCGTTTGAGCATAATCTCTTGCCCTCTTCGATAAATCGGGATATCGAAACAACATTCCGTTCTGGAATCCCTCGATTGCCTTCCGACAGTATCCTGTCTAACCGGTCGAGATACCGCGTTTCGGTCATCGTGGGTTGAATTCGTTTTAATCCGAAATATTCAGGCGTGGGCAGGATTCTGCGCGCCGTTTTTTAAGGTGTTTCATGCGTGAAATGAAACTTCAGGATCTCAAGCGTAAATCGCCCACAGATCTTCTCGCTTTTGCCGAAGAACATGCTGTCGAGAATGCCGGCACGATGCGCAAACAGGAATTGATGTTTGCTATTTTGAAGCAACTCGCGGCGAATGAGACCGAGATTATCGGCGAGGGCGTTGTTGAAGTTTTACCTGACGGCTTCGGCTTCTTGCGATCGCCTGATTCAAATTATCTTGCTGGCCCCGATGATATCTATGTCTCCCCCGCGCAAATTCGTCGTTTTGGATTGAGAACGGGCGATACGGTTGAAGGGCAAATCAGAGGCCCGAAAGACGGAGAGCGTTATTTCGCTCTGGTCAAAGTTAACACGATTAATTTTGAAGATCCGGAAAAAGCTCGCCACAAAGTTAACTTCGACAATCTGACGCCGCTTTATCCAAACAAGCGACTTAAGCTTGAGATTGAAGATCCGACGCGAAAAGATTTTTCGGCCCGTGTGATCGATATCGTTTCGCCGATTGGTAAGGGACAACGCGGATTGATCGTGGCGCCGCCACGGACTGGTAAAACAGTTCTTTTGCAGAATATTGCGCAATCAATCACGACCAATCATCCTGAATGTTATTTGATTGTTCTTCTAATTGATGAGCGTCCTGAAGAAGTCACTGATATGCAGCGTTCGGTGAAGGGTGAGGTCGTTTCATCAACCTTCGATGAACCCGCACAACGCCACGTTCAAGTCGCTGAAATGGTGATCGAGAAAGCAAAGAGATTAGTTGAGCATGGTCGCGATGTCGTGATTTTGCTTGATTCAATTACGCGCCTTGGTCGCGCCTACAACACGGTTGTCCCGTCATCAGGTAAGGTTTTGACCGGCGGTGTTGATGCAAATGCGCTTCAACGGCCTAAGCGTTTCTTCGGTGCGGCGCGTAACATTGAAGAGGGCGGATCGCTGACCATTATTGCAACAGCGTTGATTGATACGGGTAGCCGTATGGACGAAGTGATCTTCGAAGAGTTCAAAGGCACGGGTAATTCGGAAATCATTCTCGATCGTAAGGTTTCCGATAAGCGTGTCTTCCCAGCGCTCGACATCACACGCTCTGGAACGCGTAAAGAAGAATTGCTTGTTGCACCTGATGTCCTCAAGAAGATGTATGTGCTGCGGCGTATTCTCAATCCGATGGGAACGGTCGATGCGATCGAGTTTCTCGCGGATAAATTGCGTCAGACAAAAACCAATTCTGATTTCTTCGATTCAATGAATACGTAATTGAACTGATGGGGTCGGGTATATGACCCGCAAAGATCAGGCTTTTTCAGAGACGATTTTTGCACCGGCAACAGCGCCGGGTCGCGCGGGCGTATCGATAATTCGCATATCGGGGCCGGGAACAAAGACCGCGCTTCTCGAGATGGCTGGTACGCTTCCTTCACCGCGTCAGGTGGTTCTCCGCATTCTTAAAGACCATCAAAATGCACCGATCGATCAAGCGCTTTGTTTGTACTTTGAGGGTCCAGATAGTTTCACGGGTGAGGATGTTGGTGAATTTCATATTCATGGATCACCAGCCGTATTGAGCGCTTGCCTTAATCGATTGTCGGCATTCGCCGGCTTTCGTATTGCAGAGCCTGGCGAGTTTGCTCGTCGAGCCTTTGAAAATGGAAAACTTGATCTCTCAGCTATTGAGGGGTTAGCTGATCTCATTGATGCCGAGACTGAAATTCAGCGGCAGCAAGCTTTACGTCAGTTGCAAGGGGGGCTCACGCGCGAGTCGGATCGTTGGCGGGAAGATTTAATCAAAGCCATGGCGCTTTTTGATGCTGAGCTAGATTTTTCTGACGAAGCCGATGTTGACGCTTTGGTTTTCGCTCAAGCTCGGGAAATTCTGTCTCAGTTGGCAAGAGAAATGCGCGAGGCGCTTTCGAAAGCCGCTTGGGGCGAGCGTGTTCGTGATGGTTTTGTTGTTCTTTTGGCCGGGCCGCCCAATTCTGGGAAATCGACACTTTTGAATGCCCTTGCTAGCCGGGATGTAGCAATTGTTTCCGACCGACCGGGTACAACACGCGATCTGATTGAAATACGCCTCGATTTAAAAGGCCTACCAGTATTATTGATCGATAGCGCGGGAATTCGCGAGAGCGTCGATGAAATTGAGAATGAGGGGATTAGGCGTACGCTTGAGCAACTCGCTCGCGCGGATCTCGTTCTTTGGCTGCAATCAAGCTGTGAAGAGAGATTTGGTCCAACGCAGGAAATTATTGGATCAGGTTGTCGCGTTATTGAAGTGATAACGCAGATTGATCGAGGTGAGGGCGTCTCGACAGGTGACTTGGCCATTTCTGCAAAGACGGGCTTTGGGATGGATCGTCTCATTGATTTGATCAGCAATCATGTGATGAGCAATTTTGAAAGAGGATCGTCCTCGGCGCTTCTGACAAGGGCGCGCCACCGCGCAGCCGTCGTGGAAGCTCTAGAATTTATTGACAGAGCTATTGCGGCAGGGCACGGAACAGGTGTTGAGCTAATAGCGGAAGAGATTAGGCTTGCCGCACGGGCGATTGGTAAAATCACTGGCAACGTGTCCGTTGATGATGTTTTAGATCGACTATTTTCGAGTTTTTGTATCGGGAAGTGATCGATACTGTTTCACGTGAAACAATTCTGAGAAGCGGAATTCTCCTTGGATCATTTTGATGTCATTGTAGTCGGCGGTGGCCATGCGG
Source organism: Hyphomicrobiales bacterium (assembly GCA_947456435.1). GTDB lineage: Bacteria > Pseudomonadota > Alphaproteobacteria > Rhizobiales > Beijerinckiaceae > CAIUPE01. The sequence goes on from CANGSG010000001.1 coordinate 50,675, forward strand.
GGACGGAAGCCGCAGCGGCAGCTTCGCGCTATGGCGCGCGCACGGCTTTAGTGACGATCTCAAAAGACAGTATTGGGGTGATGTCTTGCAATCCGGCGATTGGTGGATTGGGAAAAGGTCATCTTGTCCGGGAAATCGATGCTCTCGGCGGCCTTATGGCTTTAGCGGCGGATCGGGGTGGGATTCAATTTCGCGTCTTGAATCGGAGCAAGGGTCCGGCTGTTCGTGGACCGCGCGCTCAGGCTGATCGGAAACTCTATAGGCAGGCTGTTCAGGCGCTTCTTGCAGAAGAATCGAATCTGACAATTATCGATGGTCTCGTCGATGATTTGCTTCTTGATCCAAGTCAGTCGCGGGTGAACGGGATCCGGCTTTCTGATGGTCGGGAGTTGAGTGGTGGCGCGGTAGTTTTGACGACGGGGACATTTCTGAATGGCCTCGTCCATATCGGACCAGTCACTTTTCCCGCTGGCCGCATGGGCGAACCGCCGTCGGGCGGCTTATCAAATACACTTAACGCCCTTGGATTTCCGCTCGGCCGGTTGAAGACGGGGACACCGCCGCGACTCGATGGGCGCACAATTGATTGGGCGTCTCTTGAGAGCCAGCTTGGCGATGATCCCCCGGAGCCGTTTTCGGTCCTGACCGATAGGATCGAGACGCCTCAAATTGCCTGTGGTATTACTTGGACGACTGATGCCGGCCATGAAGTGATCAAAAGCCGTATTGGTGAGGCACCTATTTATTCTGGCCAGATTGATGGTCGTGGACCACGATATTGCCCGTCCATTGAGGATAAGGTGGTACGTTTTGGTGATCGGACAAGGCACCAAATCTTTCTAGAGCCTGAGGGTCTCGACGATCCGACAGTCTATCCCAACGGGATTTCAAGCTCGATGCCCGAGGATGTGCAACGGGCCTTCGTTGCCACAATCCCCGGTCTAGAAAAGACTCGGATAATCCGGCCGGGCTATGCGATCGAGTATGATTATGTCGATCCGCGGTCTCTTGAGCCCAGTTTGGAAACCAAGCGGATTCAAGGCCTGTTTTTCGCGGGGCAAATAAACGGTACAACAGGATATGAGGAAGCGGGCGCTCAAGGTCTCGTTGCGGGTTTGAATGCTGCCAGACGAGCAGGCGCGTCCGAACTCATCACGATTGACCGGACGGACGCCTATATCGGCGTCATGATTGATGATCTTGTAACGCAGGGTGTAACCGAGCCCTATCGGATGTTTACCTCCCGGTCTGAATATCGCCTTTCTCTTCGGTCGGATAATGCTGACGAGCGTCTGACCCAAAAGGGTGTGGACTGGGGGCTTGTCCGAGGAGAGCGGTTAACGAAGTTTGCTCACCGTCATCAAGAACTTGTAAGATGGCGCGATCTCTTGAAGGCCCTCCAACTCAGCCCCAGTGAAGCCGTTCAAAAAGGCCTAAAGGTCAATCAGGACGGAATAAGACGTGCGGCATTCGATCTTTTATCTTACCCTGATCAAACCCTCGCTAATCTTGCCCGAATCTGGCCCGAACTCTCTCAGATTTCGCCGGCTCTCGTCGACCGTCTTGAAAATGACGCGCGTTACGCTGTTTATCTGGATCGCCAGAAGCGGGACATCGCGACCTATCAGCGGGACGAGTCCCTCTTTATTCCGGCTGATCTCGATTATGCGCATCTTTCAGGATTATCGGCTGAATTGCGATTGAAGCTTGAAGCTGTTCGCCCACGCACAATCGGGCAGGCCGGCCGGATCGAAGGCATCACTCCGGCAGCGTTAACGCTTCTCGCCGCTCGTGCTCGCAAAAGAGGGTCCGCAGGATCAGCGCGTGGCCAAGACTGAATTCAATGAGCGCAAAGCAACCCGACGAAACCAGTAAAAGCGCCGATCAGATCGAGGCCCTTAATCTGGTTCCTGTTTCACGTGAAACAAAAGAACGCCTTGAAGTTTACGTCGATAATCTGATCCGTTGGCAGAAAATCAAAAATCTTGTTGGTCCTAAAACACTTGCCGAAGTGTGGACACGACATATCGCCGATAGCGCTCAGCTCGCCCCCTTCATCAGTTCCGAAGCAAAATGCCTTGTCGATTTGGGATCGGGGGCGGGTTTCCCGGGACTTGTCCTGGCATGTCTCCACGCAGAACGCGCAAATTTTGAAACCCATTTGATTGAAAGCAACGGCCGAAAGGCCGCCTTTCTTCGTGAAGTTGCGCGCACTCTTAAATTAAACGTCCATGTACACGATAAACGCATTGAGGAGGCTCTTCAGGCCATTGCTCCTCAAATTGACGTCCTGACGGCGCGCGCTCTGGCGCCGCTTTCCGACCTCTTTAAAATGTATGGATTTTTACCCCGTCCGCCGCGTAAAGCTTTGTTTTTAAAGGGACAAGATATAGATAGTGAGTTGACGGAAGCCGCTAAATATTGGAGTATCAATAGCGAAATCGTGCCGAGTCGGACTAATCCTGAAGGTCGCATTTTGGTCGTTAACGCGATTAGGCCGAAGTAAGAAAAACAGTTTTCCGGAGATTGCCGACCATGATTGATGTTTCTTTCGATCACCTGGACAGCCCTGTCTCCCGCCCACGGATATTGGCTTTGGCTAATCAAAAAGGCGGCGTCGGCAAGACAACAACAGCCATCAATTTGGGAACAGCGCTTGCTGCAATTGGCGAGAAGGTCTTGATCGTTGATCTCGATCCTCAGGGAAATGCTTCAACTGGATTAGGAATTGATCAGAAGAGCCGCACGATATCGACCTATGATATCATGACAGGCGAGGCACCGCTTGATCGCGCGATCCGACCGACAGCTGTGCCCCGCCTTTTCGTCGCGCCATCGACGCTTGATCTCTTAGGCCTTGAGCTTGAAATCGCTAATGACAGGGACCGTGCCCATCGCTTGAAAAAGGCGATTTCGATGCTTTCGCTTTCACAAGCCTCAACAGGTGATGAGCCTTTCACTTATATCCTCGTTGATTGTCCCCCGTCGCTTAATCTGTTGACGATTAATGCCATGGCCGCATCCGATGCTGTGGTGGTTCCCTTGCAATGCGAGTTCTTTGCGCTTGAAGGTCTCTCGCAGCTTTTGAAAACGGTCGAGCAGGTGCGACAGTCGCTTAATCCCGGCCTGTCAATCCACGGCATTGTTCTCACCATGTTTGATTCACGGAACAATCTATGTTCTCAGGTTGTTGACGATGTCCGCGCCTTTATGGGCACCAAAGTCTATGACACGGTCATTCCGAGAAATGTCCGCGTTTCAGAGGCCCCCTCTTATGGCAAGCCCGTGTTGCTTTATGATTTGAAATCGACGGGTGCCCAAGCCTATCTCAAACTGGCTTCGGAAGTCATTCAGCGCGAACGCGCTCTTCTCGCCGCCTGAGCCGCACCCGCTTCAAAGTTTCAATAAGAAAAGGAAGACCGTCATGGCCGAAGAACAAAATCGGTCGCGCCTCGGCAGGGGCCTTGCCGCGTTGATCGGCGAGGCGAATGAGACCGCCACAGCTTCGGCACCCGATCGCACGCGTGGCACTCGAAAGATTCCTACCGAGTTTCTTCGCGCTAGCCCCCGCAACCCCCGCCGCCATTTTTCTGATGAAGAGCTGGAAGATCTTGCGAATTCGATTCGCGAGAAAGGCATTATCCAACCGATCCTCGTTCGTCCGATGCCCGGTGTAGACGGCGTATTCGAAATCATTGCGGGTGAACGCCGTTGGCGCGCGGCGCAGCGTGCTGCACTTCACGAAGTGCCGATCGTTATCGTTGAAGTCGCTGATCGTGAAGCTTTTGAAATCGCGTTGATTGAAAATGTTCAACGCGCTGACCTTAATCCGCTCGAAGAGGCTTTGGGCTATGAGAAATTAGCGGCTGATTATGGCTATTCGCAAAATGATCTTGCGCGCGTAATCGGGAAGAGTCGTAGCCACATCGCCAATACGATGCGGCTCGCGAAACTGCCAGCTGGCGTTCAAAGCCTCTTATCATCGGGAGCGCTGTCCGCAGGTCACGCACGAGCATTGCTCGCCGTGAAAGAACCGGAAAATGTTGCGCGTCGCATTGTTGAACTTGGCTTGACCGTACGTGATGTTGAGCGCATCGCCCAAGAAGATACTACCAGCAACAAGACGGCAGCGACAAAGAAGAAAACAGAAAAAGACCCTGACACGCGTGCGCTTGAAAAAGCGCTTGAAGATGTTTTGGGTTTGTCAGTTTCTATTGTGCACGGTGCGCGTGGCGGTGAATTACGTATCAAATATCGCACACTCGAACAGCTCGATAATATCTGTTTGAGACTACGAGGCTAATTACCGATTTTGAACAGACACTCGTCGTGCCGCTAAAGCAAGGCTGAGGCAACTCCGGGAAAGAAGCGTTTGTGCCAGAGCGGAATGTTGACGGGTTCCTAACTGGGCCTCACCAAGCGCCGTAATTGCTGACTGCAATGCCGACGTTGACCATAGGGTAACTTGGCGTCGGAATGCTGATAAACGTTTATAAAAAACGCGCGATTGCTTTTCGATCTCTCCAAGCGAACGCCCGCCCTCTAATTCCTTTTGCGTGTTCAATAACAAAAAAGCATGTCTTAAAAGCGCATTGATCATGAAGGATGAGTCAAGCCCTTCCTGAATGGCCTTTTCCAGAAGCGTATCCGTGGAGCTTGCTTCACCTGAGAATACGGCGTCAACCAACATATCAATCGTAATCTGCGCCGCATTCGAAAGTATCGCTTCGACGTCATCTATTGTGACGACATCTTGTCCATGGGCATAAAGAGCGAGCTTTTCTAATTCTCGTCGGGAGAGCATTCGATCAGCGCCGAGCGATCCGACAAGCGCTGATCGAGCATCATCGGCAATCCGCAAATTAAAACGCCCGAAGACTTCATCAATGAGCTTCGGCAAATCACGACCTTCATCCGCATAACAGGGAACCGCTACAGCGAATTTAGACCCTTCCGCCGCATTACGAAGCGCGTGTCTTGCTGGAAGATCACCGGCCTCAATAACGACGGGACACAGCGGCGGCTCCTCAAAGAGTAAATCATAGCTCGTGCCATTAGCCTTTGTGCCCGCACGAAGCCAAATCGCCCGCTTGGTTTCAAAAAGTCCAACTGTGTTCGCTTCATCTTGTAGACGCGTTGGCTCACTTGATAATTGATCGCCATCTATACGGATGAGTTGAAAGGGATCAGACGGATTATCGATCAGCTTTTCAATGATCGCGCGGCATCTTTCATGCGCAAGTCCCGCGTCCGGACCATAAACTAGAAATACAGAATAAGCGCGATCAGGCTTGCGAAGAAAACTCTCGACTTCACCGGCCTTGAGAGCTGCCATTCCTGTTGTTCCTATTTAGAACGGCTAACAAAATAGGCGGCGAGATCCGTTTCAATTTGACCGGCCAATGATTTTGCTATGCGAATCTTGGCTTCACGAAATGCGCGAACAGCGGCAAATCGCTGCGATAGACGATCAACCGAACCGGAAGCAACCGATATGCCCTGATGAAGAGTTTTGCCGCTTGTATCAGTAAGACTATAGCGCGCTGAAATCGAAACTGACGCCGCATCCGATCCGTTACCAGTTGAGTCAATGGCAACGGCCTGGCTCGCTTCAGAAAGAGTAATCGCCAAAATATAGGAAGCAGCCCGGTCTTCAGGCACAGCTCCACCATTCAGATTAAAGAGCAGTTCCTCGCGAAGATAGTGACCAGCGATATCTGGAATAGGCTTCACATCAATAGATGAAAGCGTCGACTTAACGCTCTCACCATTTACCGATCCGTATAGGGGTCGCATACAGCCTGTTAAAGCTAATGAGAGGCAAAGAATAAGTCCGCATCGAATTAACTTCGAAGATGTATCAGACCACAACATTGACGATCCTTTGTGGAACGATGACTATCTTTTTAGGCGCTTTACCTTCTAGCGCAGCCTTTACAGATTCAAGCGCCAGAACAGCCTGTTCGATTGATGAATTATCAGCCTGTCGAGAAATGGTGAGTTCGTCACGCTTCTTACCGTTAATTTGAATCGGTAGAACGATGTCATTCTCAACGATCAGGCTGCGATCAGCTATCGGCCATGCCGCTTCCGCGATCATTGACTGATGGCCGAGCGCAGTCCAGCATTCTTCGGCAAGATGCGGCATCATGGGTGCGATGATCGCGATCAAAAATTCGCAAGCTTCCTGCATTGCAGAAATCCATTGCGGACTAACTTGCTTATCCTTTTTGACGGCAAGCTCAGCTTGCAAGGCGTTAGCCAATTCGTAAGCGTGAGCAACACAGCGATTGAAGCGTAGACGTTCAAGATCTTCCTCAACGCGGATGATGGCTCGATGCGCGGCTTTGCGGATTGTGATCACCGCATCTTCAGCAGCCGCGTCATGAGCGTTGTCAGCAGGTTTGAGTTCGGAAACATCGCCGACTAAGCGCCACAGGCGCTGAATGAAGCGCGCTGCGCCCTGCACCCCTTCTTCAGTCCAGATGACATCACGCTCGGGCGGGGAGTCTGATAGCATGAACCAACGCGCCGTGTCGGCTCCATAGGTTCCTATAATATCATCCGGATCGATCGTATTGCGCTTCGATTTCGACATCTTCTCAATCGAGCCAATGTCAACAGGCGCACCGTTTGAGAGAAGCTTCGCGTGACGCTCGCCGCCTTCATTATAAATTTCAATTTCGGCCGGCGTAACCCAATTGCCTTCTTTGTCACGATAGGTCTCGTGAACAACCATGCCTTGAGTGAACAAGCCATCAAACGGTTCATCGACACCCGCATGGCCAACTTTCTTCATCGCGCGCGTAAAGAAGCGCGAATAAAGAAGATGCAAGATCGCATGCTCAATACCGCCGATATATTGATTTACCGGCAACCACCCATCGACCACTGCACGTTCGGTCGGACGATCTTCGATCCATGGATTTGTAAAGCGCGCGAAATACCAGGATGAATCAACGAACGTGTCCATCGTGTCGGTCTCACGACGCGCTGCCTTACCGCATTGAGGACAATCGACATGTTTCCATGTGGCATGTCGTTCCAGCGGGTTTCCGGGTACATCAAAGGTCACATCATCAGGAAGTTTAACTGGTAAATCTTTGATCGGTACGGGCACGACACCGCATGACTCACAATGAATCACAGGGATCGGACATCCCCAATAGCGTTGTCGTGAGATACCCCAGTCGCGCAGTCTGAAATTGATCTTCCGCGTTCCCACAGGCTCGTTATTCAAGCTTTCCTTTTCAAGACGTTTTGCAACTTCTTCTTTTGCAGCATCGATGGTTAACCCATCTAAGAAAGACGAATTGCAAAGCTTGCCGTCGCCATCATAAGGCGTTTCACCTACGGAATAAGTTTTAGGATCTTGATCAGGAGGGCAGACAACCGTTTTGATTGGAAGCCGATAGGCCGTTGCAAAATCGAAGTCGCGCTGGTCATGTGCCGGACAGCCGAAGATCGCGCCGGTACCATAGTCCATCAAGATAAAGTTGGCGACATAGACCGGTAATGTCCATGACGGATCGAAGGGGTGAGTGACCCGAAGTCCCGTGTCGAAGCCTTTCTTTTCAGCCTTATCGATGAGTTCCTGTGCGGTCCCCATTTTTCGGCATTCATCGATGAAGGCATTTAGCTCTGGATTTTTTTCCGCGACCATTTTTGAAAGCGGATGTTCGGGTGCAAGCGCAATAAAGCTCGCACCAAATAGTGTATCTGGGCGCGTCGTATAGATTTCGATTTCAGACTCACCTTGTGGCGCATTGCTCTTGTCGAGCGCAAAGCGAACCGAAAGCCCTTCCGAGCGACCGATCCAGTTCTTTTGCATCAGGCGCACTTTTTCAGGCCAGCGTTCGAGACGATCAAGCGCGTCATTGAGATCTTGCGCATAGTCAGAAATTTTGAAGAACCACTGCGTGAGTTCGCGTTGCTCAACAAGTGCGCCTGAACGCCATCCGCGCCCTTCGATAACCTGTTCATTGGCCAGAACGGTTTGATCGACCGGATCCCAATTCACTTTGGCTGTCTTTCGGTCGATCAGGCCGCCAGCCAAAAAGTCCACAAACATGCGTTGTTGATGTTTGTAATAGGACGGGTCGCAAGTTGCGATCTCTCGGTGCCAATCGAGTGAAAGACCCATGCTTTTCAGCTGGTCACGCATCGTCGCGATATTGGAATAGGTCCATTTCGCGGGATGGCTTTTGTTGGCCATTGCAGCATTTTCGGCCGGCATGCCGAACGCATCCCATCCCATCGGATGCAAAACATTAAATCCGCGTGCACGCTTATAGCGCGCGACAACATCGCCCATCGTATAGTTGCGGACATGGCCCATATGAATGCGCCCCGACGGATAGGGAAACATTTCGAGCACATAATATTTGGGTCGGGGATCTTCGTTTTTGGTCCGAAATAATTCTTTTTCGTCCCAAGTCGCCTGCCATTTCCGCTCAGCTTCACGGGCGTTGTAACGCTCGGTTCTCATGATTTATCCGGGTGTTCTCTACATATAGGACAAAAACAGCGCGCCGACTCTTGCCTCGCGCGGGTCGGGCGGACTAGGACACGATTGCGCTTTGGGGTCAATGTCCCAAAAATGTGGGAAGGGCGGCTGATGTCACAAACCGAACCCGAAGAGATCAAGAACCGTTATCTCGCCATTCGCCAAGCGGTTCAGCGCTCAGCGCGCGATGCCGGTCGGCGCGATACCGATGTCACGCTCGTAGCGGTTTCCAAAACCTATGGACCCGTTGAGATTGAGCCCGTCCTTAGTGCCGGACATCGCATTTTTGGCGAAAACCGCGTTCAGGAGTCGCAAGGCAAATGGCCCGCGCTTAAAGCGCAGTTCCCCGACGTCGAACTCCATCTGATTGGACCTTTGCAGAGCAACAAGGCCAAAGAGGCCATCGCGCTCTTTGATGTAATTGAAACGGTTGACCGCGCTTCAATTGCCGAAGCGCTTTCCAAGGAACTCAAAAAATCGGATCGGCGTCCAAAACTGTTTGTTCAGATCAATACGGGTGAGGAACCCCAAAAGGCCGGCGTATCCCCGAAAGAAGCCGATGCTTTTCTGAAACGATGCCAAGACGAATGGGGCCTCACGATTTCAGGATTGATGTGCATACCTCCGGTTGATGAACCGCCATCGCCGCATTTCGCGCTTCTTCGCCAGATTGCAGAGCGCAACGGACTGAAGACTCTTTCAATGGGTATGAGTGGTGATTTTGAGGCAGCCATCCAAGTGGGCGCTACCCATGTGCGGATCGGCAGTGCGATTTTCGGGGCCCGTAGCTAGAGCGGATTTTGCACTATCGATTATGTAATGACGATTTTCGTTCGCCGGTTTAGGCGTGACAGGAAGAGAGCCATGTCTTTGCGATTCAAAGCGAGGCAGCCCTCAGTCGGCATTAGGCCAGGACGCGCCAAGTGAATAAAAATGGCACTGCCTCGACCGCGAATGGCCGGTCGGGCATTCCAACTTGTCTCAATGACGATGTCGTAAAGATGATCCTCTCGCCAAAGCTTTTCGTGCGAAGGGGTAAAGGGTAACCGGACCAGCCTATTGTAACGCGCCGAACCGACATCATCGCACCAGCCCATATCGCCTTGAAGGGGGTGATTTGGAATAGTGAAGGCTCTGCTGCGCCAATGATCGTACCGCGTATAAATGCGCAACGGCTTGAGCGCTGCACGGGGCGTTCCACCATCACCCTCGCGCTTTCGTGTAACGATACCGCCTCGTCCGATTGCGCAGCGAAGCTTTAAACCACACCCCTCAAGCATCGCTTTGGCGTGATCGAGTGGACTAATGCGAAGAAAAAAGACGGTCATGGGCAAACTGTTGTGATGTTTGAAATATCTTGCATTTTTACAACTTAGAAGGAAAGGTCACTCTACTCAGAGCGCCGTTCATCAGATTATTTTGATTGATGGCGCCAAGCAGGATGAAATTATGCCCCGTTCTTCGTCCGTATTGATCCTGGGTTCCGATCCTCAAGAGATAGAGGCGTTAGCTGCGCAATTCGAATCTGAAATGGAATTTGAAACGGCTCACCTTTCCGACCCCGGCTTAATGCCAAATAAAGCTGATCTTGAACGAATTGATGCGGCATTAGTTTTGCCAAATGCTAACGAGGATAACTTAAAACTCCTGAGAGAACAGGAGTATCGCGGGCCAATGATCGGGTTGGGGATTGATTTCGAGGGTTTAACCGAAAGACTTGATCTTCCGGTCAAAGCGAACTTTGTCGTACAAAGGGTAAAGGCTCATATCCGAAATTTTCAATCTCGCTCAGATATGTCCTTATCGATTGGCTTCTTCAAGCTTTATCCGGCTTCGCGATCCTTGATTTCATTAAAGGGCGACGTTCAAAAATTGACCGATAAAGAAGTCGAAATTTTACGCTATCTCCATCGTGCTCGTGGAGAGATTGTTCCGCGCGAGGAGCTCTTAACTCATGTATGGGGATATCATGAGTCAGTGACAACTCATACTCTCGAAACACACATCTATCGAATTCGACAAAAAATTGAAACCGATGCAGATAGTGCCAATATCTTGGTTACAGAACAGGGCGGTTATCGATTGGCTGGATTGGTCGCGGAGAATTAAGAATGGCACTCAGCGACGACATTGACCTATTGCGGCGCCTCGATTTTTTCAGTGTGTTTTCGGACGATGCGTTGCGCATGATCCTTTTTGCCGCCGAACGCAGGAAACTCGCTGAAGGGGAAAAACTATTCTCAAAAGGCAATCCTTCGACCGGAGGATTTATTGTTGAGAATGGGCTGATTGCTTTGTCTTATGATCCCGACCAACCTGACATTGAACGCGTTGGTCGTGGAGCTTTGATCGGTGAGATTGCACTTCTTGCAAGTGGCGAACGACCCGTTGATGCGATTGCACATACAGACGCCAATTTAATTGTTTTGCCCCGCGCTCTGATGCACCGCCTTTTATCTGAGTACCCAGATGCAGCTAAAAAGCTTGCCGATCAAATCAACACACGCTCATTGGACTTATACCAAGCGTTGCAGAGGATGGAATCCAGCGCGCAAACTAAGCAATCGTGAGTGTCACCGGGACATGATCAGAAGGACGCTCCCACCCGCGTGCATCGCGATGGATTTCTGTCTTCTTGAGACTGCCGGCTAAATCTTCTGACACCCAGATATGATCGAGCCGACGTCCACGATTTGATGCCACCCAATCAGCTGCCCGATAACTCCACCATGTGAAGAGTTTTTCTGGTTCGGGTTTAAGCGTTCTGACAGCATCAACCCATTTTCCTGATTTGATGGCAGCGTTCAGTTTGTCACATTCAATGGGCGTATGCGACACGACATCGATCATCTGCTTATGACTCCAAACATCATGCTCAAGGGGTGCCACATTGAGGTCGCCAACCAGAACCGCCTTTTTCGAGGCTGGTTTGTCTTTCTTGCCCCACTGCTTCATCTCATCGAGAAATGCGAGCTTATGCGCAAATTTTTCATTCGCCTCGGGATCAGGAATATCGCCGCCCGCCGGCACATAAAAATTATGGACGACAAGGCCGGCTAAGCTTCCAGCATTTTCGGAAAGCTCAACACTGATATGGCGACAATCGGCTTTTCCCGCGAATTGTTTGACCGATTGTGTGGCGAAGGGCAGGCGCGAAAGAACGGCAACCCCATGATAGCCTTTTTGGCCACTCACCGCGATATGACCATAGCCAATTTTTCTGAAATCGCCGTGTGGGAATTGATCGTCCGGACATTTGGTCTCTTGCAAACAGAGAATATCGGGTTTGGCTTCTTTCAGAAATTTCTGAACAAGGCCCGACCGCAATCTTACCGAATTGATGTTCCACGTCGCAATCGTCAGTGCCATGAGAGCCCCCGCCTGATCATTGAGACCTAATGCAGAGCCCATCGACTCGGCAAGGCACTGCTCTGCTGAATAATGACTTATCGAAGTCTATTTTGACGGCTTGACTGCGTCCGGAATAACAAAGCCCATCGTGTCCGGCTCGTGCTTCGTATCGATCTGGCTCAATCTTATGGTGACCGAATAACCCTGCGGATCGATCACGGTCCAATTTTTTAATAAAAGCGTTTTCCGATCAAAACCCAAAACAATGTGCGAGCTTCCCCCAAAAGTGGCTGTATCATCCGCTTCAAGAACTAGCCGATCCGGCTCAACGCGAATATCGCTGATCTTAAACTCACGGCCAAGATCGATAGAGCGGGAGAGAAGAAATTTGAGGGGCGTCAATCCAATCGAATAAAGATCGCGCGTCCCCAAACGCTCATCAATGACAGCAACATTGTTTCCATCGGCAATAATCTTCAATGCGCTCGGTGGATTATAATCAAACCGCAGTCGCCCAGGCCGCAACAATGTCAGTGTTCCGGAAACGCTCTGCCCATTCTGATCTGTTTGGGAAAATTTTGCGCTGAATTGCTTGAGCCTTGTCAGCGCATTATTGACCTCGGTGATCACCTCCTCGCGCGACATCTCTTCAAGCAAAGGTACGCTCGGCGTAGAGTCCTGAGTAACCTCCGGCGCTTTTGGTGCCGTTGGCGTCGGAGTAATGACCATCGGTTGATTCTGCATCAAGTCCGGTGGCCTTCGTGGGGGTAACGGAATTTTCTTTGCCGCCTCGGCAACTGTCAGTGATGCGATAAATACTAAACAAACAACGGCCGGACTCCGCGCGTCAAGCGGCATGACTGCCATGTCCGCCGGCTTCCATCAGGATCTCGCGTTTGCCGGCATGATTGGGCGCACCGACGACACCTTCATCTTCCATACGCTCCATGATCGATGCTGCGCGGTTATAGCCAATCTGCAAACGCCGTTGGATGTAAGATGTTGACGCTTTACGATCACGGATCACAATTGCAACTGCTTGATCATAGAGATCCTGACCGGGCGATCCGAAATTGCCATTATCAAAAACAGCCCCGCCATCTTCAACATCAGCTTGATCTTCACGCGTGACGTCTTCGAGATAATTTGGCCGTCCTTGCGATTTTAGATGAGCGACGATTTTTTCAACTTCACCATCGGAAACAAAGGGCCCGTGCACGCGGCTGATACGTCCGCCACCGGCCATGAACAACATATCGCCTTGTCCCAATAATTGCTCGGCACCTTGTTCACCTAGAATCGTTCGGCTGTCGATTTTTGATGTCACTTGGAATGAAATGCGTGTTGGGAAATTCGCTTTGATTGTTCCGGTAATAACGTCAACAGATGGCCGCTGCGTTGCAAGAATAACATGGATACCCGCTGCACGTGCCATTTGAGCAAGTCGCTGAATAGCACCCTCAATATCTTTGCCGGCGACCATCATCAGATCGGCCATCTCGTCAACGATCACAACGATAAAGGGAAGCGGCTCCAGCTCCATCACTTCATTTTCAAAGATAGCTTCGCCTGTGTCACGATCAAATCCGGTTTGCACCGTACGAGAAATTTGCTCTCCCTTTGATTTGGCTTCGGTTACGCGGGCATTGAAGCCATCAATATTGCGAACACCCAATTTGGACATTTTCTTATAGCGCTCTTCCATCTCCCGTACGGCCCATTTGAGCGCCACGACGGCTTTACGCGGATCCGTGACAACGGGCGTAAGGAGATGAGGAATGCCATCATAAACCGAAAGCTCAAGCATTTTCGGATCGACCATGATCAAACGACATTCTTCTGGCTTTAATCGATAAAGAAGCGAAAGAATCATTGTGTTGATTGCTACCGATTTACCCGAGCCTGTTGTACCGGCGACGAGAAGATGCGGCATCCGCGCGAGATCAACGATCACCGGCTCCCCACCAATCGTTTTACCAAGCGCGACAGCCAATTTCATTTGGCTTTCAACAAAATCCTTATTGTTGATCAATTCGCGCAAGAAAACGGTTTCGCGTTTTTGGTTGGGCAACTCGATACCAATCGCGTTCCGGCCGGGCACAACAGCTACACGCGCAGAAACCGCACTCATCGATCTCGCAATATCATCAGCCAGCCCAACGACACGAGATGATTTAATTCCAGGTGCAGGCTCCAACTCATAGAGCGTGACGACTGGACCAGGCCTTACATTCCCAACATCGCCACGGACACCAAAATCATCAAGAACTCCCTCGAGGCGGCGCGCATTTTCTTCAAGCGCATCGCTCGACATCACCGGACCAATCGCTTTCTTGGCTTCGGCGAGCAAAGCAACCGGAGGGAATGTGTAAAGCTCGAGCTGGTTTGATGATTTTTTAGGCTTCGGCGCTTTGACCGGTGCACGTGGTCGACGCGGCTCAGCAACGGGCTCATCATAGGCGTCTTCCTGTTCGGCGACCGGTTCATAATCAAAACCCGGCTCACGGCGAGAAGTTCTCCGGTCTTGTGTTCCGTCACTTTCTTCTTTTGAAATTCCAAATCGCTTGAGCAGCGACGTGATCATTTGTACTGCGATGATGATGGGAGAAAACATGGATTTGAATCGAGCAAACCAAAGCGATCTATTCTCGTCATCATCATGAGTATCAGACCAATCTTCAAAACCCTCATCGTCTTCGCGATGATCATCAGCTGAATGTCCACGCGAAAAGCTGAAGCCAGAGCCAGCCGCCAAACCAAAGAGAGAAAATACGCCAAAGGCGAGCATAGCGAATGGCTTTAGCGGAATACCTTGGATTGGTGGTAATGACGCAACGAATGCTAGAATTCCATCACCTACAATTCCGCCAAGACCGATGGGAAGCGGCCACGATCCAATAATTGGCAAAGCGCCTAGAATTGCCGCTGTTGAAAGCGCACCCAAACTCCAAAAGAAAAG
>CANGSG010000002.1 GCA_947456435.1 Hyphomicrobiales bacterium
GAAGGCTTCCATTAATTTGCGTGCAAGGCCTGGTTCGATGGCATTACCCAAAGCACCATTTTGCTTGGCGTTTTGAATCATCAATTGCTCAAGACCTGTATCAAGAGTGACAATCGGCAATTCTTCCTTCGGTGATGAGATTCGTTGGATAAGAATTGGACCAAGAGCGATACGAGCGGCCTCGATGAGATCATCCGTTTCGCGACCTTTGGCGCTTGAAACCGCTTCGAGGATTCGCTTCATATCGGCGATCGGAATCTGCTCTGCAGCAAGCGATTTAAGCACTTGTGTCAATTGCGGCAGCGATACGAGTTTCGGCACAACGCCCTGCACAAGATTTGGTGCCGATTTAGCGATATGATCGATAATGTCCTGCACATCGTCTTGACCGAGGAGATCGGCGCCACGTTGCATCAAGAGCTGGTGGAGATGTGTTGCAATTACAGTACCTGCGTCGACCACCGTATAATCGGCAGCAAGCGCGCGTGGCTTATCCGAAGGATCAATCCATACGGCATCAAGACCGAAGGTCGGATCTTTTACCTTCTGACCGGGAAGAACCGCATTCGAATTTGTGCCCTGAATAGCGAGAAGCTTGCCATTGATCACTTGATCTTCAGCGGCAATCACGCCGGCAATTGTGATACGATAGGCCGAGGGCATCAATGACAGATTGTCGCGAATTCTCACCTGCGGAATAATAAATCCGAGATCACGCGAAACTTGTTTGCGGATGCCGGTGATACGTGACACGAGCGCGCCACGCTTTGCATCTTCGATGAGAGGAATAAGGCCGTAACCGACTTCAATGAGCAGCGGTGTTGTGTTGGCCACATCATTGATCGTGACTTCGTTTCTCTCTTCATCATCAGCGCTGCTCTCAAGGCTGATGGTTGGCTTTGCCGCTTCAAGCGCGAGTACTTCTGCTTCTTTCTTGTCACGCTTGTTGGCGAAGTGAGCAATCGCAGCTGCCCCTGCGGCGGCTGTCAGGAAGAGCAGATTAGGCATGCCAGGCAAAATGCCGATAAGGGTGAGAATGCCGGCGACAGGATACCAAGCGCGGCGCGCACCGATTTGGCGGGTCAGGGTTTTTGAAAGATCAGATTCACCTGATTCACGTGTCACGATCACGGCGGTAGCGATCGACAACAGAAGTGAAGGGATTTGAGCGACAAGACCATCGCCGATGGTCAAAGTCACATAAGTTGAAGCGGCTTCGCTTGCAGGTAATCCATGCTGCACCATGCCGATGATCAAGCCGCCGACAATGTTGACGACCAAAATCAGGACACCGGCGATTGCATCGCCTTTCACAAATTTCGTGGCACCGTCCATCGAGCCGTAAAAATCGGATTCGCGTGCAACTTCTTCGCGACGTTTACGAGCGACATCCGGGGTGATGATGCCAGCATTTAAATCGGCATCGATGGCCATTTGTTTGCCGGGCATAGCGTCAAGAGTGAAGCGCGCCGCGACTTCTGAAACGCGGCCAGTGCCCTTCACGATCACGACGAGGTTGATCACCATCAAGATAATGAAGACGAGAATACCGACGACGAAATTCCCGCCGATGACAAATTCACCAAAGGATTCAATGACATGGCCTGCCGCGGCGGTGCCTTCATGACCGTGCACGAGTACGACGCGGGCCGAGGCGACGTTGAGCGCCAAGCGCAAGATCGTGGCAAACAGAAGAATGGTCGGGAAGGCCGAGAAATCGAGCGGCCGGTACATGTTCACGCTAACCATCAGGATCGAAAGCGAGATCACAATGTTCACTGTGAAGAAGATATCGAGCAGGAATGGCGGGATCGGCACAACCATCATGACGATGAATGCGACAAGCGCGACAGGCAGCATAAGGGATTGCGCCCAGCGCCCTATATCCCCCTGTTGGTTTATCGACAGTGCGTCGCTCACTTAATTACCCGCCTTGTGTCGGAATCCCGACGAAATCATTCATTTTGACCGTCTCGCCCCCGTTTCCGGTGGGTTTGGCGGCGGTTCGCATAGGTAAAAGCAAGGGGTATGCCAGCGCAGAAATTTTGTTGGTGGAACCCTTTCGGCACGGAATTTGCTGAAGGGGTTCTGACCCATTTCCCTGTGCGCGGGTTTCGCAGTCTGCGTGACCCCCGAGTGTGCAAAGGACATACCGCCATGAAGTTCAACCATCTTGCGCTCTTTGCCGCCCTCGCGTTGTCCGGGGCTCTGCTATCCGGCTGCGCCACCGCAACCGACAAAACCAAACTGGCCTCCGCCACGCCGGCTGCAACAACCACCGCAGCGGCGGCGCCTGTTGATACGGGTGCCATCCGCGGCATCGGTTACGCTGCGATTTCCATTCAGCCGGGCCGGACGCGGGTGCAGAAGCAATTGATGGCGATCCGGGCTTCGCGTCTCATGGCGATGCGTGAACTCGCCGAAAAGATTTACGGCCTTGATGTGAACTCCTACGCCTCGCTTTCAGAAGGTGTGATGCAGGCCGATACATTGCGCGGCACGGTTGCCGGGATCGTGCGCAGCGCACGGACTGTGTCGATCGGCCCGATCAAGAGCGATATCTACGAAACGATCCTTGAAATTGATGCGTCAGATGCGGCCGCCATGACCGCACAAGGCGCGCCGAAATATCACTAAGAGAGTCATGATGCGTTCTGTCTGGTTCATTCTCGCAGCGGCGGTTGCCGCCCTCTTTTGCGCTCACGATGCTCAAGCGGGCACAAAACTTGTGCATGCTGTGGGTCGGGCTGCGATAGCGAATGGCGATATCGCTGCGGCGCGTAAATCCGCTCTAGCGGAAGCGCTCTATGATGCCGCGGGACAAGTACGCATGTCGGTGCGAGGATCGACGCTTGTATCCGATGCGGGAACGCTTCGCGAGGAAAGTGGGATCGTCGTATCGGGTCAGCTCAAAGGGTATCAGGTTCTCGATGAGCACCGCGAGGGTGATCATTTTGTTGTTACGATTGATGCGTTGGCTGACTCCGAAGAAGGCGAATGCGCGTCGTCAAAGAAATCTGATATTGCTATTGGGGCGATTGATGTTCGCGTCGCGCCGGGCTTGACGGGCAAAGTTGAGCGTCAAGGTCGTGAAGGTGTTGAGCGTCTTTTTGCAGTGCTCAATGAAGAGCCGGCCCTGCGCGCCATTGATGATCGTCGATTTAACCCCGTAACGCGCTCATCGACCGGCGTGAAACAAAATCTTGCTTATCTCGCAGTCGTTGAAAACTATCGTCCAACACCGGGTGTGTTGCGGCTTGATGGTGTGGTGAAACTTGAGCGGGCGCGCATGGGTAATGATTTTGTCGCCGAGACCGCTATTGAAGTCACAGCCGATTTAGAAATCATTGACACAATGACCGGAGCCGTGCGCGAACGAATTGTTGAAAGCGCGATGGTTCCGCTCGAATCTCATCTTTGGGGCACGGATATTCCCTTGCCGTCCAACGTGGCGGGAAGTTTCGATGATCTTTGGCATCAGGTCGCTTCCCGTGTAGCTGATCATGTCGGATGCGATACTGTGCGCGCCGTTGTTACTTCGGTTTCGGGAAATAAGGCAACACTCTCGGCCGGTGCATCGAATGGTGTGAAGCCGGGCGACTATTTTCTTGTCGAACTTCCCTCAGAAACAAAGAATTCGTGGCAGATTATTCGTGTTGAATCAGCGGGCGCCCATCAATCCGTTGCGCGTCTGATGAAGCCGAAGCCCGCAATTCATGCAAATTCCGTCGCGGTGTTATTGCAATGAGTGGCTTGTTAATCAGATCCGTTTTTGGTGTTGCGCTCGCGGGTCTTTTCGCGTTGCCCGCTCATGCGGATGACGCGGTGTGGGGTGCTGATGAAATCCGGGCTGCTGTGCAAGATTATTTCGCGGCGAGTGGACGTGCGCTTCCGCCCGATGCACGCATTGGACCGCTGGATGATCGATTGCAAGTTGCGGCCTGCGCTACATCACCGCTTGTTCAACCGCGCAGTGCCTATAGCTCTAGTCTAGTTGTTACTTGCGCCGCGCCGACACCGTGGAATTTTACGGTTCGTGTCGAGGGCCTCGAGACTCCTCCCGCGGTTACAGTTCCGCGTATGATCAGCGCGGGCGGTCCGATTAAACAATGGAATGTTGTTGTGCCGCGCGTGGCATTAGCCGCAGGCACGATTCTTACAAGCGATATGCTTGAGGAGCGCGTCACGAACCAACCGCCAGGCGGGGCTTTGATGAAAGGCGTCGCCGAAGCGGTCGGGTTACGTCTCGTTTCGGCGCTGCAACCCGGCAATGTGTTAACCACACGCAATGTAGCCCGCGCGCCCACCGTGATGAAGGGTGAAACCATTACCTTGATCGCTGAAGGTGAAGGCTTTTCTATTTCCGCGACAGCGCGGGCTGAGGAAGATGGCTTTGAGGGCGATCTCGTATCGGTCCGAAATGTAAAAAGCGGTGTGTTGTTATCAGGTCGGGTGGCACAAAGCGGCACCGTGATCATTCGCTGAAATGGAATTTAGACTGTGGAAAATATGACCGAAACGGGCTTTCTCGACGCGGTAGGGCGTACAGCGGAGATTCTCGCGGCGATCGAACGTTCGATCATGGGCGAAAATCGCCAAGCCATTGAGAGCTTGACGCTTGATCTTCATGCGGAGTTGTCGGGCTTTGTTGGTCGTGTTCCCGGATCTCCCGAAGATCGCGCCGCCGTCTCGCGCATACATGAAACCACGCTCAAACTTGAGAAATTGCTTGCCGACCGCATGGCTTCAAAGGATAGTGGCCCTGTAAGGCGGAAGCCGAAACATCGTCCGGGGCTTGTTACCTATCAATCCTGAGCGATCTTTATTGAGTGTGTTGGTTGTTTTTTGCGTGAATGATTTCCATGATGTCGTCTGACTGGTTTATGTTCGTTGTTCTCGTGCTGGTGTTTGGTGCTGGTCCGTCTATTGCAGCGCTTATCTTTTTCGAACTACGCCACCGAAAGATACAAGTTGCCCTTGAAGCGCGGCTGGAAAAATTATCCGATCAGATGGGTGCGCTTGATTCGAGTACGGTTCGCTCAAGCATCACACTGGAAAGCTCCTTTACGGATTCGATCCGCAAAGTGCAGGCGGAAATCAAGTCGCTTGAAATCGTCTTTCGTGGCGCCGGCCAAAGCCCGCGCGAAAATCCTGAGTCGGTTGATGCCGCCATCCGTTTGGCACGCGAAGGTGTCTCAAGCGATTTGATCGTCGCGAAAACGGGATTACCGGTTCATGCAGTTGAATCAATCATCTCGCTGCATGGACGTCGCTGACGCCACAATTTTTTGCGGCCTTTAGCGCTTTTTACCTTTATCGCGATCAAGACGCAAAATGGCACCCGTTGTCATTTCGAGTTTTGCGGCATCATCGGTACTTGCCAAGGCAATGCGGGCGCGCGGAAGAAAACCGTCTTTTACCGCCGTATCGCGTAAAAACATCGGCCCGCCCATCGCCAGCGTGACGATACTTCCAATATAGACGACGACAAAGGCCAGTGTGCTGGTGGCAAAGCCCAAACCATACATAAAGATTGTTGCCGCCATCATCTGCCACAATCGGAAATAGCCATAGGCAATTACGGGAAAAGGTAACCAGGCCACCGAGATACGCTCCGGCAGTAACAGTAACGAATCTTCCTGACGGATCGCCGAATAAAAAGGCGTCCATGCTTCCTCCACATCAACGCTCACTTCTTCCATGAGGGGATAAGGTTCGAGCGTGATGCCGACCGCGCCGCCCGGTGTCGCGATCTTGAAAACAATCTTGTCACGCAACACGGTAAGCCAATCTTTCTCGGCTCCGATTTCCTCAAGAACGCTCGGCATTTCGAGAGCTTCAAGCGGCTCACGCTTTCCTATTTTCAATAATACATCGCCCGGCAACAAACCGAGTTTTTCGCCCGGTGAAAGCTTTTCAACGCCGGTGACACGGACCGCCGTGCCGGAAAATGTATTCGTGCCCATGACTGACCGGCTCTAACCGAGATCCATTCTTACGGATATTTGATCATAATGTCAGGCTGAGGTGCACTTTTGCGGTTTCGAGCGGCCTTTTGGGCCTCGATTGCTGCCGTACGCATCGCCTCAACTTGTTGTTTTTTGACAATCTCTTCGATTTGCTTAGCGAGATCGATTTTTGGATTCGACGCTTCCATCGCTTTGATTTGTTCCTTCATCGCATCAGAGACCTGCGAGACAACGAGCTTATTGGAGGCAACCAAATCTTCGATAATCTTGCGTGTTGCCGCAGGTAGACTTGCCATTGCCTCAGAGTTTTCTGCGATTTTACCTTGAATTGCTTGTTGATTAACAAGATCGCCTTGCATCAAGGCTTTGATCTCTTCCTGCTGCGCCATCAAGGCGGCGAGGCGCTTTTCAGATTCGGTCGCAGCCTTTTCAACGCGCGTTGCCGCTGTGGTGAAGGCATTAACTTCTTCCGCAAAAGCCATCAACGCATCGCGGTTTACATTTGTCATCGAGTCAAAACGATTCATGGCCTTGAAATAGAAGGCCACTGAGATGCCCAGCGCGATAGATGCCATGAAAAGAAACAAAACGCCGGTGGAGATAAGGAGCTTGTTCGAGCGCGAAGCGCCTGCAACGAGTTCACTGACCTGCTTTTTGATCTTTGCAACATCGCTGCTCGCATCGGCTGTGGTTTCCGCTGTGGCGAGGGCAAGCTGAATTGCTTCTTCGATCGACGGGGCCTTGGGTTTGCCAGCGTCTTTGCCGCCTTTCGACTTCTCCTTGGAGGTTTCGCCGGCGTCCGCCGCGGCCTCTTCCGTCGCGTGGCCATCGGCTACCTGCTGTTCGGCGGGCGCTTCTGTCTTGGCTTCGGCCTTGGGAGCGGCTTTCTCGGGTTTCTTACTCATAATCGGACATCCTCAAGCGAAAATTCTTTGACCGGCTGATCTGTGCGCATGCGACAGCGTTCTCCCGAATTGACTAGCACATCTCGTGCCGGATGCTGGCGAGACCGCATACCAAATGCACGGCAGCCATAAGGCCAGGCAGGTTGGTGAGTCACAAAGAAATGGGAACATCCGTGGCAAGAACCGGCTGTGTTCATGGGCTCAACATCACGAGACACGGCGGCGCTCCATAGCTCGTCCATTCATGTCGAATTGGAGCTCCTTCGGAACTTCAATATCGGGCTTGTCGCCCTCTGCACCGGCGTGGAAGACAAAGCTCAAGACCGTTGCAACGGCTTGATAGAGTTCAGAATGAATCTCGCCACCGATTTCGGATGTGAAATAAATGGCACGCGCAAGCATCGGATATTCCAAGACCGGCATCTTTTTTTCTCCGGCCTTTTCGCGGATCATTTTGGCAATCGCATCAGACCCTTTCACGACGACTTTCGGAGCGGTGCCTTTAACGAAATCATAGCGGAGACCTACCGCAAAATGTTGCGGGTTGGTGATAATGACTTGCGCCTGATTGATATTGGCAACCGATCCACGCTCAGCCGCTTCACGTTGCATTTTGCGGATACGGCCTTTGATTTCAGGAGATCCCTCCGTCTCCTTCATTTCATCCCGGACTTCTTGCTTTGTCATTTTCAGATTTTGATTATAGCGGTACCACTGGTAGATCGCATCAGCACCGGCGATAATCAGAGTCGTGAAAACAAGAACGAGCAAGGTTGAAGCAAATAGGCTTCCGGCATCTGCAAGAGCGGCCTCGAACGGAAGTCGTCCCAAGGCCATCACTTCCGGCAATCGATGAAAAATATAGAGTGTACCGACGATTCCGATAACAACTGTCTTGCTTATTGATTTAAATAACTCGATCAGCCCAGAAAACCCAAACATGCGCGATAGACCGCGCAGCGGTGACAATTTATCGAATTTAAATCCGATATTGCCTGTAATGAAGTGAAAGCCGCCAAAAGCAATTTGCGCCGCAATCAATAGGGCAACAAGCGGAACAAAAAAGATCATCATGGGCAATGCAATTTCACCCATACGGACAGCAAACATTTCGGGAAGCGGCATGTCCCGTTGAAGCGCGTCAGAAAAATCTAGACCATTACGAAATGCGCCCAGAAATTCTGTGAAGTAATAATGCCCACCAATTGAGAATTGCAAGGCACCGCCCAAAAGCACAGCGGCAAGAAGCAATTCTTTCGATGTCAGAATTTGGCCATCTTCAAGCGAACGCTCGAGTTTTCGGCCAGTAGGGTCTTCTGTTTTTTCTTGTCCCTCGTCGGTCTCGGCCATCAGGCACCTCCGCCGGTGTTAAGAATCAAAGTTCGGGCACGATCAGCCGTCTCGTCAATAATGCCGGCCATGCTCGCTGTTAGACCCGGTAGGGCCACCAGCAACAACGCAAGACCCGCCAAAATCGAAATAGCAAATCCAACGGAAAACAAATTCATTTGTGGCGCAACGCGGGTCAAAATGCCGATCACGAGTGTGACAAGAAACAGGGCTACGATGATGGGAAGGCATGCGAGTAATCCTGCCGAAAAAATGAGAGCACCTGCTTTGGCGATACCGATCAATATACGCGCATCCAGAAAAGAAACGCCGATTGGCAGCACTTTATAACTTGCCGAAAGCAATTTCATAAGAACGTGATGGCCTTCAAGCGTCAAAAACGACAAGAGCATCATGATACTCAGGAATTGATTGATGACCGGTGATTGCGTTCCGGTCTGTGGATCGACCATGGCCGCAAAGCCTAAACCGGTTGATGCCGAAATCATCTCGCCCGCAAGTTGAGCCGCCGCAAAGCCCAGTTGCATGAGAAATCCGATTGCGGCGCCGATGATGGCCTCACCCGCGAGCGCTAGCGCGCCTTCGGGAGAGTAGAGATCAATTTTTGGAGTCGGAATCGCTTGCACTAGCATCACCGAAATGGCCAGAGCTGTTGCGATGCGGATGGGAATAGAGACACTCGAGGCTGAAAAAAGCGGCGCAGCGAGGAGCATGGCCGAAATACGCACGGACACGAGCATAAACGCAACAAGCGTATCGAGAAGCGTTGCGTTATCAAGGACCATCATCGATTGACGCGTCCGATCTCGGTAAAGATCGTTTGAAAAAATCCACTCATGGTCGAAATCATGAACGGTCCTGCAAGGACAAGAACCAAGCCGACAACGATGAGCTTTGGTACGAAAGCGAGCGTTGCTTCATTGATCGATGTAGCGGCTTGGAAGATACCGATCACTAGGCCGATGACGAGTCCAGCAAGGAGCACCGGTGCCACAGTCAAAATCGTACTCAGAAGTGTCTCATGGCCGATGGTGATGAACTGTTCATAGGGCATGATCGTGTTATCCGCGTATGAAGCTTTCAACCAATGAGTTCAGTGTCAGCGACCACCCATCGACAATCACGAACATCAGAAGCTTAAAGGGAAGTGATACCAACATCGGCGAGAGCATCATCATGCCAAGCGACATCAAGATACTAGAGACTACGATATCGATCACAAGAAAGGGAAGAAACAACAGAAAACCGATTGTGAATGCTGTACGTAATTCGCTGATAAGAAAGGCCGGCACCGCAACAACAAAGGGAACATCAGCAGCTGATTGATAACCCTGATCGCCACGCAATTCTGCAATCATGGAGATATCATTCTGACGCGTTTGTTTTAGCATGAAACCTTTCATGATCGCGGCGGTTCTGATGCCAGCCTCTTCAATGCCGATCTGACCAGCTGTGTAGGGTTGAAACGCCGCATCATTCGCTTCTTTGAAAGTCGGTGTCATAATAAAAAGCGTAAGAAATAAGGCGATTCCAACAAGCACTTGATTAGGGGGTGTTTGTTGTGTGCCAAGCGCCTGGCGCAAAATCGAAAGGGTGATGATGATGCGGGTGAAACTTGTCGTGACGAGCAGCATCGACGGCAGAATCGTTAAGGCCGACATCAAAATGAGCGTTTGCAGCGATAGCGAGAGGGACTGCCCGCCTTGAGGAAGATTTTCGAGTTTTAAAACCGGCAGATCGAAAAGCGAAGGCGATGCGGCATAGGTCGCGGTGGTTAACAAGACGAGCCCAAAAAGTCCCATAAAGCATAAAGGGAGCGCGCGTCGCATCATGAGTGTTCACCTTGATGAGAAGAGTGGGGGAGGAGTGTGATCGCGCTAACGCCCTGGCGGCCAACGCCGCATAGGGCTTGTTGGCCATCCACTTCAACTAAAACAAGCCGCGATCCGTCTCCCAAATTGGTCATGCCTTTGATGGCAATCGGGCCTTTGACAAAGCCCATATTCAGACGATCGCGATACCGCCTAAGCAGCATTGCGGCGGCCACGAGGCCGCCGAGAAGAAGAGTCATCGATAGAATGGACGCTATACTCGCCACTAGATGCTCCGTAGTCGTTGTTCCGGCGAGATGATCTCGGTGAACCGAATACCAAGACTTTCGCCAATGAGCACGATCTCGCCCTTCGCCAGCAATGTTCCATTGACAAGAATGTCGAGATGTTCTCCGGCTAGGCGATCAAGCTCGACGACTGACCCTTCATTCAGTTTCAAGAGATCGCGAATGGTGATGCGCGTGCCGCCCACCTCGACCGTGAGTTTTACTTCAATGTTTTCAAGAAGCTTGAGGTTTTGAGCCGACGCCTGTGGGAGCTCACCTTGATCCGTCTTTTCATTTTCAACTGATGACATAGAACTGATCCGTTTCTGAACTTATTCAATGATCGAGACGGCCATTTTGCCGTCTTTCTCACCAATGCGACCGGTGAAGAGGGAATGGCCTTCGATATAGATCGGAATATCGTTGAAGGCTTCTATGGGGATGACGGCGCCAGTTTGCAGGCGCAGAAGTTGCGTCAAATTGACGGTTGGTTCTGCAACGCGCGGGGCAATGACAAGAGGTATATGAAGGACAGCCTCGCGCAACCGCGTTGCCCAGTTCTCGTCGCGGTTTTCGCCAACGCGCTGCACTTTCGAGCGCAGGAGAGGCGCAATCAGCTTTAACATTTGTAGCGGATAAACGAGTTCGATCGTTGCCGACTTTGCAAAAGGCAATTGAACCACGAAGGAACAAATGACGATCTGCTCGTTACCTTCGATAAAAGAAAGGAAGGCGGGATTCATTTCGCTCGCCATCACTTCGAAATTCGCCTCGTAGACTTCCTTCCAAGCGTCTGAAAGCGTTTTGGTTGCGCCTTCCATGACGATCTGAATGATACGTTCTTCCGTCGGCGTAAATTCGCTGGTGCGGGTTACCCCGGCATCGCCGCGCCCGCCAAAAAACGAGTTTACGAGGATGCTGATCAACCGCGCAGGAATGGTTGCCAGAATGGAGCCTTTGAGTTCATCCACTCGCAGAGTCGTGAGGCTCAAGAATGACTCGAGCCCTGAAAGATATTCGTCAAACCGCTTTGTCTCCGGCGGCATGGTCTGTACGCGCGGAGCAAATCGCAGCATCGGGAGGAGAATATTGCGGAATTGGCGGCCAAAGCGCTCATTGATGAGGCGTAGCGTGTAGAGGTCGCCGAGGAGGTTCGCATCGTCATTGCCAAGGGCGTAGACTTGGTATTCCTTGCCCGGAAGCACGCCGGTTCCAACGTCGAGCGCGCCGTCCTCGAGGCCTTCGAGGAGGGCGGCGACTTCTTCGTTACTCAATTTACGCGAACTGGACATGACTCAACTTGAAAACAGAACTGACCGGTTTACTGCATAACCAGAGTGGTAAAGAAAACGTTTTCAATTCCGCCAAAACGCTCCCGTTCAGTCAAAATCATGTTGATTCCGTCACGAATCTTGTCCTGGACCTTCTTTCGGTTCTCGATTCCGACGAGATCGGCTTCTGATTGATCGGCAAGGATCAGCAGGACTTCCGAGCGGATCGCCAATTCGTGCTTTTTGAGATTCTCGATCACGCTGGCGTCATATTGCGTGCCGATGCCAAGGCCAGCCTGAATGAATTTTCGTGAATTTTTGAGGTTCGTCGTGAAGGGAGACGGAAACTCGTAATAAGAGGTAACGAATTTCTCTTCCTGCGGAACAGCCTTGCCCTTGGGGTCTTCGGCTCCGCCATGTCCACCTTCTGCCGGTGCGCCATGGCCTTCACCGCCACCACCGCCCCCGTGACCACCTTCGCCGCCCTTCTTCGCAGCAGCAGCTTCCTCGGCTTTTTTCTCGGCCTCGGTCACTTTGTGCGGTCCTTTGGGTGCGGCTTCAGCATGCGCATCTGCCGCATGCTCGCCTTCTGCCGGCGCGCCTTCGCCCTTCTTCTCGATCACGATCGCCAAGGGATTTTCGTCCTTGGGCGTTGTGAGCTTAATGAAGAGAATGGCGCTACCGAAGCCGGCGCCGATGAGGGCAATGCCGCCGATAACGAAAAGCAAGATCTTCAAGATCGGCTTTTTCTTCTTCTCGCCTTCTTGTTCGGCTTCTTTGGGTGCTGCTGCTGCGGCCATGATCGGGTCCTCGCGTCAGATTGTTATATCGATTGAAAATTCGGATGACCCGGACGATGCCGGAATCGGGGTGATGATCGTTTGATCGCCGTCTTCTTTGCGATTGTCGTGGGGTCCGTCCTCGGTCACGTCAAAGCCTTCGAGGCTGAAGCCTTCAAGCTGCAAGGCATGCGACAGAGAAGGTTGCTCGGCGGTTAACAGGTCGGTCGCTTCGCGGTTTGACGTCTTCAGCGCAACCTTAACTTTTTGGCCGTCAAGCGCGAGATTGATGGTCACTTGCCCCAGTTGTGGCGGATAAAGTGAGACGCGGACTTCGTTGCGCCCGGCTTTAAGGGCCGCGATGACTTGCGCTTCAACCGCACGGTCACGCTGAATCTGGAACAATGGATTATCGCCCGCTGCATAGGTCGGAGCCGCGGCATTGTCCGCAGCGGCTGCAACAGACGAAGAGAATGTGCCCGAACGATAATCGGACGACGACGATATAAAGCTCGCGAAAGTCGTCGTGGGGGAATGGGCATCCTCGTTAAGACTTGCAAAGAGTGTCACGTCGCGGATCGTGTTAATGTCGCCTTTGACGGGCTCCGTGATAACGATTTTTAATTTGTCCAAATCGTTCACGTTCAAAGCTTGGGCGTCATCGCGCGCTGATTTTGCTGCTGATTCGGCATTCGCCAAGTCAATCATGCGCTTCGCATCTGTGGCTTCTTCAGCAAGTGACGTCATTAATGGCATCGATCTAGGGATGCTGAAATCTTCTTCGGATGTTTGCGCAGACGGGCCGTTGCCCCCATCAAATTCATGATTATTGACGGGTATATTTCGCGAGGGATCGCGTTCTGAATTTTGTTGATCTGACGTCGAGCCTTCCCGTGCGAACGAGAGTGTCTCAGTTGATGACGGCTGTCGATTGCCCAATGCGGAATGGTCTTCCAAATGCCGCATGGAGATTTTTTGCGTATCCGCCTTTTCAAATTCTTTGATCAACGAATGTATCGGCGCGCTTATGGTCATTGATGAAGTTTCGATACGAGCACCGGACTCAGCAATCGGCTGTGTCGTAACGATCTCGACATTACGCGTCGTATCGACGTCGTTATGAACCGAAGTTAATAAGTCCGGCTTATCGCCAGCGGTTGATTTCGAGTGCCCAATTTGGGCAAAATGACCACTATTTATTTCGGCGCTTGAGTAATTGGCTTCCGTCGTTTCGGTTGGTTCTTGGGGCTGGGTCGACGACAGGGGGAGAGGGATAGAGTTTCCCATTAACGCCTGAGCATACTCTAATGAGTCATTGTCCACCAAAACTGTCGCAATTTCTTCGTGCGATACGACCGCGCTTTCCGTTTCTTTTGTTGATGGTTTTTCAAGCGAAATGAGCGTTTTTGAACGTGTTTCACCGCCATCGTGCTTGGTATTTTTTCCAATAACCAGCGCTATCAATTCATCCTTACCAACCTGCTGAGTCGCATTGGTTGATCCGTTCGATTCGATATTTGAAACACCTTTAAGATCGAGCGTTTTTAGATTTTCGGGGCTTCCTAAATCTTGGTCCCATTTTCCGGTCAGGACATCGAAAGTCGGTGTTTCAGTTTGAATTTTTTTATCTAATGAACGATTTTCAAAGTTTTCATTTTCGATCACTGATATTTTAGCTTCGGGAGTGATAGAAACCAGAAACATCACTTCGTCATTATTGATGATCCGTACGATGTTTTGATCTTGGATTTTTGCATCGTGCGAAGGTACCGCAAATATCTCATTCGTGAACACAAAAGCCGGTTGTTGCGCAGAAGACGCAGGATCGGCGAGGGGTGTACGCGGCGTTACGGGCATCGGTTGATTGGGAAGAATTATAGGCTTCGGTGTCTCAATCAATTCGCCAATAAAGGCAGGGCGTTCGTCGCGTCGCGCTTCTTCAATCGGTGGAGCGCTCTCCTCATCAGAAGAAACAATGACCGATAATTTTAAACTCGCCGCTTCATCAAGAGGTGTAATTGTCAGAGAGGGAGTATGTCCTGAAGCGCTAGTCACGTCATTCGTGATCGGGGTAGCGACAGTCTTATCAACTGTTAAGGGTGAGCTCGAGTTTAAAAAGACTGATGCTAAAATAACATCATTGTCTCGCGAGTCCGATGATATAGGAGCCGCAGGCACAGACGCGGTTTTTACCTCAACACCCCGCTCAGAGATCGCCACATCATTCAGAGCTAAGGATGGCATCGAAGCGATTGTTGATTCTGAAGAAGGAGCTAATTCGGCGGAAAATTCCGTAACGCTGATCAGATCAGCCTGTGGCATTTCCTCGTTCGGTGCAGCAACCTTTAAATCGACAACCGGAGTGGACCCGTCTGTAGGTGTTGCCGGCGTCGTGGAAGCGAATAAGAAAAATTTTGCCGTCGGATCGACCGCATTGGTATCAGTTGAAGCGATAGTGGTGCTCGGTGTCTCGATGCCCAAGCGTGTCTTTAGAATCGAAGGCAGAAGATCAGGGCGGGCCTTTTGGGGGATGAGGGATGAGCGACTCGTCTGCTCAAGAGCCGCAAGAGCGGCGAGCGCCTGTGTGAGATCCGCGTCATTGACCTCGGGCGTTGACGGGAAAAGCCCGGTTGAGGGGCTCATTGTCGTGTTTCGGATTGGCGTTTCCGTGATCGACGGCAAGAGATTTGCGGCATCTGTCGGCATTTCGACAGGGGTCGAGGCCGTCGAAAGGGGGTCGGCGGGTGCCACGCCTTCAGGTCCTTTTGAGTCGGTTAAGGCGATGGCGCTGTCCGAATCGGCTGAAATAAGACCCGGCGCAAGCAAGGCGAGGTCAAAAATAGCCGAATTTTGCCCAGACATGAGCATTCGGTCCGCAGCGAGGGACTCGCCGGGGCCGGTCGAAACGGCTGTGCTCACGGACAGGGCTTGAACCAAATCCAAATCCTCAAATAGCTGCGCTCCCGCTAGGAATGCAGGCAAAATATGACAACTTTAGGTAGCAACATCCATGCCACGCGTTTAGACGCGGCGGGCGGGCAGAAGCGACTGAAATTTTTCGAGTTTTTCTTCCGCCTCGCGGCGCTTGAGGCGCTTGGCCTCGCCCTCGAGCATATCCACTTCGCCCTTTTTGGCCGCGAGCATGGCCAAAAGGCGTTTCCGTTCGTCGGCTAAAAGCTCAAGCCGGCTCTTGTCGAGGTCTTGCCGCTCATTCAGATGCATATTGATGATCCGAATGCCGATCAGCTCACGCGCGGTCAAAGCCGGTTTTGTGAGGTGATCTTGGTAGATGTTTTTAAGGGCATCAACTTGCGAGATACGATCATCAAGGCGCTGGATTTCCGAGATAAGGCGACCGGTTTCCATCTGCCATTTCCGGTACTCAACCTTACGCTTGAGCGCCGCCAATCCCGTAATCCGCGCGGAACTCATGGGATGAGGGCCTGTAACCGCGCTTCACTTTCAACAAAGCCTGATCGTTCATTGGTCGATTGGCTGATGAAATTGACGATTGAAGGATTGATCTGGAAGGCCAGATCAAGCTCGAGGTCTTGCCCCGGTTGATAGCCACCAAGCATCATAAGGTCGCGGTTCTGTTCATAGAGACTGAGCAGTCGCCGGAATCTGCGCGAGCGCGCCATGTGTCCTGAGGAGACACAATCAACCATTGTGCGGCTGATCGAAGCTGAAAGATCGATGGCGGGATAAATACCTTGCTCTGCCTGACGACGAGACAAAACAATATGTCCATCAAGAATTGCGCGGGCTGAGTCGACAATCGGATCAGTGGTCGTGTCATCACCATCGGCGAGCACCGTATAAATGGCCGAAACGCTTCCCTGCGTATCACCATCTAGGCCTGAACGTTCAAGCAATTGACCGATCAAAGACACAACAGATGGCGGATAGCCTTTTGTTGTGGGTTGCTCACCGAGCGCAAGACCAAGTTCGCGCTGGGCATGCGCCACGCGTGTGAGTGAATCGATCATCAAGAGAACATTTTTGCCCTGTGCCCGGAAATATTCGGCATAGGCCGTGGCGCGATGAACGCCGCGAATGCGCAAGACAGGTGATTGATCTGCGGGCACTGCAACAACGATGGTCTTTGCAAAACTAGGCGATTGAGAAAGTTCCTCCACCATACCCGCAACTTCGCGACCACGTTCGCCGATCAAACCAAGAATAACAACATCGGCTTCCGTGAAACGCGCCATGGCCGAGAGCAGTGACGACTTACCAACACCAGAACCGGCGATGATACCCACACGTTGGCCGCGCCCCATGGTCAGAAGTGCATTAATGGCACGCACGCCGGTATCGAGTGGTTCACGAACCGGACGACGGCGAAGCGGATTCACGCGCTCGCCTTTTAGCGGCCAATGCTCACGCAAAAGGGGTTCAGGTAAATCATCAAGGGGCTTTCCGGCTCCGTCGAAAACGCGACCCAAAAGCGCAGGACCAACCGGCACAACATCAACGCGTCGTACAGTTTCAACGCGCGCTCCGGCGACAAGCGAGGCCGGGCCGCCTGTTAAAACCAAAACTGTATACTCATCAAGAAAGCCGATGACTTCCGCTTCCGCCCATTTGCCGTCACCGCATTCAATGCGGCATTCATTACCAACAGCTGCAGGAAACGCGCTGGCGTGAACAATCTGCCCGTCAAACCTCTTGACGCGACCGACCGCGTGGATATGCCGTGAACCTCGTAGAATCGACAATTCACGATCGAGTGAGCGGGCGAGGTCGATCATGCGTCATCTCCTCCGCCGATCAATTGCGGAAAGTCTTCGACTTCGAGATCGCGCGACGTGATTTTGAAACCACCCGAGGGCAGGCTCGGATCTTCATTCACTTTAATCTCTTTGAAAAGATCATCGCCCTTGAGTACGGGAATAAGAATCTCAGCATCTTTGGGATTGATCGCAAGCGTATAGTCCATACCCGCCCGCGTGAATGTTTCTGCTGCACGATGAATGCGTTGTACAAAGACATCCGGAATGGTTGCGAACATGGCGCCCGAAAGATCTTGCGCAATTCGTCTTACATGACGCGCAATGATTTCTGTGTTCTTGGAGACTGCTTCATCGGCAAGAGGGATGATGCGTTCTTCAAGACGACGCAACACATCAAGAGCGGCTTCGAATTCTTGGCGGCCGGCGGCTAATCCCTGCTGATAGCCGACGATACGGCCATCTTCGCGAGCCTTGTCGATTTCGGCGATGATATCAGCGCTCGACGGCGCTACATCATGGGGACCAGCCGGTGGTGCCGTAGGCGGTATATCAGCGGCAGATGTTGCCGCATTTTCAACTGCGATTTCTGAAGTTACGCCTTCAGCCTGCGCAACCGTTTCATCTTGTGCATGAGTTTCTGCAAAGTCAGCGTCTTGCGGCTCGTTCGAATTAAGCGCGTCTTCGGGCTTGATGACTTTGAATTTCGTTTTGCCCCAAGGCACGAAACCACCACCGGCTTCGGGGGCATAACGTGTCTCTTCGGCGAAGTCGCCGCCGCTCTTGACGAGCATGGCAACGTCTTTCGGGCGCAAGCGGCGTGATAACGTCTCAGACATAGTCGTCGCCTCGGCCTGCGAGCATGATCGTACCGGCATCCGAAAGTTGGCGTGCTATAGCGATAATCTGCTTTTGGGCTTCCTGCACTTCAGAGACGCGCATCGGGCCTTTCGAGTCCATTTCGTCCTTCAGTGAAGCGGCCGCACGAGATGACATGGCTCCGAAAATCTTATCACGGAGACGTTCATCCGCACCTTTAAGTGCAATTGCCAGCGTATTGGGTTCGACAGAACGAAGAAGTGTACCCATGCTCTTGTCGTCAACCGCGATGAGATTTTCGAACATGAACATATTGTCGAGAATCTGCGTCATGACATTCTTGTCTGCCTTGGCAAGTTTGCCCATGATCCGCTGTTCCATGGCGGTTTTCGTGAAGTTCATAATCTTCGCTGCCGCCTTGACGCCGCCAATCTTCGACGCACGCAATGACGTGTTGGCCTTAAACTGCAACTGCATGACGCGTTCGAGCTGTGCGATCGCTTCGGGTTGAACCGAATCAAGTGTCGCGATTCGCTGAATCACTTCAGGTTGGATTTCTTCTGGCAACAGAACAAGGACGTCGGCCGCAACCGCATATTCAAGATGCGCAACGATGATACCGATGATCTGAGGATGTTCGCCTGAAATCATTTCAGCGATGGAACGGGCATCCATCCATTGAAGAATTTCAATGTTCTTCCCCGTCTGTGACGGTGTAATACGGGTCAGAACGCTGCCGGCCTTGTCTTCGCCCAGCGCTTTCGTCAATACACGACGGATATAGGTGTCAGCACCCAAGCCGATTGATGTTTGCGCTTTGATAATTGCAAGAAATTCATCAAGCACCATATTCACGGTGTCTTGGTTCACGTCAGCAACCGAATACATTGCCGTTCCGAGCTGTTGGACTTCACGCGGAGAGAGATTTTTCAAAATCTCCGACGCTTCTTCCTCACCGAGCAGCAACATCAAGATTGCGCTTTTCTGCGTGCCATTGAGAAGCTCATAAGCTTCTCTGGCGTCGGTTGGTTGAATTTCTACTGCGTTCTCGGCCATGGTTCGTCCTCTTTATTCTTAGACGATTTCTTTTTGGATCATTGACTTCAACACGGCGGTCACACGACCGGAGTCATCGCCAACGAGCATACGGATCAGCGCAATCTTGTCGTCATAGGTGTTCGCCGTGTCAAGAAGATCGACCGAGATACCACCCTTCTTCGGCTTGAGGCGCGCCTTGATCTCTTCGAGAGTCTCGCCTTCACGAACCTGCACGGTCTCACCATCGCCGAGCATCGCTTCGTCAGGTGACGAGACAAGATCCGACATCGTGAGAAGGCGGGAAAGGAACGGACGCAGCGCACCGAGGACGATGATCGCGAGGATGGCGAGCACGCCGAGCTGCTTGATCGCATCTTCGAGCCAAGGCGCATCAAACCATGAACGTTCGAGGGCAGGCAATTCTTGTGCAAAGGGGCTTTGAACGAGCGTGACCTTATCGCCGCGTTCCTGGCTGAAGCCGATCGCCTGCTCAATGACTTCTGTCATGTGCTTGCGCTCGTCATCCGTCATCTGCTTTTCAACGGGCTTGCCTTCGGCATCAGTCGTCATTTGCGAACGTAACACGACGGCAACGGAGAGATGCTTGATATCGCCGAGTGCTGCGCGAATAGACTTCACCTCGCGGCTCACTTCAAAGTTACGTACCGAAGTTGATGACCGATTCTTGTTTGTATCGGTTGATGCCGCCGTGTCAGCACCTTGCGCGGTTGAAACATTAGGGGCCGGCGGCGGCTGATTAGACGTGGAGCCGGGAATGCCTTTGGCACGACCTTCAGCGCTTTCCTGCAATGAATCTTGTTGCGAGCGAATGGCTTGCGCTTGCGGGTCGAATGATTCGCGTGTCTGCTCCATGCGCGTGAAGTCAAGATCAACATTGATTTCGGTGTTGACATTGCCTTCGCCGGCAATCGGAACCAACAAATTCATGACGCGTTCGCGCAACATTTTCTCGACGCGCATCTTGTGATCAAGCTGCTGCGATGTGAGACCAATATCGGCGTCATGTTTTGGACCGGAAAGAAGGTTACCGAATTGGTCGACAACGGTGACATTCTCAACGGGCATGAAGGCCACGCTTGAGCTCACCATATGAAGGATGGATTGAACCTGGCCCTGGCCGAGCGCACGGCCGGGAGAGAGTTTCAAAACCACGGAGGCCGATGGTGGGGCTTGATCGCGCACAAAGGCGGAGCGCTCGGGAACCGCCAAATGGACGCGTGCGCTTTCGATATCACGGATTTCCATGATTGATCGCGCGAGTTCGGTTTCTTGTGCTTGACGCAGTTTTGCCGCTTCAACGGAGCGGCTTGTACCCAACGGCATCTGGCCTAAAAGATCATAGCCGGAGCTTGAGGCTTTTGGCAGACCGGCGGACGCCAACATCATTTTCGCGCGATAAAAATCAGCCCGCGGAACCGTCATTTGACCCGTTGTGCCGTCGAGTTTTGCCTTGATGCCTTTGTCGGTGAGTGTTTGGAGAACAGCGGCTTTGTCAGTCTCTTCAAGCTGCGGAAAGAGGACGACATAGGCAGGTTCACGCAATACGGTAATGGCAAGAAGACCAATGGCAATAACGGCTGCCACAACAATCATCGGCATCGAACGCACAACGGCTGGCTGGCGCAAGAAACTGCGGAATGCCGCAAAGCCCTGATTAAGACGCGCCGCAACAGGAATATTTTGCGGTACGGTCACTACATTCGCGTCAGTCATTGTCCGGTATCCTGTCTTGCCTGAAGTTTTTTATCGTTACGCCATCAAACCGGCATGGTGGTGATGTCTTTATATGCGCTTAAGAGTTTGTTGCGGATCTGAACGGTTGCTTCAAAAGCAAGTGAAGATTTTTCGCGCGCAAGCATCACTTTTGTAACATCGACCTCGTCGCCTGCTTCATAGGCCTTGGTCACTTTGTCTGCTTCGTTTTGAGTTTTTGATACTTCACCGAGTGCCTTTGTCATCTGGTTAGCGAAATCATCGCCGCCCATATTTTCGAAAGGACGAAGCTTCGGTTGGGCTTTCGTTAGAATATCGGTTGAAAGCGCGGTTGGATTGATCTGGACCATTGTCGTCTTTCCTTCTTTCAACACAGCGTTCACCGTGCAGCCACACGACGGCGGCTGGTATCAAAATCTTCAATCTTCGCAATGTGCCCATGCATATCGATCATCAGATGATCCGCTTCGATAGGCGCGCCGCTTGAGAGAACCAAAGCGCGTTGCAAAACATTTTCGAGTTCGCGAACATTGCCGGGCCAATCATAGGCTTCGAGCTTTTCGATTGCTTCGTCGGTCATTTCGGGAATGGTTGGGAAACCACCTGTGTGCTTTGCGAGCAATGAAATTGAAATCGGCAGAATATCGCCAGGACGCTCGGAGAGAGCCATTGTTGCAAGCGGAAACACGTTGAGGCGATAATAAAGATCTTCACGGAAACGACCGGCTTTCACTTCATCCATCATGTAGCGGTTTGATGTTGCGATCACTCGAACATCAATTGCGACTGATTTCGAACCACCGAGCGGGGTCACTTCTTTTTCTTGCAAGACGCGAAGAAACTTCGCTTGCAGATGAGGAGCCATTTCCGACACTTCATCGAGCAGCAATGTGCCGCCGTCGGCAGCGCGGAAGATACCTTTGTTTGGTGTATGGGCACCGGTGAAGGCGCCCTTCTCATAACCAAAGAGAAGCGCTTCAAGCATGGTGTCGGGCACGGCCGCGCAGTTGACCGCAATGAACGCTTCACGAGCGCGCTTTGAGGCGCGGTGGAGAAATTTCGAAACAACTTCTTTGCCAGTGCCGGTTGGGCCCACCAACATCACGGTCACGTCGCTGGCCGCCACACGGCGTGCGAGACGCAAGAGATTGAAGGTTTGCGGATCGCCTGCCGCAACAGCCTGTTCGTCATCAAGAAAACGAGCAGCCACTTCGGCTGCATAACGCCACCCTTGTTTCGAAGGTGTGAGGCGCAACACCGAGCCATTGAACTCGCCTTTGAGCTGGAATTTCTCACCCGCCTTGTCGACGACAATGATTCGGTCCGCCTTGAGTTTGCGGCACCATCCTGGAAGTCCGAGCGCATCGGCAGCCAAAGTCTTGGCTGCGTCTTGCGAGAGCAAGAGCCCTGCGCGGTCCCAGCCATCTGTTTTGAGAGCGGTTAGTGATTTAACATCACTCATCGCGGTTTCATGGCCGCGCATGTGAAGATGTGTGGTCCATGCCTCGCTGTCTGCAAGGTGGTCGGTCAAACACAATACCATGCTCATAATTTGGTCTCCCTCGGACATTGCCGCTCGGAAACCACTGAAAGCAACGATCTTGCCAAGTTTTTCTGCGAAGCGCGGAAGGGGCGTTATTATCGCCCGACGTTAACCGATTAACACTTTGTTAAAATTAGCAAAATTTTAACCTGAAAATATTTCATAAAATGTTCGCCAGTACCCCTTTCAGCAACACTTTCGCAATCAAGGATCGATATAGGGCTTGTGTAATTCTGCGGCTCAGTCAAAAAATCGACAGCCGGAGTCCGAGGAGTATTGCGTGTCAGGACAGGATTATTCGCGTTTTCTCGATCTTCCGAGTCCGGCGATGCGTGCCGTTTTGGATATGGTCGATAAAGTCGCGCCCCTCGGATCGACGATTTACATTCAAGGACCTTCCGGCAGCGGGAAGGAAATTGTGGCGCGTGCGATCCATGCCAAATCGGATCGCGTGAATGGTCCCTTCGTCGCCGTTAATTGCGGCGCGATCCCGCGCGATCTCTTAGAAAGTGAGCTCTTCGGTTATGAGAAAGGCGCCTTCACGGGCGCCCTCAAAGACCGGGTGGGCCTTATGGAATTGTCGGGTGGAGGCACTCTATTCCTTGATGAAATCGGCGACATGCCGCTCGAGATGCAGGTAAAGCTTCTGCGGATGCTCGAGGAGCGGACCTTTACCCGGATTGGCGGATCTAAGCCGATCTCCGTTGATGTCCGTTTTGTCTGCGCGACCCATCGCGACCTCACCCAGCTGATCGCTGAACATAAGTTCCGTGAGGATCTCTATTATCGGATCAACGTCTTCCCGATCGTACTTCCGCCCTTAAAGGAACGGCTCGCCGATATTCCCGATTTGGTACGCTTTATAATAGAGCGTTTCGAGGCGCAGGGTTTCCCGAAGGCGCCCATCCTCACCGACGGCGCCCTTGAGGCCCTTAAATCCTATGAATGGCCGGGAAATGTCCGCGAGCTGCGCAATATATTAGAGAGAGCAGGCGCGTTGTTTGTCGGCCGTGCGATCGATTTTGCGACGATGGCGGGTCTCATCCGTCCGGGGCAGCCGATTGATCGGGCCGAGGAAACGGAGGCGATCTGGGAC
This sequence comes from Hyphomicrobiales bacterium, assembly GCA_947456435.1. Lineage (GTDB taxonomy): Bacteria > Pseudomonadota > Alphaproteobacteria > Rhizobiales > Beijerinckiaceae > CAIUPE01. Next base: position 23,336 of record CANGSG010000002.1, read on the forward strand.
GCTTTGGCTGAATTTGCCGATGATCCGATTGCCGAGCGCCGCGGATCGGGGACCGATGATCTTCCCGTAGCGCCGGGAGGCGTCGGTCCGAGTGATGACGAGGCCATCCGCAGTACATTAAGTGGCGGCGAAGGGTTCAACCTGAAAGATTATGTATCGGCGCTTGAGATCGGATTCATCCGCGTGGCGCTTGAAGATGCGGAGGGGTCCGTATCGGCGGCCGCACGCCGGCTGGGGATCCAGCGGACGACCCTGATCGAGAAAATGCGGAAATTCGGGATCGGTCGACCAGATTAGGCGGCGCTGACAGCCGGTTTTGCGATCATGGACCACGCTTCAGCGATTTCCGCAATGTTTTTGCGGACTGCGGTCAGGCGCTCGACGGGGCGGGACGTATTGGCTTCGATCAACTGGATGCGGGCCCATTCATAGAGTTCCGCCAACGTTGTTGCGACCGGTTCGCCACGCTCGAAATCGAGGCTTCCGGCGAGGGAGACGACAATCGTGAGGGCTTTCGACTGAGCCCGCGAGCGTGCGACCAGGTCTTTTGTCTCAATGGCCAGCAAAGCACGATCGAGCGAGCTCAAAAGCTCGGTAAACAGAATCTCCACGAGCCGATGATTGTCGGCACCTTCAACCATGAAGTCCTGTTCCGCTTGTTCGTAGGCTTTGAGTGCGTTCCGGTGCAGCATGGGGATCTGTCCTTTATTCGTGTCGAATTAAGGAACGGGTGCCAGGCCAGAATTTTTAATTGCGGTCTCAATCTCGGGCGGCATGGATCTGGCAGAGGGAAGGTCGGGAAGGAACAGGGACTGTCGCAGCTTCCAACAACTGGCACGGGACTTGCTGATATCCTCACAGATCGAACCCCATCTCTCGGAGGATTAAATGCTCTCGGTCACTATGGCGGCGCTCAATGCATCGCAAAAAGAAATGAATGTAACGTCGAACAACCTGGCCAATGCCAGCACGGTCGGCTTCAAACGCTCTTATGCCAATTTTGGCGACGTCTTCTCGAATGACCCGGCGTCCAACCCGAAAACGGCAGTGGGTGCGGGTGTTCTCTTAACAAGCGTTGCCCGTGACACAACGGCCGGCGCTCTTAAGTCAACCGGTCGCGTGACCGATATGGCAATCGATGGCCGCGGTTACTTTGTGACACGCGATCCAGCGGCGGGCGCCAATGGCGCCAACACCTATTCGCGCGCTGGTAACTTCAGCCTCGATGTGGACGGCAATCTTGTCGATCCGGGTGGCTTCGTTGTGCAGGGCTATCCTGCGTTGTCGGGCTCATCACCTTTGGCGGCTGATAGTTCTGCATCGCTAGCTGGCATTAATATTCCGCCGTCCTTGGCTTCGGGTGAAGATTGGCCGGATGGCACACTCCTCTCCGACGGCTCCGCAGCAACGGCGCCGACATCTGATGTCGTTTTGCAGAGCCTTTCAATCAGCCCGAAGGGCGAGGTTCAGGCGACCTACTCGGACAACAAGACATACACTTTGCGCTTTGTATCGATTGCAAACTTCCCAAGCGATCAGGGTTTGAAGGCGATTGGTAACAATCGTTATTCGGAAACGGGTCTCTCGGGTGCAGCCTCGATCACGGGTGCTGGTGCGCCGAAGGCGGGCAATATCATGACCGGTACGCTCGAACAGGCGAATGTCGATATCACGACTGAGCTCATGGACATGATTCGCTCGCAGCAAGTCTATAACGGCAATGCCCGTATGCTGCAGACGACCATGGAAACCGTTTCGCGCATTACCGATAAAATCTAATGTGACTTGATCACATTGGTAGGCAGCGGGCGTGCGGATGTACCACGCCCGCGCCGCTTTATCCTTCAGACATTTTTACGTGGCCTTCGGGCCGCGTTATTTTTTTTTAAATAAAAATTTCTTTATGCCGCTCACGTGAGCGCATTAGCGCAGTTCAGGATAGCCCAAAGTGGCGGCTTCGCTTTCAAGCGATATAATCACGTCATATGCGGCGCGGGGAAGTGTTACGATATTTTTGATCTTGAGCGTATCGAGCCAAGCGGCGCGTGGTGTTTGCTGAATAAGCGCTATGAGGGCCTTGCGAAGAATGTCCTTCGTCGCGTTGCTGTTGGTTCCGCTTGTGATGAAGGGCAAGCCGGGTGTTTTCGGTGTATAGTCAATAATTCTGATCTTCTCGCTCAAACCCGGCGTGAACGATATGAAATGCGCAAGCGACACGACGTCGATGCTTGCGATGTCCGCCTCACCGTCGATCACCGCCTTCAGACTGGCGCGATGGGCGCCCGTCACCATCACTTTTGAGAAGAATTGGTCGCGTGCCCCCGCACGCGCGAGGCTGATGCGAAACAAATTCATTCCGGTATTGCTGTCATAGCCATTAATGGCCGCGATCGAATTTTTGGCATCCATAAGCGTTTGGATTGCGCTCGCACGCGAAACAATGATCGCGCTGCCATAATAGGAACCATCAACCTCAGGAACATCATACATCGGTGTGGCGATGAGTGCCGCGTTACCGCAAAGACCATGGGTCAGCGGATAGCCACAGGTCTGTGCGAAAAGCAGATCGGGGCTTGACCAAAGGCTTTGAAGGTCTCCCGCTGGCGTTAGGTCTTGCGGAATATTTGAAAGCGTTGGGGAGCGAAGCGCTGCGGCAAGAGCGTGCCAGAATTGAGTATTCGCGTCCTCCAATTCGGGCGCACTATACATGGGGAGCGCTGCGAGTGGCTTACCCATTTGATGTCGCAGGCATGGATCCGTCGGCGCGCGGGGCGCGATTGGTCGGATGGCGAGGCTCGTGATGGGATGTGAAAAGATAACGCCTGATCACATCAAAATAGCCATTATAAACATGGCCGTGGTTTTCGGCGATGAGCTGATCGCGGTTCATTCGATACCAAGCCGGAATCTCATACCAAGGCATTGTTGGTTCGGCGTGATGAGCGGAGTGAAGATTATTGTAAAGAAAAAGCGGCCCCAAGATGGTGGCATTTTCGACAATGGCGGTGCGCTCGTGAACATCATCCGCAGCACGGTGTTCTGCAAAGGATCGCACGAGTAATAAAGCTGTCCCGGGATAAACGATACCGAAGAGATAAAGCCAGGGTGATAGGCCGCAGATATAGGTAACCCAAATCATCACCAAGGCGACGGCGATAACATGCCGCACCCACAGGCCAAGATTTTTTAGATCGCCTTTTAAGAGCGCTTTCAATTCACTGAGCAAAAAACCGATGATTGCGAGTGCAGGGCCAATGAGCATGCGACCGAAAAATGTATTTTGAAATTTAAAGAGCACTTTCACGAGCGGGGGTAGATCGTCCCAGTGTTCTGATGTGAAATACCACGACTCGGGATCATCAAGCGGATCGGTGAGACGTTCGTCACGGTGATGAACAAGATGCGCGCGGCGATAAAGCTCGTAAGGCAGCCAGAGCGACAAGGGCGGGGTGGCGAGCGCGCGGTTGATCATCCGCGATGAGGTTGGGTGACCATGGAGGATTTCGTGCTGGAGGGACGAGTGCCAAGCCAGAAGGATTGCGCCGACGATCATCATGATGGGGAGGGGCAGATCGCGACCCCAAAAAGTGAGGGCAAGCCAACCGCTATAAACGCCGATAATCAGACCTAGGGTCGGCCATTCAATCCGTAACCCGCTTTGCCGTTGGTCTCCCACGCCGGATGCCATCTTAAAACTCACCTTAAACTCGCTTGTTCCACCAATCATTTTTTCAAAATCTTAAGGTCGAGGCGGCACCCGCGTCAATTCCGACATATAGGGTCGGATTTTGATCGACCCGATCGCCCCCGATGTGGGAGCCTTTCGGGTGAATGGGGTGACGCGGTGTTTCGCGCCCTTTACAAAGTCTGCCGAGAACGACCGAAGACGAGTGACGAGCCATGGTGTCAAAATCGAATCCCGCCAAGAAGCCGAATATTCTGATCATCATGGTGGATCAGTTGAACGGCACCTGGTTTCCCGATGGCCCTGCGCCCTTTTTGAAGACGCCGGTCTTAAACGCGCTGGCTAAAAGCAGTGTCCGATTCACAAATACCTATTGCCCGAGCCCGCTCTGTGCGCCCTCGCGCGCGTCTTTCATGACGGGGCAACTTCCCTCGCGCACGGGCGTCTATGATAACGCGGCCGAATTTGCGTCTTCAATCCCGACCTTCGCGCATCTCTTGCGTCACGCGGGATATAAGACAGTGCTCTCCGGTAAAATGCATTTTGTCGGACCCGATCAATTGCACGGCTTTGAAGAGCGTTTGACGACGGACATTTATCCTGCTGATTTTGGGTGGACGCCGGATTGGACAAAGCCCGATGAGCGGATTGATTGGTGGTATCACAATCTTGGCTCGGTCACGAATGCCGGAACAGCGGAAATCACCAATCAGCTCGAATATGATGATGAAGTCGCCTATCACGCGAAATTGCGGCTCTATCAATTCGCACGCAAAGAGAGCGAGCGACCATTCTGCCTCACGGTGAGTTTCACGCACCCGCATGATCCTTATGTGGCGCGCAAAAAATATTGGGACCTTTATCCCGAGGGCACAGTGCCGCCTTTAAGTGTTGGCGATATTCCTTATGCCGAACAGGACATTCATTCGAAGCGGCTCTTCGATATGTCGGACTGGCGTAACTACAAAGTGATGCCCGACATGGTGCGCGACAGCCGCCGCGCTTATGCCGCTAATATTTCTTATCTCGATGACAAGATCGGCGAATTGCTTGAGACGTTGAAAGAATGCCATCTTGATGACAATACGATTGTTGTTTTCACCTCTGATCATGGCGATATGTTGGGCGAGCGTGGCCTGTGGTTTAAGATGAGTTTCTTTGAGGGTTCATCGCGGGTGCCTTTGATGATTCATGCGCCGGACCGTTTCACGGCGCGTCGTATTGATGCGCCCGTCTCGACGCTCGATCTGATGCCCACGCTGGCTGATCTTGCTGGTATTGACTATGGCTCCCTTACATCTGATCTCGACGGCGTGAGCCTGTTGCCCGCGCTTGAAAACAAGGATGCGTCGGATCGTCCGGTCTATGTTGAATACGCAGCCGAGGGCTCGATCGCGCCGATGGCGATGGTGCGAAAAGGGTCTTTCAAATTGACACTTGCCGGTAAAGATCCTGTGCAGCTTTTCGATCTCGAAGCTGATCCGCATGAGCTTCATAATCTTGCGGAGAGCGAAGCGCACGCGGCAACGCTGCGGGGCCTTGAAGCATTTGCTATGAAGCGTTGGAATTTTGCCGATTATGATCGCGATGTCCGTTGCTCACAAGCCCGCCGTCTCATTGTTTATGAAGCCTTGCGGCGTGGGCATTATTATCCGTGGGATTTTCAGCCGTTACAAAAGGCCTCTGAGCGGTACATGCGCAACCACATGGATTTGAATGTGGTTGAATCTGACGCGCGTTTTCCAAAACGGGGCGAATAGGAGATATGATGATCAGCGTGACTTTATCATGATCATCTCGAAGAGGGCGCAAGCCATTCTTTGGCTGATGGCGGGGGTGTTTACCTTTTCCCTTCAAGACATCGTGATTAAAACGGTGAGCGGCTCTTATCCTGTTCACGAAGTCATCGTTGTGCGGTGCCTTGCGGCCTTGCCCTTCATTTTGTTTCTTGTTCATCGTGCGGGCGGCATAAAAACACTCAATTCACCACGGCGTGGCGCTTTGATCCTGCGGGGGGGCATGCTGTTATGTTCCTACACGAGTTATTTCCTCGCGTTTCCTGTCATGAAGCTTGCTGATATTATCGCGCTTTATGCCACGGTGCCGCTCTTCGTTACGGCGCTTGCGGGTCCGGTGCTTGGTGAAAAAATCAGTCTCGTGCGGTGGGGCGCCATTCTTATCGGATTTATGGGCGCGCTTGTGATGGTGAAGCCGGGTAGTGGTGTGTTTGAGCTGGCCTCTCTTTTGCCGATCGTAGCGGCTCTCGCTTATGCGAGTGCGCAAGTGGTAGCGCGGCGCATTGGCTTGAATGATTCAGCGGCCGTGATGTCGTTCTATCAAAATCTTCTTTATCTTTGTGCCGCCGGCGCGCTTGCTTCTGTTGTAACTCTTTGGGGGCAGAATTACGAAGGCCATCGCAGCCTTGTGTTTTTGTTACGGCAATGGGAAATGCCCGGTCTTCGTGATATTTTGTTGATCGGCGCTTGCGGTCCCATCGCCGCCATTGGCATGACGATGCTTGGCGAAGCCTATCGGCTTGAAGAAGCCAATATTGTTACCTCCTTCGAATATACAACGCTGATTTGGGGGACTGTTTGGGGCTATCTCATCTGGAATGAAGCGCCCGGTATTGAGTCCGTCATTGGCGCGGGTTTGATTGTGGGTGCGGGATTGATGATTGCGTTATTCGCGCGGTCTTCTGTCGATGACGATTTGCGCGAACCGAGTTGACTCACTCACGCGCCATGGAAAAGGTTTCTCAGTGACGGCACTCCATGATGCCACACAGACGAAGCGGCTTGTTGATTTGTGGCCTGTTTTCGTCTGGATGTTTTTCTTCATGATGTCGAACGGCATCGGCATGACGGTGATGCCGGTTCTTGCTGTGATCAATCATATGCCGAATTCGCTTTTGGGCACTATTGGCTCGATTTATTTCGCGGGGATGTTTTTAGGCTATTTTATAGGCCCGCCGCTCGTTCGGAAATCAGGGTATCGCCTCTCTGGCCTGCTCCTTCTCCCTTTGATGTGCCTTGGTCTTGTCGTTCTTCTTTCCGACAATGCGTATCTTTGGGCTGCGGGTCGAAGCCTTGCAGGGCTCGGAATCGGTATCTCATACATCATCGCGGAAAGTTGGGTGGCTGGTCGCGCGCATCATTCGATCCGCATGACAGCGCTCTCAATTTATATTGCGGCAGCCATGCTCGGCATATTGGGTGCGCAGGCTTTGTTGACTTTTGTCGATCCCGCCTCCGTCTTGGCGCTCGTGCTTGGCGGGGCGATGGTTTTTGTCGCATCGCTCTTGATTGGTCTTGCGCCGCTTCCCGCGACTGAGCCGCATCAAAAAGATAAACAAGCAGGTCATGCGTTGAGAATTCTCCGCAAGGCCAGCGTGCCGCTCGCGGGTGTTTTTATCTCGGGGCTTTTATTCTCTATCTTTGTAACCTTCTATCCTGCCTATGGTGCTGACCGGGGATTGGCTGCGGATCTCGTGCCCATTATCGGTGTGGTTGTGATGGCGGGTGCTACTTTTATGCAACCTTTGTTGGGCCGCGTGCTCGAACGCCGAAATCCCATTGTGCTTTTGGTCGGCCTGGCGGCGCTTTCCGCCTTCGCTGCCTGCGGTCTCGTGTTCACCACAGGTGCGGGCTTTTGGCTTTACGCGCTTGTGGCGCTTTGGGGCGCTTCGGCTTTGACGACTTATCCTCTTTATGGTGGGCTCGCTTATTCGGCATTGACGGATGAATCGGTGTTTGATGTTGCGCGCGCCATCCTCGTTTCCTATGGGGTCGCGGAGATTATCGCGCCGCCCTTGATGGGCATGGCGATTGATACCTGGGGGGTTGATTGGCTCTTTGGCGGGGCAGCGGTTTCCGGGCTCTTATTGGTCGGGCTCCTTGTCTTTGGTGTTCGCATGCCCCGATCTAGACCCGAATCGGGCCTATAACTGCCCCAATTTGCTCAGATTTACCCTTTTCCCTTGCAAGGTCTGGACAGGGGCGGGGGCTTGGTTCTATGTGCCCCTCTCCGCGCCGCATTCGGTGAATGGGCTGTCGCGCTTTAAGAATAGGCTCTGATGCTGAAGAAACATTTTGCGAAATCCTTTGACGATTTTTCAATCCTCAAAAGATTGATCGCTGAAAATTTTCGTGTCTATGCCTGGCAATACGCGATTGCCTTGGGCCTCATGTTTCTTGTCGCGGGCGCCACGGGTTTTAGCGCGTGGATGATGCGCGATCTCATCAATGATGTTTTCATTGCACGCAACGAGACAATGATGGTTGCAATTTGCGTGAGTGTCATTGTCATTTATATCGCCAAGGGTGCCGCATCATATGGCCAAGAAGTTATTTTGGCACGAATTGGCAATAAGATAATTGCTGCAACTCAAAACCGAATTTATCAGGCGCTCTTAAAGCAGGATATGGCGTTTTTCCAGGACAATGCGTCGTCAGATCTCATTACACGGATTACCCATAACGCGCGCGCAGCGAGTGCGGCCCTTAATCTTATTGCGACGTCTTTGGGGCGCGACCTTTTTACGGTCATTAGTCTCCTTGTTGTGATGTTGACACAAGACAGTGTGTTAACGGCAATTGCTCTCATTGGTGTGCCGTTGCTTGTGGGTGTTATCACACGTCTTTTGTCGCGTATGCGTAAGTTATTTGGGCGGGAAGTTGAGACCGTTTCTGAAATTCTCGCGACCATGCAGGAAACACTGCAAGGCATTCGGGTCGTCCGCTCTTTTGGCTTAGAGCCCATGATGACAAAGCGAATGGCAGCCGCAGTCGATCGTGTCCGCAAGCTTTCAAACCGCTTGGCTTCTGTTCAGGCTGTTACGCTTCCCCTGCTGGATACGCTCGGAGGTGTTGCTGTTGCGAGCGTTGTCTTTTACGGCGGTTGGCGCGTTATTCATCAAGGCGCAACGCCCGGTGAATTTTTTGCATTTGTAACCGCCTTGCTGATGTTAACAGAGCCAGCGCGGCGCCTGGCGCGGCTTCACCTTCAACTAGCAGGTGCCTCGGTTGGCGTGAAAATGCTTTATGAGATCATTGACCGTGAACCGGTTGTTCCGCAGCTCACCCAAAAGGCTTTCCAGCTCGGGAAAGGAACGATCACGTTGTCGCATGTTACATTCGGTTATCGGCCTGAAGAGCCCGTGCTGCGTGACGTGACATTAACGGCGGAGGGCGGCCATTTAACCGCTCTCGTCGGGGCATCAGGTAGCGGCAAATCATCTTTGCTGAATTTGTGTTTGCGCTTTTGGTTGCCGCAGGCTGGGGAATTGCGGATCGATGATCAGCCCCTGTCAGGCATCGATCTGACCTCACTTCATGAGGCGATTTCATTCGTGAGCCAGGATGTATTTCTCTTCGATGGGACCATTGCTGAAAACATTTTGATGGGCCGTCCGACAGCGAGGCAAGAGGATATAGAAGCGGCTGCGCGGGATGCGGCCGCCCATGATTTCATCATGAGTTTGCCGGATGGTTATCAAACGTCGGTCGGTGAATTTGGCGGACGGCTCTCAGGCGGACAAAGGCAACGCCTTGCCATTGCCCGCGCTTTTTTAAAAAATGCTCCGATCCTTTTGTTGGATGAGCCGACATCGGCGCTCGATGCTGAATCGGATGCGCTCATTCAAGAAGCGCTTGCGCGTTTGATGCGGGGTCGTACCGTTCTGATGATCGCGCACCGCCTTGCCTCTGTCATTCATGCCGACAAAATTTATGTTCTCGATGCGGGCGTAGTCGTGGAGCAAGGTACGCATCCGGAACTTCTAACCCAGGCCGGCAAATATGCGCGCCTCTATGATTTGCAGTTTCATGCCTGATAAAATCCTGTTCCGGCATAAAGTTGAGCATCGCCTGTTCACTCTGGGGGTGTGGCTTGCCAATCATGTGCCTGCTCGGTGGATCGATGGCCTGTCCGCGGCATTATGGCGCCTAGTTGCGCCGCGCCTTCACCGGCATCGGCGGGCGATGAAAAATCTTGAAGCGGCGATGCCGGAATTATCTGCCTTAGAGCGCGCCGCCCTTCTTGATCGGATGTGGGACAATCTCGGGCGCACCGCTATAGAAGCCGTGGCGCTTCAACAGATTGCTGATGATCCGCATGCGGTGACTTATAATTTTTCTGATGATGTACTCGCCATCATGCAAAGCGAACAGCCGGCTATTTTTGTTGGGCTTCATGCGGGCAATTGGGAAGTCCCTGCGATTGCCGCGGAAAGATTTGGTAAGCCCTTGATGGGAGTTTATCAAAAAATTCTCAATCCGCTTGTCGATGAAGATGTTCATCAATTGCGTGCACACTTTTATAAAGGCGGACTATATTCAAAAGGTCTTGAGACGATTACCAAAGTGAGGCGGGGGCTCTCGCAAGGCTATTCGGTTGCGATTATGGCTGATCTCAGAGATTCTCATGGTGTTTTTGTTGATTTCTTTCAACTGCCAACGAGTGTGACGACTTTTCCTGCATTATTATCGCGGCTTTATAATACCCCGATTGTCGCCATTCGCGCGATTAGAACCGATTGTCGGAAATTCCGAATTGATGCGGTGAGATTGGACCTTCAACGTCTTCCGAGCCGCGATGATGAAATTCTTGAAACAACGCGTCGTATTCAAAATCAGTTCGAACGCTGGATACGGGAAGAACCCTCTTTGTGGCTTTGGGGTCACCGGCGGTGGAACCTCGACGCGCTTAAGAAATAATAACCACAATATTTTTTTGTAGTAGTTCTTAGTTTTATGGGCAGCTTTCACCCAACGGGGGAAGATATGAAATGTGCCCCGGCCAGAAATCAGCGTTGCGTCCCAAGAGTGATGCGATCTTGATGGGTTCGAGCCTATTGGGACAAAGGCGCGGGAAGAATTTTTTCATATCCGCGCCTTCATCGAGACTGACCGCAATGGCACCGGCTTTTTCACAATCAGCAATATGGTTTTTCGTTCCCCAAGGCGTTGGAGGTATTTCGAGCATGAGGGGCTTTGACGGGAGCCAGAGAAAGGGTGAGGCGCCGATCTTCTGTTCATTGATAATGACGCAAGCAAGCGGCTTAGACTGTTGCCTGCTCCACATATTTTGAATTTGGGTCGCAAGGGGTTTGGTATTCGAAAAGAATGCCTCATGCGGGCGCGCTATCAGATCTCCCAGACTGAGATAAATCCAAAATAGAGCGAAGAGCGCGGTCATGCCGGTAATTGCCATCTTATTCAATTGCGTTGATGCTTTGAGCGTCGCGTTCGAACCCAATGTGCCAAGGCCGATCGCGATGGCGGGGCCCAGCGGCAAGAGCCACAGTGCTTTCACAAATTGCCCCGTCACAAGGCTTGCGGCGATGAGCCCAATCAGAGGCGCCAGAACAATGATTTGACCTATTTTATGAGGTTCATCCTTTTGGCGTTCTTTCAGTATCTTAAGTCCATTGATCTTTAACGCAGCGAGGGCGAGGAGCGGCGTCGCAATCACCGTGATCAACCCCCAGAAAAATCCCCATAGGCTCTCGAATAAATCGAGCTTTGTTGCCATTGGGGCAGAGTCAACGGCGCGCTTGAAGCTGGGCCAATCATTTGCGGAAAGCCATTGGAGATGCGGCGAAAATATTAGGAGGGCAACAAGAAGTGCCCCGTAGCTTTTTACTTCGAAGAATGTCGATCGATAGCGGGGGATGATGAGTGCTAATGCGATGAGAGGTATGAGTGCAAAAATAATTTCATATTTTGCGAGAAGTCCTAGACTTATGGCTAGCCCGAGACTCAGGTTAGATTTTAAGCTTCGTGTTTCAAGATAGTGGTACCCATAATACAGTGTCGCGGCTATGAAGGGTGCAAGCACCGTATTATGATTGAGTTGAAGCGCGTAGAACGATGCAAGCGGCGACGTCAAAAAAAGAACCAGCGCCAATCGGGCCGCATTGTTGCCAGCGATTTCGGAGGCTGTTCTCCAAATAAAGAAGGCCGTTGAGAGTGTTATGATCTGGCTGAGGAGCAATAGGGAGAGGATCGAGAGCGGCCCTGGAATAAAGATAAGATAAATGAGCCAAGTGAGAAGCGGCGGATGCTTCCAGTAACCGAAGGCGAGATCATGCGTCCAAAAGGCCGCCTCAAGGGTGTCGACATGGAGATTGCCGAGAACGATGCTCGGGATGACCCACCACAGAAGCGCATTGAAGGCCAGTAAGCCTGTTGCCTCTCTGAAAAAAGGCAAGATGGCGGACCTCTGGGATGTGGAGAGCGGCATTGGCTGATGGAACTCGATGATAGTGTTGGTCGTCTAGCACAGAATAGGGGGCTTCGTTCAATGAGATTGAGCTATTCTTGTGGGCGCATTCCTCCGGGCGTGGTTCTGTTGATTTGGCAGCGGGAGGGGGATCGGGTAATCCCGGATCAGATTTGTTTTGAATTTCGACGAGGGAGAGCCTGAGCGTGACGACTGCTGAGGGCAAAATCACTGCGGAATTAGTGTCCTCCCTGAAAGGCCGCACGATTTTGCAGATCATTCCGCGGCTTGATGCCGGGGGCGCCGAGCGAACGACGGTTGATATTGCCGAGGCCTTGGCTGCGGTGGGCGCCCGCGCGCTAGTTGCCACGGAAGGGGGGCGTCTAGCCTCCGAGCTCCAAGCGAAGGGCGGCGTTATCATTCCTTTCCCGGCGGGCACGAAAAACCCGCTCACCATGATTAAAAATATTGGCCGACTTCGCATGTTGTGCGCGCAGGAAAAAGTAGATCTCATTCATGCGCGCTCGAGGGCCCCCGCTTGGAGTGCTTTATTTACCGCGCGACAGATCGGCATTCCTTTCGTTACGACCTACCACGGCAGTTATTCGGGTTCGTCATTTTTAAAGGTTTTTTATAATTCTGTTATGGCGCGCGGCGATATTGTGATCGCGAATTCGCATTACACGGCGTCCCTAATCGAAAGACTTCATCCCTTTGCGGGCAATAAGGTATATGTCATTCATCGGGGTACGGATCTGATTCGATTTTCACAAGAAGCTATATCTTCTGAACGGCGAACCGCTTTACGTCAGGCATGGCGTGTTGAACCAGGTCGCCCGATCATCCTACTTGCAGCGCGTTTGACAGGTTGGAAGGGGCAACGTGTTTTGATCCGCGCGGCGCGGCGGCTCATCGATCTGGGGGTGAAAGATTTTACCGTTGTCCTCGCGGGTGACGCGCAGGGGCGTGACGCCTATGTCGACGAGTTGCAAGAGCTGATCCGCAGGCTCGATCTTCAGGATCATATTCGGCTTGTGGGTCATTGCGCTGACATGCCCGCCGCTTTTTCGTTGGCAGATGTGGTTGCGGTGCCTTCGACAGAGCCAGAAGCCTTTGGTCGATCAGCGGTCGAAGCACAGGCGCTGGGAACACCGGTTATCGTCTCTGATCTTGGTGCGGTGCCCGAGACGGTGCTCGCTCCTCCAGATTGTGAAGACATAGCGCGGACGGGATGGCGGGTCCCGCCAGGTGACGACAAGGCTTTAGCACACGCTTTGGCCGATGTTTTTTCACTGACAACTGATGCGAAGGCTGCGCTAGGGTCCCGCGCCGGCGCCCATGTGGAGGCGCATTTTTCGCTCGCGAAGATGACGAGTGAGACGCTTCGCTCCTACTGCCAACTCTTGGCCGGCCGGTAGATCGAGTTTCGGCTCAAACCTGCAGCGATCACGCCAACAGCACCCCCTAGAGTTGCGCAATTCCGTGGCGGGGCCTTTGCGGACGAAGTGAGATCGGTAGCGCTTTTGGGTTCAAATCTGCCCAAAATAGATAAAAAACGCCAAATTTAGACTTCATTAAGAAGTAAAATTATCCATATTTTTCAATGACTTGATCAAATAACAACCGCTGATTGTGGCACAATCGCCACACCTCCCCGCAAAGCACCCGCAAACTGCAACTTAAGGTTGTATTCCTGAGCGTATTCCCTCATTTTCCCATGGTCGAAACGGCGGTGGATCGGGTCTTGCGTACCACCGTCACTTTTTAAAACAGAAATGGATAGCGATCATGAAGCTTTCTTCACTCCTCCTCTCGTCAGCAGCCCTCATCGTTGCTGGCTCGGCATACGCTGCCGACCTCCCTGCCAAGAAGGGCGCTCCGGCTGCCAAGGCTGCCACTGGCTGCCCCGCTTTCGGCGCTGGCTACTTCCAGATTCCTGGCGGCGAAACCTGCATTAAGTTCTCAGGTTATGTTCGTGCAGACTTCGGTATGCGTTCGGCAACGAATTCGACCAATATGATGAATGGTCGTGCCCAGCTTGCGGTCGATGCTGCGAACAACTCAGATATCGGTGCAATCAAGTCGTCGTTTGCTCTTAACAACACTGCGACAGGTCTCGAGTGGGCAAACCTTCAGGCTGGTGGGTTCACTGCAGGCTTGAAGTACTCGGAACTCGATTTTGATCAAGGCACACTCTCCCAGCAGATTGGTGGTTCATACACAGTGAACACGCTGCTCTACACAGCGGCCCTTGGTTCGTCGTCATTGTCGGTTGGCGTTGAAAGCAACGCTTCAGCAACCGCCGGATCATACGAAACATATCGTCCAGATCTCGTTGCTTCATTGTCAACGACCGCCGGCCCTGCATCTTTGAGCATTGCTGCCGCTTCAACAGCCCCGCGTTCGGGTGGTACAACGACTGGCACCGAGGGCCAGGGTTATGCTGTAACAGCGCTTGCTAAACTTAATGCAGGCCCTGCTACCGTAGCGGTTTACGGCGGCTATGCTTATGGCGCATCTAGGTCAGTTGCAGTTTCGGGTGACGATACAACCGATTACAATGGTTCAAATTACTCGAAGACATCAGCTCTTGGCGTAAAGGCTTCTTTGCCAGTCGGTAACGGTAAGGTAAATCTCCTCGCCGGTCAGGAAGTAACAAGAGCTGCAGCTGATACAGCTGATACGACAACGACTCGCTACGCTGCTCAGTACGCAATCACCGTTGCAAAAGGCCTGACAGTAACTCCTGAAATTGCTTCGTCGACAACCTCAAGCGTTACGACGAATGGCGGCTACCTCCGCATTCAGCGCGATTTCTGATCTAACGATTAGGTCGTAATAGAGCCCCGGCAGGAAACTGCCGGGGCTTTTGTTTATCACAAGGCCCGTTTATGACTGCTGGTGACAGAACCGAACGCATCACACGTTTATTGAACGAAGCGGCACTGCTGCGTGGCAAGGGGCAATCAGATCAAGCCGCCACCCTTTACGAGGCCGCGCTGAAATATGAGCCCAAAAATCCAACAACTAATTTCGTTTATGCCGAGTTTCTGCTGGAGACGAATAAGCCAGAGCTGGCAAAGAAAGCATTTTTCAAATCTGTTATAAACGCGCGAATAGGCGAGCCTCACATTTATTCCTTCTTTCTAAATTATTCGAAATATTGGGATCTCGATGATCTCGCACCGTTCATTGATTTCGTTACGCAGACACCTAAGCTGGCCCACAGCCTTGTTGTAAAACTCATGCCAGCTCAACAGATTTCAACGAGTCAAAAAATTCTCTCCGAAATTTCAAAAAAATTCCCAAAACGGGAAGAAGCAATTCTAATAGATTTAGAAATTTTGAGATATCAAAAGGACGCTAACCGATATCTTGAGCGATCTCGTTTGTTATGGGAAAAAAACACCAACAAATTAGAGTTCTTCTCACATTATTTAATTGCGCTTATTGAAAATAATGAAAATCAATTGGCCTTAGATTCTATTGATAAATACATCAAATTGAGTGAATCTAACTATTTCTTAGATTTTAATCGTGCTGTTATTTTAAAAAATTTGGGACGAATTGCCGATGCTAGTCTTCAGTACAAAAATTGCCTTTTAAAATACGGCCCGTCAAAAGATATATTTTATAACTTAGGAAACTGCCTCGAAAGTGGGGGGCATTTCAAAGAGGCGATTGACTCTTATAACAAAGCCCTCTCGATTGACGAGAATGATCCTAAAATATGGATTAATCTCGCTACGGCCTATAATCATAGCGGGAAATTGGTAGAGGCAAAAGATTGTTTTAATAAAGTATTGAAAATAAAACCTACCTCTGCGGAGGCTATTAGCGGTTTAGCGCTTGTAGACCTCACCCTAGGAAATTTTGAACAAGGATGGATTGGTTATGAGAAGCGGTGGTCGGATCCTCTTTTTATTAATGCCGAAAGAAAACAATCGAAGCCCTATCATAAATTTTTTACCTATGTCGAAGAAAAGAAAAATCTAAAAAATAAATCTATATTGATAATTGCCGAACAAGGCGTCGGCGATGTCATTATGTTTCTCTCAACATTACCTGAATTGTTAACTCTATCAAAGACAGTCGCAATCATTCTCGATGGCCGTCTTGAAAAATTATTTAAAAACTCATTTCCGGGACTATCAATTTGTACCTACGATATGTTTCAACCACAACGCTGTATTGAATTTGATTTTACGATCCCCTCGGGCAGTTTAGGCTATCTCTTTCGCCAATCACATAATGAGTTTTCACGCGAACCGTTTCTCAGAGCATCCTCTCAGGCGCAGAAAAAAATTTCCACGATAATAGAAAGTCTCAAGATTAAACGACCGCGCGTGGGCCTCTCCTGGCGCGGAGGGACGAATGTTACGCGTGTACAGCATCGATCGATCAAATTGCAAGAATTGGAACCTATAGTTGCCTTAGAAGGCGTAGAATTTATAAATATTCAACATGGAGATGTCAGCTCAGAAATCGCAGCTTTTGAGCGCGCGACAGGCAAGGCAATCCACTCTCTTCCGCATTCCGATATGCGGGATTTTGACGATTTGGCCGCAATCGTGGATCAAATGGATCTGATCATTACTGTACAAAACACAAATGTACATATCGCAGGTGCGATTGGAAAAGAATGTTGGACAATGGTGCCAGCATCGCCGGAATGGCGTTATGGTTATTCCGGCAAGAGAATGCCATGGTATAGCTCGGTCGAATTGTTTCGTCAAAATGAGGCCATGAATTGGACTGGCGTTATTGAACAAATTCGTGAACGTCTTGAGTTTTTAGTGTCAACTTTTAAACGTTGAGGTAGTAGCAGTGTCAGTGGCGTTAGATATTTATATCGGCTTTGATCGAAATGAAATCGTATCTTATCATGTGCTTTGCCAAAGTATTTTGGAGAAATCATCTCGACCCGTTCGTTTCACGCCATTGAATTTACGTAATCTTTCGAGCTGCTTTTCAAGAGATCGAAATGCGCTTCAATCGACCGAGTTTTCCTTCTCCCGGTTTCTTGTACCTTATCTTTCTGGTTTCGCAGGTTGGTCGCTATTTCTCGATTGCGACATGCTCGCAATGACAGATTTTTCTGAATTATTTGATCTCGCAGACCCCACAAAGGCGGTGATGGTTTGTAAACATGATTACCAACCAAAGGAAGACTCAAAATTTTTAGGACAGGTGCAAACAAAATATGAAAAGAAAAACTGGTC
>CANGSG010000003.1 GCA_947456435.1 Hyphomicrobiales bacterium
GCCGCAGCCAGAAATCGTGTCTTGGATAGATTGGCATCATCGGCCTCTGCCTTAGCTTCGGAGAGTTCACGATTAAGACGCAATAATTCTTCGGTCCGCTCTCTGACGCGACTTTCTAGAAGTTGATTGGCCGATGAGAGCTCTTCCTCGGCTTTCACTGTCTCGGTAATATCGGTGTAGGTCGTGACAATGCCGCCATCGGGAAGGTGTTCAGCTCGAATCTCTAACCACCGATCGTCCGGATAAGTACGAATCCGAACCGGATGAGTGTCATTGATAAAGCTTTCAAAACGGCGCCGGAAATAGATTTCGCCTGGACCTGGGCCATAAAAATTTCGAGATATATTGAATTTAATAATACTCTCGAGTGTTGTGCCGACATGGATCATATGGTCGGGAAGATCAAACAAGGTTTGAAAAGCTCGGTTCCAACACAAGAGATTCTGATTTGAATCGAAAACGGTTACGCCTTGCCGAGCATGATCGAGTGCGTGCTGTAGCAGTTCGCGATTCTGCTGAAGCGCGGCTGATGCTTCATCAAGTAGCTGCAAGGCGTCAGATCGGGTCACATTGCCTTTTGAAAGAAGCATTGAAAGAACACGCCGGGAAGACGCAGCACCGATTGCCGACGCAAGCTGAAATTCAGCAAAACGGATGATTTCAATCGTCGCGAGTTGTTCGTCATTACCAACAATACCCGGATAGGTCGAGAATGCGGTATTTGTTCTTTCAACACCAAGATATCGAGCGACAACTTTTTTCAATTCACCGATTGTGAGAGATGTTCGCCAAATTCGAAAGTTAAAGTTTTTAAGGGGGTTTCTCGTGTTAACGAAGAGATTGGCTTGTAATGTTTCGATCTGACTTGGCGCTATGACAAAAGAAAATGCGATGTAGAAGATTAAGTTGGTGAGGAGGCTGAAAAATGCCCCATTCGCGATCGGCGATAGATCAGCACCAAAAAGAGATGTTGGTTTAAGCGCCGTGATGCCGAGTGGCCCATAGCGCAAGAGGTCATCAATTCCGAACAGCGCAGGATTGGCAAGGTTAGGCAAGACAAGCGTATAAATCCAAATCATCACTCCAGATATCAATCCAGCCGTGGCACCGAGGGCGGTCCCGCGTCGCCAAAATAGACCGCCAAAGAAAGACGGCGCGATTTGTGCAATCGCCGCGAAGGAAACGAGTCCGATGGAGGCTAACGCTGCGTCGCTCGTTGATCGAAAATATACAAAACCAAGAAACAGAATAGCAACGATCCCGAAACGTCTAATCCAAAGAATCTGGCTGCCGAGATCACCGGCGCGATCACGCAAGAGCCGCCGTCCTGTTGGCAGTAACGGCATGACGAGGTCGTTGGAAATCATTGTGCCAAGAGCAACGCACTCGACAATGACCATAGCGGTCGCCGCTGATAATCCACCAAGAAAGACGATAAGGGCAATTAATCCATTTCCCGCTTTCAGGGGCAATTCAAGGATCGCCATGTCACGATCAATCATTCCAGGCGGGAAGATAAGATTGGATCCCAGCGCAATCGGAATAACGAAAAGATTGATTAACACGAGATAGGCAGGAAACATCCACGCTGCCCGTTTCGTATCGAGCTCATCGCGATTTTCCACCATCGTCATATGGAATTGTCGCGGTAAGAGGAGAATGATCAGGAAAGAGAGAAGCGTCATCGCAAGAACGGTTGTGAATCCGCTGCTCCGCTCCATGAGTGGCGTGATATCGGGGCGTGCCTCAATCAACGAGATCAAAGGCCCTATTCCGTCGAACATGCCCCAAACAACGAAAACGCCGACAGTTAGAAACGCGACAAGTTTGATGGCTGATTCAAACGCAACCGCAAGTGTTAGGCCTGTGTGATGGTCACGCGAGTCAATGTGCCGCGTGCCGAATGTCACGGTGAACCCCGCCAAGACAACCGCAACAGCTAAAGCTAGCGCGCCGGATGTCGGCGTGGAGACGCCCGCGACACTGCCGGGTACGGCATCAAGCAGCGTCTTCAGAGATACTGTGATCGCTTTCAATTGCAGGGCGATATAGGGGATCGATCCGATCACCGCGATGAAAGCAACAAGCGCAGCCACGCGAGAGCTTTTGCCATAACGCGCGGCGACAAAGTCGGAGATTGAAAGAATGTTTTGGGATTTTGTGAGCTGAACAACCCGCCGCACAAAGCCGTGGCCGAAGCCGATTACAAGAATGGGCCCGAGATATATTCCGAGAAAATCGAGCCCCGTCAGGGAGGCAAGGCCAACGGAGCCAAAAAAAGTCCATGAGGTGCAATAGACCGCCAGCGTCAGGGCGTAGATTGTCGATCTAAGCCGACCATTGAGCAGGCGCTCGCCAAACAAATCGCCAAAATGGGCAACCGTGAACAAGGCCGACAAATAGATGAGAGCTACCAAAATGATGACCCAGCCCGCAATCATCCGCCTCAGCCCTCGTCCCGTTTTATAAGGCCCCGTATGGTCGGGGCTCAGGGGAGAACAATTTCAGGTCGAAACCACTCTGGCAAGCAGCGCTACTTTATGAAAGATAGGGATCTTGAGCGTGGCCCCTGTGAGGCGAGTGATAATGTTGCGGAATTCTGATCTGATCTCTTCGATTTCCCCTGAGGCTGCGGGCGTCCCGGGAAGCGGTATTCTCGAAGCCGTGACTTATGGGTGGGGCCGCCCCGGTCTTATTCCGCTTTGGGCAGGCGAAGGCGACATGTCGACCCCGTCCTTTATCAGCGAAGCCTCGACGCGCTCGCTTGCGGCGGGAGAGACCTTCTATACGCCCAATCGAGGGATTCCCGCCTTTCGCGAGGCCATCGCCCGCCATATGTCCTCGCTATATGAGACGACATTTTCACCGGATCGTTTCCTCTGCACGATTGGGGGCATGCATGCGATGCAAATCGCTATGCGGATTGCGCTGTCAAAAGGCGACGAGGTGATCATCCCTTCGCCGGCGTGGCCCAATTTCAATGGCGCGGCGATGGCGATTGGTGCCGTGCCGGTTGATGTCCCGATGGGTCTCTCCGGCGACAATCAGAAAGGCCGTTGGTTTCTTGATCTTGATCGGCTCGCTGATGCTGTGACACCGCAAACACGCGCCATCGTGATCAATTCGCCCTCTAATCCGACGGGCTGGACCGCGACCTTGCAAGAATTGAAAGATGTTCTGTCTCTCGCGCGCCGCCACGGGCTCTGGATCATCGCTGATGAGATTTACAGCCAGTTTGTATTCGGAGGTGCTAAGCGCGCGCCCTCATTCCACGATGTGATGGATGAAGATGATCGCATCATGTTTGTTCAAACTTTTTCAAAAAACTGGGCCATGACCGGTTGGCGTATCGGCTGGCTTGAATGCCCACCGGCGCTCGCGCAAACCGCCGAAAATCTAATTCAATATTCGTCCTCGGGCGTTCCGACCTTCCTGCAGCGGGGGGCGATTGCAGCCATCGATCACGGCAAGAATTTTATTGATCATCAAATTGCCCGCGCTCATGAGGGCCGTGAAATTGTCTGTAAGGCGCTCGGTGGGTTGTCCAATCTCTATTTCATGGTTCCTGAAGGCGCATTCTATCTCTATTTCCGCGTGGAGGGGGCAACCGATTCAATGGCTCTCGCAAAATCGCTCATTGATAAAGCCAATGTGGGGCTCGCGCCGGGAACAGCCTTTACAAAGAGCCAAGATCCCTGGCTAAGACTTTGCTTTTTAAGGAAGGCCGATGATCTGAAGCTTGCCGTTGAAAGGCTGACGGCTGCGCTCACAACCTAGCATTAGTGCTGACCCATCCCTCCGTGAGACGTCTGAAGGGCTAACTACGCAACCAAATCGCGTGACGGGCGTTTTATCTCCATGAGTGGCTGAAGGGACCTTCCCTTTCGGCATGGAATTGGTTCTCGAAATTTAAGCATAGGCACGGTTCTGCCAAAATTATTGGCAGATGACGACTAAGCTTTGTCAGGAGTTATGCTATGGGACAAGAAAGCGTTTTAGGGCAGGAAGTCTATATTGCGGATAATGATTTAGCGTTCAGAAGCGCTGTGGCGTCAGGTCTTGAGACCGCAGGATATCGTGTCACCTCTTTTTCTGACGGGCCTTCCTTGCTCGCGGCGATGAGGTCGCGCACGCCCGATTGTTTGCTGATTGATTTGAATGTCAAAGGAAACAGCCACCCTGATCTTCTCGGTGATCTTGGTTCACGTGTTGCAACCCCTATTGTGACAATGGCTGACGCTCCTGATGTTGAACTGGCCGTAAACGCCATGAAGAAAGGTGCCTGCGACTTTGTTTCAAAGCCATGCGCTGCGGACTCAGTTGTCGGCCGCATCAAACAGGTTATCGACGATCATCACAGTGAACCCAATGCGAAAGTTGATTTAACGAATTTTCGTGGTGGAGACCGTCTAACCCCGCGCGAGCGTGATGTTTTGAAAAAAATAGCATTGGGCGCTTCAAATAAAGAAGCGGGGCGACAGCTCGGGATAAGCCCACGTACGGTTGAAGTTCATCGTGCGCGCATTATGGAAAAAATTGGCGCGCGCAATACGGCTGATCTCGTCCGGATTGTTTATTCAGCCAGTCTTTGATGTGTCTCTGATTCATTTACGTCTGGTTGGAGTTGCGTCATGGATCTAAACACATCCCCTCAAATTGATGGAAAAGTGGCGGGGCGCCCGATGGAGGTCCCTCCACGAACCGTGATTATCGACGAAGGTGATCCGGCCCGTGCCGTCTATCGCATTCAATCGGGTCATGTCATGCTTTCAAAATTACTGCCTGATGGTCGTCGTCAGATTTTTGAACTGCTTGGTCCGGGGTCTATCTTTGGCGTCACACCGCATGAACGCCATGACAGTGTCGCTGAATCTTTGACGGATACTCGTATCTCCATTTTTGAACGGTCAATTCTCGAAAGAATGCCGAGTTTTGATAACTACATTGTCCATCGTTTAGAAATACAAATATGCGCTCTTCATGATCACGCTGTCTTGCTTGGCCGCAAAACGGCAACTGAACGTGTATCAACTTATATCCTTAATCTCGTGCAGAATGCTTATGACAGTAAAAACAAATCACTCTCACAAGCCCTGGTCATCGTTCCGATGACACGATCGGAGATCGCTGATTATCTTGGCTTGACGCTCGAGACTGTAAGCCGCTCCTTCTCAAGATTGAAACGTTTGGGTGTGATTTCTTATGAACGGCATGATGGCCCGATGCGCGTGGCACTTGATCGCCTTGGCCCCCTAACGGGGACCTATTGGACGTCATAATTTGAATATTAAATGTTGGGGTGGTGCAGGTGCCCAGCTCCGCTCCCCCGAGTCAAAAGTGGACACCTGCATATCGTTACCCATGGCTGAGAAGCAGCCACGGTCTCTTATACAGGCCCTGTTTGGCCCTTTCATTGATGGGGATCAAATTGGCGAACTGAATTATTTGGCCGGGACGAGCTGATATCCTTTGGAGAAAAGGCAACTTTCGACCATCTGGTTCCGAGGGGTTTCATTCACATCCCGGGTTGAATAGGTCGGTGGCACATAGATCGGCTCTTCATAGAAACATGAGCCAAAGCCATGCCGAGTCCGGCTGCAAAAGCGCGAATGGCCGTAGATAAATCCACCACCCTCGACCGTCGTCACCGGGTAGACGGGATAATGGCGCGAAGCTTCTCTTTCACAAGATAGTTTGTCTCGTCCGAAATCGGAGAGAGAGCGTGTGGGATGCGTCCACTCATAGCGCTGGCAACCGCCCAGCGCCAAAAGACCAACAACAAGACCGAGCATAGCGGGCGATAACAAAATTTGACGGGTCTTCATTGTCGCCGTTGTCCTTATCAAAATGTTTCAACTACCACGTCTAATCTTGGGTAATTTTAATTTAATTCAATTGGTGATACGTATTGAGCCTGAATATGAGCTGAATAGGTTCTTCATTGACACGTCGCGATCAGTCTCTCTCAAATCGATCGATCTATAGAGCCATAGGCGTTATGAGTGGTACGTCGATGGATGGCATTGATGTAGCACTTATTGAGACCGATGGCGGAAACCTAATCACCTGCCGGACTGTAGACGCGGGCGAGTATGAGCCCGAGCTTCGTAAAACACTCCTTGCCCGATTGGCAGATCCCGCGCTTGCCTCGTTACAGCCACAGAAAGAGTTAGTCGCTGCTGTCACAGACGCTCATATTCTCGCCGTTGAGTCGATGATGAAACAAAACCAACTCTCCTCAAGCGATATAGATCTTGTTGGTTTCCATGGTCAGACTATTTTTCATGCTCCTGATCGCCGGATTACAATCCAGATTTTTGATGGTCAACGGGCAGCTTTTCGCCTGGGTATGCCGGTGGTCAGTGATTTTAGAACGGCCGATGTGTTGGCAGGCGGTCAGGGTGCTCCTCTCGCGCCGCTTTATCATCGCGCTAAACTTGGTGGGTCGGCCGAGCCGGTTGCGATCGTCAATATTGGGGGCGTGTCGAACATTACCTATTGCGACAATGAAACAATTCTTGCTTTCGATGCGGGGCCGGGATCGGCCCTGATTGATGATTTTATGCGGAAGCGCCGAGGCCTTGCTTTTGATAAAGACGGATTACTGGCGCGTAGCGGTATGAGTGACGCAACGCTCATTCAGAAATGGCTTGCTCATCCTTATTTCAAAATCACACCACCGAAATCTTTGGATCGAAATCAATTTCACGAGATATCATCAGATCTTGATGTTTTATCGGATAGCGATGGTGCCGCTACCCTTTTAGATTTTACAGTAAAATCTATCGCTTCTTCTCGCGATTACTTACCTCATAAGCCGTATCGATGGTTTATATGCGGGGGCGGACGTCATAATCGACTTTTAATGGAACATTTGCAGCAAGAGCTCGGCACACCAGTTGACCCTGTTGAAGCGCTCGGGTGGAACGGTGATATGCTTGAAGCAGAATGTTTTGCATGGCTTGCAGTTAGGGTTGTCAAAGACTTGGTTCTCAGTCTCCCGACGACCACGGGTGTTCCCGTTCCGATGACCGGTGGACGGATCGATTATCCATGAATAAGATTTTGAAATGACCCTTGATCAAAAAATTGATGATGTGTTCTCTATTGCGCTCGAGAGAATTGATGCTCAAGCAATACCAGGAGCCGCGCTTGGTTTAATCACACGGAATGGAGATCGCTCTGTTCGTATCGCAGGCTTTGCGCAGATTGAGCCTGAAAAAATTAAACTCACGGCTTCAATGTGGTTTGATTTAGCGTCGCTAACGAAAGTAATATTTACAACACAACGATGCCTTGAATTGGTTGATGCCGGACAGATCGATCTTGATGTACCGCTCTCACACTATCTTCCCGATCTCCGCCAATATGATTTGAAGGCGGTAGAGAGGCAGTTAACAGTCAGAAAACTCCTCGCTCACAATACGTCATTGCCGGCAGTTGAGCCTTTATACACCTTAGGTCAAGATCCAGAGACCTTACGGGCCTATATTCTCCAACGAGATTGGCCAAAGGGCGCGTCTGTTTATTCGGATATCAATTTCATTCTTCTTGGCCTCTTGATCGAGAGAGTAACGACTATCCCTTTAAGAGAGCAAAAGCTCCCAATGGGATTAAGTTTTACGCCACCGAT
The DNA here is from genome assembly GCA_947456435.1 of Hyphomicrobiales bacterium. GTDB lineage: Bacteria > Pseudomonadota > Alphaproteobacteria > Rhizobiales > Beijerinckiaceae > CAIUPE01. Next base: position 7,634 of record CANGSG010000003.1, read on the forward strand.
TGATCAATCCGCTGCGACTGAATTTTGCACATGGCGTGGGCGTATAATTCGTGGCGATGTTCATGATGAAAATGCTTTTGCCCTCGGTGGTGCTGCCGGCCACGCGGGTCTTTTTGGGACGATTGATGGCGTCCTCGATCATGCCTTGCGGATATTGAAGAGCGAAACACTTTCACCCTCACTAATGACTGAGATGATGACACCGCAATTCAATAATCGGACATTGGGGTGGGAAATCAATCATGAGGGATGGCATGGCGGTGAAGGTCATTCACTAAAAACAATCGGCCATCTTGGATTTACGGGTACGGGCCTCTGGATTGATTATGAGGGCGGTTATGCGTGGACGTTGTTGACCAATCGCGTTCACCCCAGCCGTCATCGTGAAACGGGCATCATGGCGTTGCGGCGAGAAACTGGCCGGCGTGTCGCGTCTCTTTTCAAGGCGCAGTGAGTCCGGATTCGCCCTTATGAAGCGCCTCCGCGCGCGCGGTGAAACGTCCATCGGAGCTATGCAAGATTAATCCGGGCGCAAGAGCCATCGGTGCGCGGCTGTTCTTGATTGCTGTTACGAGAATGCGAATGGCTGGATCCGTTTCACGCGGATAGACAGGGATTATTCTGAGTCCTCCAAAATTCTGAGGAAGCGCGTTCAGAATATCGGGAAGCCGATCTGCGCGATGGATGAGGTGCAACCGCCCATTCGACTTTAAGAGCGCGTTGCAGGCTTTCAGCCAGAGGGCCAGCCCCTTTGGCGGCATCACATGGGCTCTATTTTTTTCTGGATCATTCGAAACGCGATCACGCGTCTCATCAAGATAGGGCGGATTAGTGATGACGCAGTCGGCATCCTCGCTCGTCAGGCCTTGACCTTCTCTTTGGGCGAACGGTGCTAGAAGATCACCCTGAAGAGCGTGAACCCGATCTGAAAAATGGTTTAATTCGATATTTTGCCGCGCCAGCGTCACTTGATGAGCATCAATATCAATCAGTCTGACCTGGGCTGTTTCAAAACGGCGCGCGATACATAAGCCCGCAGCGCCAGACGCCGATCCCGCATCGACGACCGTCCCCGCATCGGCTGCCTCGACAAGGGCAGCCAAAAGCAGCGCATCGGTTCCGGCGCGGTGCCCCGTATCGCTTTGCGCGAGCCTAATTTTTCCGCCTAAAAAATCTGTAACGGCCATAGATATCCAGTATCGGGCCATAAACCCGCTTGGCAAGTTGCGCCGCCGCTGAGAGCGTGGCATTTTCCGCCGCGTCATTCGATATAGGAAAAAAGGGTCGGGATCGTGGGTGTTGTTGTGTCTCTTGAGGAAAAATCGTCGGGCGGGCCTTCGCTTGACGCGCTCTTGGCGCTAACCCGCCCCGGCATGGAGGGCGTCAACCGCCTTATTCTGTCCCGCGTCGGTTCTGATGTCGAAATGATTCCTGAAATTGCCCGGCATTTGATCGATTCGGGCGGCAAGCGCCTGCGGCCGATGCTGACTTTGGCCACAGCCTCCCTTTGTGACTATGCCGGTGAAGGCCATGTGAAACTCGCCGCTGCGGTCGAATTCATGCACACGGCTACTTTGCTTCATGATGATGTTGTCGATGACAGTGAGATGCGTCGCGGAAAATTGGCCGCGCGGATGTTGTGGGGCAATGAAGCGAGCGTGCTCGTCGGCGACTTCCTTCTCGGCCAAGCGTTCAAAATGATGGTCGAAGTCGGATCACTCCACGCGCTTGATGTTCTCTCAACCGCCGCAACGGTCATCGCTGAAGGCGAAGTGATGCAATTGGCGGTAGCAAAAAACACTGCAACTACCGAAGACGAATATCTTCAAGTTGTACGCGGCAAAACTGCAGCGCTTTTTGCAGCCGCTTGTGAAGTTGGCCCAATCATCGCAGGCAAGAGCAAGGCCGAGCAAGCGGCATGTCGTTCCTACGGCAATAATCTGGGTATCGCTTTTCAATTGATCGATGATGCGCTTGATTATGGTGGCGTTGCTTCAAAGCTCGGCAAGAATACTGGTGATGACTTCCGCGAAGGTAAAATCACTCTACCGGTAGTCCTTTCCTATCGACGGGGCACGGAAGCAGAGCGCGCTTTTTGGAAACGTACTTTAGAAGATGGCCACCATGGTGATGCTGAGCTTGCTGAAGCCATTGCTATAGTTAAAAAACATCGTGCTATCGAAGACACGATTGATCGGGCACGCCATTATGGTGCAATGGCGCGAGATGCGCTGGCTATTTTTGCGGATTCTCCGATGAAGAGTGCGATGCTTGAAGCCGTAGATTTTTGCATCTCGCGAGCACATTAAAAAATTTAATCAATTTTTGTCGTCAAATATTTGCCGCAATTTCAGACTTTATTAGTCATGCGGGCCGGGCCCCTCTGACATGTGCTTATTGAAAAGCAAATGTGATGTCGGACCGCATCATTGGGCCCAATCCGTTACACATCCATGGTGGATGACTCGTGAGTGGGCCTGAATTCAGGGAGACCCTCTCATGCAACGTTCCTCAGCTGGTATGCCATGTCCGGTTTGTTCTGTCCCTCTCACTTTGAGTGAGCGGCAGGGCATCGAAATCGATTACTGTCCGCAATGTCGCGGCGTATGGCTTGATCGCGGTGAGCTTGATAAAATTATAGAACGCAGTGGAATGAATGCGGCGCCCCCGCCGCAATCCTATCCATCAGCGCCACCACCGTCTTATCCATCGGCGCCGCCGCCCTCTTACGGCCATCCACCGCCTTCATATGGCCACTCTTACAAGAAGAGACCGAAATCTTTCCTCGAAGAACTGTTTGATTAAGAGTGAGGCGTCTATGGGTTATGATGAGACTTACATCATTGCCCATAGATCGATCATGACACGCAAGGCTGCGAGGAATGCTGCGAGCGCTGTCATCAATGCCGCGCGCGAATTCAGAATTTGCGCGCGATTGACGGCGGTAACAATACGATTGATATCGGCATAATCGAGGACTTCATGACGACTAATCCGGCGAAGTCTGTTACGACTCGCAAGGAACCATAAGAAAGCCGACAACAGCATCACAAGGATGATGAGAGCGTCGAGTATAATTGCTGCAACGATCACGGTTTAGCACTCACCCACGTGGTGAACCATGATGCTGCGCGATCTTCCATTCACCGTGATGTTTCACGAGCATCCAGGTCACACGGTAGGGCATGGGCAACTCGCCGTCAGCGAAATCGACATGAGCGGCTGTCGCTGCCACTATATCGCTGATCATAACAATGTGCGGAAACGGGTAGCGTGCGACATGGACCCCCGGCCCACGTCCTGCAAAATAATCGCGAATGGCCCCGCGTCCGCTGATTAGTTCAGGGACAGAGCCGAAAAGCATGGCATCTTCGGTGTAGAGCGCCGCGTGAGCGTCAAGGTCGTGACTATTGAAAACCTCGACCCACCTTTTATGGAAGCCTTCAAGAGTTGAAAGATCAGTCATGGTTCCCTCCCGCATCGATGGGTCGAGAATAGGCTTGAAAAAGCTCAGCTGTCCATCTTGAGAGCGGCGATAAAGGCCTCTTGCGGAATCTCGACCTTACCAAATTGCCGCATGCGCTTTTTGCCCTCTTTCTGCTTGTCGAGCAATTTGCGCTTACGAGAAATATCGCCGCCATAGCATTTAGCGGTGACGTCTTTGCGGAGCGCTGAAATCGTTTCGCGCGCGATGATTTTGCCACCAATGGCCGCTTGGATCGGAATCTGGAAGAGATGCTGCGGAATAAGATCCTTCAGCTTCTCGCACATCGCACGGCCGCGTGAGTCGGCGCGCGTGCGATGAACAAGCATCGAGAGCGCATCGACAGGCTCGGCATTTACGAGGATCGACATTTTCACAAGATCGCCTTCGCGATAATCGGTGATATTATAGTCAAAACTCGCATAGCCTTTCGAGATCGATTTTAAACGATCATAAAAATCAAATACGACCTCGTTGAGCGGCAGGTCATAAACGACCATGGCGCGCTTGCCGACATAATTCAAATCGATCTGCGTACCGCGTCGATCTTGGCATAGCTTCAAGATTGCCCCAAGATAATCGTCTGGTGTCAAAATCGTCGCGCGAATCCATGGTTCCTGAATAGTCTCAATCTTCATAATGTCTGGCATGTCAGCAGGATTATGGAGATCAATATCAGCGCCGTCTTTCAAAGCGATTTTGTAAATAACCGACGGCGCCGTTGCAATGAGATCAAGATTAAACTCACGGCTCAAGCGCTCTTGAATGATTTCAAGATGAAGCAATCCCAAGAAACCACAACGGAAGCCGAAGCCGAGCGCGGCTGAGGATTCCATTTCATAGGAGAAGCTCGCATCGTTGAGACGCAGTTTACCCATAGCCGCACGCAAATCTTCGAATTGCGCGGCATCAACCGGAAAGAGACCGCAGAAGACAACAGGCTGCGCCGGTTTGAATCCTTCAAGCGCCTGCGTGCAGGGCCGCTTTGTTTCTGTGATCGTATCACCAACGCGCGTATCGGCGACTTGCTTGATCTGGGCGGTGATGAAACCGATTTCACCAGGACCGAGCTCGGTCACATCCTGCATCTTTGGCGTGAAGACACCGATTTTATCGACATTGTAACGGGCGTTTGTGCCCATCATGGTGATGTCAGTGCCTTTGCGCAATTTACCGTCAATGACCCGCACAAGCACAACAACACCGAGATAGGCATCATACCAGCTGTCGACGAGCATGGCCTTCAACGGCGCTGTTTCATCGCCTTTTGGCGGTGGTAGTTTTTTGACGATTGCTTCCAACACGCCTTCGATATTGAGACCCGTCTTGGCGGAGATCGGAACAGCTTCGGATGCATCAAGTCCAATCACATCTTCAATTTGTTGCTTGATGCGGTCAGGCTCAGCTGCGGGCAGATCGACCTTGTTGAGCACGGGAACAATCTCGTGGCCGGCATCGAGCGCGTGATAAACATTCGCGAGTGTCTGTGCTTCCACGCCTTGCGACGCATCAACGACCAGCAGCGAGCCTTCGCAGGCCGCAAGCGACCGTGAGACTTCATAAGCGAAGTCCACATGGCCCGGCGTGTCCATCAGGTTCAGAATGTAGGTCTTGCCGTCTTCAGCCTTGTAAGAGAGTCGGACGGTTTGCGCTTTGATCGTAATGCCGCGTTCGCGTTCAATGTCCATCGAGTCGAGCACTTGCTCGACCATGTCGCGCTCGGCGAGCCCGCCGGTTTTCTGAATCAAACGATCGGCAAGTGTGGATTTGCCGTGGTCGATATGGGCAACGATAGAAAAATTGCGGATTTGGTCAAAGCTGTGCGTGGTCATGTGCACGCGTCTAGCAGTCCGGACACGGTTTTCCAAGTCGTGGGATTATGTGTCGCAGCTCAACAGCCTTGTCGGGAACGGGGAGGAGCCATGTCCGGGTATTTTTGGGCTTGGGCGGAGCGGTCCGAGCGGGCTACAACCCTTCCGGACGCATAATCAATTAAATAAGCGAAACAAATTGGACCTGATTCCCTTCCTTGCTGCCTTGTTGAGCGCGATTTTCCATGCGGGCTGGAATGCGGCGGCGCGCTCGCGGCCCGATCCCTCGGCAGCGGTGACGGCGACTGTCTTTATGGCGGGGGTTATCTCAATTCCCTTCACGCTTTGGTTTGGCTTGCCGCCGCTTGAAGCTTTTCCCTGGCTTTTGCTCGGGATCGTGTTCAACACAACCACTTTGCGAATTCTCGTCGCCATCTATCGGTTGATGCCCTTTGCCGTCGCTTACCCGATGATGCGCGGAACTATTCCCCTCGCTGTTACCGCGCTTGATTTCATTTTCCTGCCGATGGGCTTTCGCGGCGCGCTCGCCTTGTTTGGGATTATCCTCGTCTCCGTTGGCGTGATCCTCTTGGCCTTTTCAGGGCGCCGACAGGAATCCCTTGGGTGGAAGCCTATCTTGCTTGCCGTTCTCGGAGGCGTAACAGCCGCCGCCTATGTCATCACGGATGTTAAAGGTATTGCGATTACGGGAAGCCCGCTTGTCTATGGTTTGGTTGCGGCCATCATCAACGCGATTGCGATGCCTTTTTTCATGCGCGCTGAAGGCGTTCCCCTTTCGAAGGTTATGAAGGGCGAATACCGGTTTGGATTTTTTGCTTCGCTCTTTTCGATGAGCTCTTATGTTTTGTTTCTTTATGCGTTGACTCATGGGCCTGTTGGCGCGGCGTCAGCCATTCGAGAAACAAGTGTACTTTTCGCACTTGGTATTTCTGTGATTATCTTAAAAGAGCCTGTTGGCCTTTTGCGCTGGACAGCATGCGGCCTCGCCTTTGCTGGCGCCGTATTATTGCGCATGGGATGAGTTTTATAATTTACGCGCGACCACTCTCGATCAATTTTGAAATGATCTTTGCCGTATAATCGACCATCGGCACAACTTTGGCATAATTCAAACGCGTTGGCCCAATAATACCAAGTACACCAACGATTTTTTGCTGACTATCGCGAAATGGTGCGGCGATCATGGATGAGCCAGACATAGAAAAGAGTTTGTTTTCCGAGCCAATATAAATTCTTACGCCTTCACCTGTTTCAGCGCGTGATAAAAGGTCAATCACATCTTTTTTTGTTTCAAGATCCGAAAACAAAAGCCTGACGCGATCGAGATCATCAATGGCTCTTAGGTCGCCAAGAAGATTAGCCTGACCACGAATAATCAATTGCCGATCGTCCGCATTTCCGGTCCAACTTGCAAGGCCGGTTGAAACAAGATTGGCCGTCAGAGAGTCAAGTTCGCGCTCAGCGTCATGACGCGCTTGTTCAATTTCGACCCGCAATTCGGCAATTGTCTTTCCCCGAATACGATCGGAAAGATAATTTGAGGCTTCAACCAAAGCGGACGAAGGTAGGCCTGGCGGTAAGTCAATAATTCGATTTTCGATCGTGCCATCTTCTGACACCAGAACCGTCAAAGCGCGTCCTTTTTCAATTCGGACAAATTCAATGTGCTTTAGCGGCGAGGTTGTTTTCGAAGTCAGAACAACGCCGGCGCCGCGCGTCAATCCGGAAAGCATAGCGGAGGCTTCGGTCAACAACGTTTCTGTCGATTTGGCCTGACCTGAAGCGCGCACTTGCGCTTCGATATTCCCGCGCTCCTCGGCCGATAAATCACCAACCTCCATCAGCGCATCGACGAAAAACCGTAAGCCACTTTCTGTCGGTAGCCGCCCGGCGCTGGTATGGGGCGCGTAGATAAGCCCTGCGCTCTCAAGATCAGCCATGACATTGCGGACAGATGCCGGAGACAGCGCAATTGGGATTAGGCGCGACAAATTGCGCGAGCCGACAGGCTCGCCCGTCTCGAGATAGGATTCCACAATGCGCCGAAAGATCTCGCGCGACCTCTGGTTGAGATCAATGAGCGGGTTGGCGGCAGCCGATGGCAGGTCGTCTTTCATAGGGCACTCAATTGATGAACAGTCATGTTTCACCGATTGCTCCTAATGTGAAGAGTGGACCTGTCCGGATCAAGATGTCTTGCCTTGCGACAAAGCCGCGAGGAGCCTAGAAGTCTCCCTCAACTAAACCCTCTTATTGCGGATAACTTCTTTATGCGCCCTTCAAAACGCGCGCCCGACGAGCTTCGGGCGGTTTCTCTCGAACGTCATGTCGCCCGCTACGCCGAGGGCTCTTGCCTCGTGAAATTTGGTGAAACTCACGTTCTGTGCACCGCTTCTCTCGAAGAAAAGGCGCCGCCATGGCTTCGTGGCTCCGGTAAAGGCTGGGTCACGGCTGAATATGCCATGTTGCCGCGCGCAACGGCCGAGCGAACACGGCGGGAAAGCACCTCCGGAAAGCCGTCAGGCCGGACACAGGAAATTCAACGCCTCATCGGACGCTCCTTACGTTCGGTTGTTGACCTCGGTCAATTATCAGAGCGCCAAATCACGCTGGATTGCGATGTGCTTCAGGCGGATGGCGGAACACGTACGGCAGCCATCACAGGCGCTTGGGTGGCGCTTCATGATTGCATTCAATGGATGAAGTCACGCTCAATCATCACCGGTAATCCCTTGCGCGATCATCTCGCGGCAATTTCCTGTGGCATCGTCAAAGGCGTTCCTGTCATCGATCTCGACTATGCCGAAGATTCAACGGCCGAGACGGACGCAAATTTTGTGATGACCGGTTCAGGCGGTCTCGTCGAAATTCAAGGGACTGCAGAAGGCAAGCCATTTTCTGAAGAGGAGCTTCTTGCACTATTGAAGCTCGCGAAGAATGGGATTTCGAATTTAGTTTCCATGCAGAAAGCGATCATTGGTTGAACATGACACGTCGTCTTTCAGGCAAAGTTGTCATTGCCACGCATAATGCAGGAAAGCTCAAAGAAATGCGTGAGCTTCTTGCGCCGCATGGCGTTGAAGCGATTTCGGCCGGCGAACTTAGTCTCCCTGAGCCAGAAGAGACGGGTGTTACCTTTGCCGAAAATGCCTTTATCAAAGCGCATTCTGCGGCGATGACATCGGGCCTTCCTGCATTCGCTGATGACTCAGGTATATGCGTTGAAGCATTGGGTGGCGATCCCGGTCTTTATTCCGCGCGCTGGGCCGGGCCTGAAAAAGATTTCAATGTTGCCATGGCGAAAGTTGAAGCGGGTCTTCAAGAAAAAGGTGCGGTTGCGCCTTTACAGCGGCGCGCTTGGTTTATCTCGGCTCTTTCTATTGTGTGGCCCGATGGACATGAAGTGGCCGTAGAAGGTCGTGTTGACGGCGTCATGATTTGGCCGCCACGCGGCAAAGCGGGATTTGGCTATGATCCCATGTTTTTGCCTGACGGATATGATCGCACGTTCGGTGAAATGACGGCGGAAGAAAAGCATGGATTGCCACCTCATGGCTTAGGCTTGTCGCATCGCGCGCGCGCTTTCATCGCTTTAGAAAAGCTTTGTCTCAAGGCATGATTGAAACATTCGCGGCTCCTGATCCTGGGTTTGGCGTTTATGTCCATTGGCCCTTTTGCGCAGCCAAATGTCCCTATTGTGATTTCAATAGCCACGTCAGAATAGCGCCGGTTGATGAACCGCGCTTCGTCAAGGCTTTTGAGCGCGAGCTTGATTACCAAAAACAAATCTCCGGACCGCGTGAAGTCGGCAGTATTTTCTTCGGGGGTGGCACGCCGTCACTCATGCGCGCGGAAACAATTGGCGCCGTTCTTGATGCCATTGCGCGTCGATGGTCTTTATCGGCGCAAGTTGAAATCACCATGGAAGCGAATCCGACAAGCGTTGAGGCATCGCGTTTGCGGGCCTATCGTGACGCGGGCATCAACCGTCTATCTCTTGGCTTTCAAGCGATGAATGATCGCGATTTGAAAGCACTTGGGCGCTTGCATTCTGCCGAAGAAGCGCGTGCTGCCGTCAAAATTGCAGCTTCTATTTTTGAGCGTTATTCATTCGATCTGATTTATGCCCGCCCCGATCAAACGCCAAAAGATTGGGCTGATGAATTGCGTGAAGCCATCGCGCTCGCTGCCGAACATCTCTCGCTCTATCAATTGACAATTGAAGAAGGAACGATGTTCGAAAGACTGGTCGCTGCCGGCAAACTTAAACCGAAGCCTGAGGAAGACCAGCGTATTCTTTTTGATATCACACAAGAGACGTGTGAGAAATTAGGGCTCCCCGCCTATGAAATTTCAAATCATGCGCGGCCTGGTTCTGAGTGCCGTCATAATCTTCTCTATTGGCGTTACGGTGATTATGTCGGCGTCGGTCCCGGCGCCCATGCTCGATTAACGAACGCATCGGGACGCCATGCGATATCAAATGAAAAGAGTCCGGAGGCGTGGCTATCTTTAGTTGAAGATCGGGGTCATGGCATGATTGAGAATGAAATTCTCGCACGCCTTGATGCCGCGAACGAATGTCTCTTGATGGGTCTTCGTCTCAATGAAGGCCTTGACCTCCTTCATTGCGAAGCCCTTGCAGGAAAACATCTTGATCAGACGTCAATTCATCATTTGATGGATGAACATCTTGTCGAAATCGTTTCTAATAATCGTCTGCGTGTTACCGATAAAGGCAAGCCGGTTTTGAATGCGATCGTTAACGTGTTGTCGCTCTAAAACAATTACCGATTAGGGAAAACTCGACGGCGCATTGTCGATTTTTACCGCGCCACCTTTACCCACTTGCATCATAACAAGACCGCGTTGATTGGTACCGTCTTGCCGGAATCGGAAGAGGCCATCAAGGCCAATTGCACCTTCAGGCGCTGCGATTGTGTCAGGTTCAAAAGCTTTATCACCCTTGTTCTTCTTCAAAGCATTGAGAAGAAATACAGCATCATAAGCGAGCGTCGCAATACGCGTGGGATCGCTGCTATAGCGCTCACGATATTTTGCCGCAAAAGTTTCAAAGCCCGATTTATCCGGTTGTGCAAACCATCCATTTGCGAATGCGGGCGTTGAAAAAATTCGCGGATCATCCCACGCGCTTGTTCCCAAAAGTTGAATCTTCTTGGGGTCGAGTCCAGCGCCACTTAATGCTTTAGCCACCGCCGCAGCATTGTCGCCATTCTCTGGAATGAACAGCGCATCGATTTGATCTTTAACCGCGCTGATCCGTTGCGCAGCGGGGTCGATAGCGCCCGGCGTATAACGTTCAATCGCTTTGATCGTGATGCCGTTACGCGCGGCGACATCTTGCAAAGTTGCATTCACGGCTGTGCCGTAAGCCGATTCTGGAATGAGGGCAGCGATTGTCTTTTTTCCTTTCGCTGCGGCGTAACTCAAGATCCGATCAACATCGGACTGCGGTAGAAAACTTAAAAGATAAACGCCGCGTCCCGCTACGCCGATATCGGTTGAAAAGGCGATGACGGGCCGTCCGGCCGTTCTCGCGATTGATCCTGTCGCCTGAACAGATGAAGCGAGCAGCGGCCCGATTATGACGCTCGCGCCTTCGGCAATCGCTTGCTTGGTTGCCTCGCGAGCACCGTCAGGCGTGCCGCGTTCGTCTTTGACAATAAGTTCAATCGAAGCCCCCGGGAGATCCGCCATCGCAAGGTCAGCGGCATTTTTGAGTGCTTGCGCGGCTGTGCCCGTCCCGCCTGATGCCGAGAGCGGCAAGAGCAACGCAATTTTCGGTGTACCGGATAAGGGGGGTGCCGCAGCCGAAGGTGTTGCCGCCGCACCTGGAGCGGTCGTTGATTGAGCAGTTTCACTGCCTGGCGGCGGAAGCTCGGTTCCGGAAATAGGTCCGGATTCGATAGGAGCGGCCGTGTCTGGTTCCGCAGGTCCCGGCTGACGAGTGGCTTCTTGAGAGGGGTTAACCAGACCGCCGCCCAATCGGCTTGAGGCGACACACCCGCTGAGCGCAAGGCCAAGGCCGATCATGGCGAGAAAGCGTAGTGCCTTTGATCCGAAGTCTGATTTCAAACCAGATGACACAAATCGTGTGGTCACAACGCCCTCCCTTAGCACCACCCGTGAAAGACGCTTCATCGGGGGCTTGCCTTCATGCAAGGTAATCTCGGTTGCATCAAAACCGTGTCTCATGCAATGCCATGACAGCAACCGCCTCCCCATTCGTCTGTCGATAAAGGTTTTTTCGTGGCGATCCGCGAACCCGCTTCTTATACCGCCTTCGGCATGAAAGCCGAAGCCGAGCCGCTTTCCCCGGGGTTGCATATCGTGGCAACACCAATCGGCAATCTGAAAGATGTGAGTTTTCGCGCGCTCGGCACATTAGCTGCGGCGGATGCGGTTTTTGCCGAGGATACGCGGGTCTCTCGCAAATTATTAGCTCATTATGGCATCACAACGCCGTTGGTTGCCTATCACGAGCATAATGCCGCAGAAATGCGTCCTAAAATCATCGCTAGGCTGAAAGAGGGGCAGGCCCTCGCTCTGATTTCAGACGCCGGCACGCCCTTGGTCTCTGATCCTGGCTATAAACTGGTGGAAGCTGTCTTGGCTGAAGGCTTTGCCGTCGTTCCGGTACCCGGTCCCTCCGCTGTTTTGGCCGCGCTTGTCGCGGCAGGCCTTCCGACGGATCGCTTTTTCTTCGAGGGGTTCTTGCCGTCGAAATCAACCGCGCGGCGGGAGCGGCTTTCGGAACTGTCTTCAATTCCTGCAACGCTTGTGTTTTTCGAATCACCACATCGCCTCGTCGAGATGCTTCACGATGCGCAGGACATTCTCGGTGATCGGTTGGCGGCCGTCGCGCGCGAACTCACCAAGCTTTATGAGACGATCCGGCGCGGCACGCTTTCGACACTCTTTGCTGAATATGAATCAGCCAGCCGCCCTAAAGGTGAAATCGTCGTTCTGATTGGCGCTGCCACGGACACAACAAGCGACAATCAGAAGGGCGCCGATCTTGATGAGCGGCTTAAACTGCATTTAACGCATCTTTCTGTGAAAGATGCCGTAGCCGTGGCCGTTGAAGAAACGGGGTTACCCCGTCGGCAGGTTTATGCCCGCGCTGTTTCACTTGCCAAAGGCGATAGTGATTGATGGATCGGGTTGAGAAACGCAAAAAGGCCTATCGGTGGGGCCATTATGCGGAATTCATCGCAGCGCTGTGGCTCATGGCAAAAGGGTATCAGATAGTGGCCCGCCGTTACGGCGCGCGCGGTGGAGAGATCGATCTTGTTATCAGGAGAGGATCGGTTGTCGCTTTTGTCGAAGTGAAAGCGCGGCGTGATTTCGATCAGGCGCTCGAAGCCATTGACGAGATAAAAAGTCGGCGCCTCGGCAAAGCAATTGAAGACTGGCTCTGGCGGCATGATCCCCCTGTTGAACAGAGTTTTCGGGGTGACGCGGTCATCATTGTCCCCTGGCGCTTACCTCGCCATATCGAGGATGCATTTGCTTTGCCTTTGGATTAGAAATGGGTGGAATTACGAAGAGGGAAAATTTGCGTGAAAAAATTGTCTGTAGCGGTCCAAATGGACCCGATCGAAAAAATCAATATTGCAGGCGATTCAACTTTCGCCCTGATGCTTGAGGCGCAGGCACGCGGTCACGAAATTTTCTATTACACGCCCGACACGCTGGCGCTCCGGGACGGCGTTGTTTCAGCGCTCCTCGCCAAAGCAGAAGTGCGGGATATCAAGGGCAACCATGTCACACTTCATGCGTTCGAGCGTCGCCCGCTTTCGGGTATGAATGTTGTCTTGCTTCGGCAGGATCCGCCTTTTGATATGGCCTATATCACAACGACACATCTCCTCGAACAGATTGGTCCACAAACCCTTGTTGTGAATGATCCGGCATCGGTTCGAAATGCGCCTGAAAAAATTATGGTGATGCAATTTGCTGATTTGATGCCACCAACTTTGATAACTCGTGACAAAGCTGAAATCGAAGCCTTTCGAAAAGAGCACGGCGAAGTCGTTATGAAGCCTCTTTATGGCAATGGCGGCGCGGCCGTTTTCAAACTTGCCGAACGTGATCCCAATTTTGGTTCACTCTATGACCTCTTCGCTGTGACATTCCGTGAGCCTTGGGTCATTCAAAAATTTCTTCCCAAAGTCGTTGAAGGCGATAAGAGAATTATTCTCGTCGATGGCGTTGCGCGTGGCGCTATCAATCGTGTCCCGAGCGGTGACGATATTCGTTCCAATATGGTGCGGGGCGGGGCAGCGGAAGCAACCCAACTGACAAAACGCGAGCAGGAAATATGTGATCGCATTGGCCCCACTTTGAAAAAAATGGGTCTAATTTTCGTTGGCATCGATGTGATTGATGGCCATCTCACGGAAATCAATGTGACATCACCAACAGGACTGCGCGCTATTAAACGCGTGGGAGGACCCGATCTTGCCGCAGCGATTTGGGATGCTATCGAGTCGAAAGTGAAAGCTTGATGGCTTCAACCGTGCATTCATCACGCGAAAAATTGAAAGAAGCTGCTACCGGGCCGGGCGACGCTCTTGCGCGCCGGAAATCGGTTGTGGCAATTCTCCAAGAAGCGCATCAGGCGGCGCGCGCTGAAGCAGAATGGATCTTAAACAACACTAAAGACGGCTTTGCCTGCGTAAATTTTCTTTCGCAAAGTATGGACTTCATCGTTTCGTCTTTGCACGAATTGGCGACAACGATTTTCTATCCGTTGAATAATCCATCGACAGGCGAAAAGATAATAGTTGCAGCGGTTGGCGGATATGGACGAGGAACATTAGCGCCCGGTTCGGATATCGATCTCCTATTCATTCTGCCCTATAAAGCCACACCATGGTCAGAAAGCGTTGTTGAAACGATTCTTTATGCCCTTTGGGATTTGAAGCTCAAAGTTGGTCATTCGGTGCGTACGGTTGATGAATGCATCCGTGAAGCCAAATCGGATATGACAATTAGAACTGCGTTACTTGAAGCGCGCTATCTCGCCGGTGATCACGGTCTTTTTGATCGCTTTGCGGAGCGGTTTGATCAAGATATCGTATCAGGTTCTGCATCAGAATTTGTTGCCGCAAAATTGGCCGAACGCGAAGCGCGTGTTTCCCGTGCTGGCTCTTCCCGTTATCTCGTTGAGCCCAATGTAAAAGATGGCAAGGGTGGCTTGCGCGATCTCAACACTTTGTTTTGGATTGCGAAATATGTCTATCGCATCAAAGACAGCAAAGAACTGATTGATGCCGGCCTCTTTAGTCACGAAGAATATGCACTTTTCCGTCGATGCGAAGATTTTCTATGGCGCGTTCGGTGTCATTTGCATTTCGCATCAGGTCGTGCCGAAGAAAGATTATCATTCGATATTCAACGCGTCTTAGCCGAGCGTTTGGGTTATGTGTCACATGGCGCGTTGTCCGGTGTCGAACGCTTTATGAAGCGCTATTTTCTGATTGCCAAAGATGTTGGCGATCTGACGGCCATCGTATGTGCTTCGTTGGAAGCACGACATCAAAAGCCGGCGACCGGTTTAAATCGCTTTGTCGGGAAACTCCGTCGTCGTGGTAAGCCCGATAAAGAGTTGACTGATTTTATCGTCGAAAACGAACGGTTGACTGTGACGGATGACGAGGTGTTTCGCCGTGATCCGATCAATCTACTCCGCCTCTTTCACTTTGCGGATAAACAAAATCGCGCGATTCATCCTCATGCAGCGCGCCTTGTGACGCAGTCACTTCACCTTGTTGATCAGACTTTGCGAACATCGAAAATCGCTAATGATCTCTTCATTGAAATTCTAACCTCGCGTAATTCCCCTGAAATCACGCTCAGGCGCATGAATGAGGCGGGGTTGCTCGGCAAATTTATTCCCGAATTCGGACGCGTTGTCGCGATGATGCAATTTAACATGTATCATCACTATACGGTCGATGAGCATTTGTTACGATCAATTGGCGTTTTAGCTCAGATCGAATCAGGCCAACATGCCGCAGAATTGCCGGTCGCGCATGAAATCATGCCGATGATCCGTAACCGAAAAATTCTCTATGTTGCTTTGTTTCTGCACGACATTGCCAAAGGCCGCCCTGAAGATCATTCGATTGCCGGTGCCAAAGTCGCTCGTAAACTCTGTCCCCGCTTTGGATTGAATGAAGCTGAGACAGAAGCGGTATCATGGTTGATCGAGCATCATCTCGATATGTCGAATATGGCGCAGAGCCGCGACCTCTCTGATCCCGCGACAATCGACTCGTTTGTAACCATGGTCCAAACGCTTGAGCGCCTGCGGATGCTACTCATCCTGACGGTGTGCGACATTCGCGCCGTCGGCCCGGGTGTGGGGAATGGTTGGAAGGGGCAGTTGCTACGTACGTTGTTTTGGGAAACCGAAATTATTCTCGCTGGCGGGCACTCGGTCATTAATCGCGAACATCGTGTGCGTGCCGCGCAAGAAGAACTTCGTCGCGCGCTCCCCAATTGGACAGATGATGAACTCGATACCTATGTCACGCGCCATAACGCAGCTTATTGGTTAAAGGTTGATCTCCCGCGTCGCGTCAAACATGCGCAGTTTCTTTACGGCGCTGCAAGGGAAATGCGCTCACTAGCGACAGAAGTCGCGACCGATAAATTTCGTGGTGTAACCGAGCTCACTGTTTCAGCGCAGGATCACCCTCGTCTTTTGGCAATTTTGACTGGCGCTTGTGCAGCCGCCGGTGCGAATATCGTTGATGCCCAAATTTTTACGACGACGGACGGGATGGCACTCGATACAATTTTTATCTCGCGCGCTTTTGATGAGGATGAAGACGAGTTACGTCGTGCCGCACGGGTCGCGCGCGGCATCGAGCAGGCGTTAAAGGGTGAGATCAAAATTGCCGAAGCGGTGGCAGCGCGCGCGCCACAGCGGGGTGCAGCAGCCAAGACTTTTTCGGTCGTGCCAGAAGTCGTTGTCGATAACAGTCTTTCGAATCGCTTCACCGTGATCGAGATTTCAGGCCTCGACCGGCCCGGCCTTCTTTATGAACTGACGACTGCGATCGGGAAGCTTAATCTTAATATTGCCTCCGCCCATATCGTGACCTTTGGCGAAAAGGCGGTCGATGTGTTCTACGTGACTGACTTGACCGGTGGCAAAGTGGGCCATCTGACGCGGCAAGCGACCATCCGCAAAACGCTTCTTGATCTCTTCGGCGTCCGAGAAGCTGCGTGACGTTTCCACCTTTTATTTGGTCGATGGTCTGGAAAACTTGATTTTCCGTCCCGGAAGACCGATATCCGCCCCATATCATTTCAACCTTTAGATTGATTGAGAGCCATGAGCGAACACGACCAAGCAGCCCCCTCCGATAACCCGAATGAAGCCGGACAAAATCCGTCTGAGTCCGCAGCCGGCAAAGAGGCCGATGTTTTCGCGATTATCGACGCCTTGAATGCAGAAAATGCGCAGCTCAAGGATCGCGCCCTCCGGACGATGGCCGATATGGAAAATCTCCGGCGTCGCACGGAGAAGGAAGTTATTGATGCCCGCACCTATGCGGTGTCGTCCTTTGCGCGTGATATGCTTACGGTCGCCGACAATATGCGGCGTGGCATTGAGAGTGTTCCGCTTGATCAACGCACGAACGCAGAAGGTGCTCTGAAGACTTTGCTGGAAGGCGTTGAACTCACCGAACGCGATTTGCTTAAAAATCTAGAAAAATTTGGCATCAAGCAAATTGATCCGCATGGTCAACGCTTCGATCCTAATCTGCATCAGGCGATGTTTGAAGTCGAAGATACCTCTGTTACATCAGGCACTGTTGTGCAAGTCGTTCAAGCGGGCTTCGTGATTGGTGAGCGTGTTTTGCGTCCGGCTCTCGTAGGCGTCTCAAAAGGCGGACCGAAGCCAGGCGTCGATACAAACGCGTAATCAAAATACTTACAAATTTGGCTTCGTTACACGTCTCATTGTGAGATTGAACCGGCCGCCTTCTTTGAGAAGGGTGGACGTATCTTTGTAAATGCGGTCGATGCCGTGAAAGTCGAGGCGTGCAGGACCGCCGAAAATTAGTCCGTCGCCGGATTGCAATTTGATGGATTGTGTGGGTCCCGCTCGCTCGCTTGTACCAATGCGGAAAAGCGCGGTGTCGCCCAAAGAGAGTGACACCACGGGCGCGTTGAAATCATCTTCATCACGATCCTGATGAAGGCCCATTTTCGCAGTCGCTGAGTAATAATTGATGAGGCAGGCTTCGGGCGGCGCATAAGCGTTGGTGAGTTGGTCCCAGATTTTGAGCAGCGACGGAAAAATTGGTGGCCACGACGCATTCGTCACGGGGTGTGTTTTTTGATAGCGATAGCCCGATTTATCAGATACCCAGCCGAGCGTACCGAGATTCAACATCTTCACCGACATCGGATTGCCCCAACGTGGCATGGTCGATTGAAAAAGTTGGGCTTCGCTGATGGCGGTGTAAATTTCATCACGCAAGTGTTCTTGCGCAACGCGAGCAAGCAGACCTGGGAAATAAACAACTCCCGATTTGAGTTCGACGCGCGTTGTCATTCAAACCATTTATAAAAATAAACCGTGTCGCAATAACCGCCATCCGGCCACAGTGCGAAATTGGGAATAACGCCCGCGCGAATATAGCCCGCTCGTTCATAAAGTCGTTCTGCTGTATCGAGCGCGGTATCAAGGGTCACAAGCTTTAACCCACGCCGCTTTACTTCTTGATCAGCCGCGGCGAGCAACGACGCGCCGATACCTTTGTTTCGATAGTTTGAGTGCACAAGCAATTTTGCAAGATCGGCGCGATGCGGTTGATTAGGCTTTTTTGCTGGCACAAGTTGGCATGTGCCTACGACACGATCATTATCGAGTGCAGCAAAAAGCACGAGTTCGTCGCGCGCAACCGCCCCTGCCGTTGCCGTATAAAAGTCACGTGCTTCGGTCATACTGAATGGATTCATGAAGTTGACAGAAGCGCCTTTGGTGACGCAATCATGAAGAACTGTCGCGAGCTCATCAATGCGATGATGCGCTTCATCTCCCCTCAGAATGCGAATATCAATCAAGCCGCCAAAACCTTTTTTGATTCAACTGTTGAATCAGCTTTCAATCGATAAACGAGGGGCACGCCCGTATCGAGCTCCATCGAGGGAATCGTATCGGGCGTCAAACGATCAAGCACCATCACAAGGGCGCGCAGCGAATTACCATGTGCCGCAACAATAACACGCTCGCCGTTCAACACACGCGGTAGAATTTCCTGACAGTAATAAGGGAGCACGCGTGCCACAGTGTCTTTCAAGCTCTCGCCATTTGGCGGCGGCACATCATAAGAGCGCCGCCAGACATGTACCTGTTCCTCGCCCCATTTGGCGCGCGCATCATCTTTGTTGAGGCCCGAGAGATCGCCATAGTCGCGTTCGTTCAAAGCCTGCTCGCGAATGGTTTTGAGGTCGCTTTGACCAAGCTCATTTAAAATCAATTTGCATGTGTGCTGCGCGCGGGTGAGCGCAGACGTAAAGGCGATATCAAAATTAACGCCGAGCGCTTTCAACCGCTCACCGGCAGCCTTCGCTTCCGCTTGACCTTTGTCAGTGAGGTCAGGGTCTTTCCAACCGGTGAAAAGATTTTTGAGGTTCCAATCACTTTGGCCATGGCGAACGAGAACGAGTAACCGCTCCATAAATCATCTCCTATCGATCTATCATTGACTGCCGGACGTGTTACTCACACCGCACTCAAACCGAGGACATCCATCATTGAATAAAGGCCTGGCTTTTTACCATGGCCCCATAACGCCGCGCGGACAGCGCCGCGTGCAAAAATACCACGATCTTCCGCGTGATGCGAAAGTGTAATGCGTTCTGAGGGCCCCGCAAAAATCACACTATGATCGCCGACAACCGATCCGCCACGCAATGTCGCAAAGCCGATTGTTCCTTCTTCGCGGGCCCCGGTGTGACCATCGCGAACGCGTGTTGCGTGTTTATCATCGAGAGGAATTTTACGTCCCTCAGCAGCCGCTTCACCCAAAAGCAGTGCCGTGCCTGACGGGGCATCAACTTTCATGCGATGATGCATTTCGAGAATTTCAATATCGAAATCTTCATGCAACGTGGCTGCAACACGTTTCACGAGGGCGGCAAGAAGATTGACGCCAAGACTCATATTGCCCGATCGAATGATGACGGCATGACGCGCCGCTGCTTCGAGCTTTTTGAGGTCCTCATCTTGCATGCCCGTCGTTCCAACGACATGAACGATGCGGGCTTGCGCCGCGAGAGACGCAAAATGGATCGTTGAAGTGGGCGTTGTGAAATCGATCACCGCATCGGCTTTGGCAAAGAGCGGAAGCGGATCATCGCTGATCGCCACGCCATTCGCGCCGGTTCCTGCAAGAAGCCCCGAGTCTTGGCCGAGGCTCGTGGCGCCTGAACGCTCAATGGCGCCGACAAGGTGCATACCCTCGGTCGCCGCAACCGTCTGAATCAGCATCCGCCCCATGCGGCCGGCTGCTCCCACAACAATGACTCTGAGATCGGACATGAATGCGATTCCGGACCCGTTTTTTAGGTAACTTAACTGGGGGTCACAAAACGCGATTGTGCGGGTGGGGTCAACCGAGAGCCGCAGCAATTTCTTGCTGAATTGCGATCGCTGCCGCCACCGGATCGGGAGCCGCCGTTACCGGACGGCCGATGACCAGATGATCAGCACCCGCATTGAGAGCCTCGGCGGGGGTCATAATGCGTTTTTGATCGCCCTTGGCCGATTGGGCGGGTCGGATACCCGGCGTGACGAGGGTCAGGCCTTGGCCAATATGAGCGCGGACATCGCCCACTTCTTCTGGCGAGAGGATCAGGCCGTCGATCCCAATGTCTTTGGCTTGTGTTGCACGCCGCTCGACAAGTTCGCGAACCGAGCAGGCATAACCGGCTTCACGAAGATCATGATCGTCATAAGACGTCATCACGGTCACCGCGAGAATTCTCATGCCGCTCTGCGCTTTGCCTGATTTTGCGGCTTTCATCGTTTGCGGAAAAGCATGAACTGTAAGGAAGGTCGCGCCTAAATCGGCAAGCCGCGCCGTTGCGCGTTCAACGGTGTTCGGAATGTCGTGAAGCTTGAGATCAAGAAAGACTTTTTTTCCCGCTTTCGAGAGCGTGCGGACAAGATCAAGCCCGCCAGCATAAACGAGCTCCATCCCGACTTTATAAAAAGTAACATGCTCGCCAAGGCGCTCGACAAGCGCTTCGGCATCGCGAACCTGCGGCACGTCGAGCGCAACGATCAGACGGTCTTTATTGAGAATGCCAGTCATCGTCCGCCCCTAAATAAAACATCACTATGGGCGTGTGCGTCCCAGATTCGGGGGTGCAAATCAACCGGAATGCGGCGAGGCTTGGTAAACCCATATCCGTGCGGGCGGTATATTTTTCCAAATAGTCTCTGTAGCGACCAAAGAGGCGCCCACCTCGCGCTCATCAACAGGCGGAGAGAAGCCATAGCTGAATTGAATAAAGGGTGCCCCGGGCTGTAACAAGCAAAGCACCGAGGCAACGAAAGCGCGTTTTGTCTCGGCACTTTGTGTCCGAAGTGGAAGGCCGGAAATGATAGCGGCGGCTTTTGGAAAAGCTTCTTTTTCAGCGAGTGACCTAATATTGTAAGCATTAGCGAAATAACACTGCGCTTTTGGAAAGTGTTCACGAAGGTCTTCGTAAAAAGGCGGATGGCTCTCGACCAAAATTAAACGGCTTTGTTCAATGCCTCGGTTGAGTAAACCCTCGGTGATGGCGCCCGTTCCGCTGCCAAGTTCGATCACAGGACCTGGTTCAAGCGGATTCACATGCGCGGCCATGGCGGTCACAAGCTCATGACTCGAGGGCCATACAGCACCGATTTTCAAAGGGTGACGCGTTGCCGTGGCAACAAAACGAAGTGTGTCAGAGAAATTTTCAAATAAGGCCATCGGGCCAAAAAGCCCCGATACGCTCTCTCTCGCAATCCGTAGAGTTACGCCTCGTCGCCGCCGGTGAAGAATTCTTTCATTTTAGAAAAGAATCCCACGCTTTCGGGATGTGTTTCGCGCGAGCTTTCTGATTCAAATTCCTTCAGCAATTCGCGTTGACGCGGTGTGAGTTTTTGCGGCGTCTCGACAGAGACTTGAATATAAAGATCGCCGTGATCACGCGACCGCAACACGGGCATGCCTTTTCCCCGAATCCGAATTTGCCGACCCGATTGTGTTCCTTCAGGGATAGCAACAGAACGCGCTTCGCCATCGATCATCGGCACGCGGATATCACCACCGAGCGATGCGGTAACCATCGAAATCGGAATTTGGCAGTAGAGGTCGGCGCCATCACGTTGGAAATAGCGATGCGGTTTGATTGAAAGAAAAATATAAAGATCACCGGGCGGACCGCCGCGCAATCCACTTTCACCTTCGCTTGCTAAGCGAATACGTGTGCCTTCTTCAACACCGGCGGGAATATTCACCGACAATGTTTTTTCTTTTGTCACACGCCCTTCGCCACCGCACGAGCGGCAGGGATTTTCAATGATCTGTCCGCGTCCCTGACATTTCGGACATGTGCGTTCGATCGCAAAAAATCCTTGGCTTGCCCGCACGCGACCATAACCATTACAGGTGGGGCAAGGCTTTGGCTTTGAACCCGCTGTTGCGCCTGACCCGCTGCAAGGCTCGCAAGCAATGGCTGTGGGCAAAGTGATTGTTGCGGTTTTTCCTGAGAATGCTTCTTCAAGAGATATCTGCAGATTGAAGCGAATATCGCCGCCTCTTTCGCGACCATCGGGTTGTCGTCTCTGTCCGCGACCACCACCGAGCCCGCCAAAAAGATCTTCGAATATATCGGCCATCGACGCGCCGAAATCGCCTTGGAATCCGAAGCCGCCGGGGCCACCGCCATTTTGTTCGAAAGCCCCATGACCAAAGCGATCATAGGCAGCGCGCTTCTGTTGGTCAGAGAGGACTTGATAGGCTTCGTTCAGCTCTTTGAATTTCACTTCCGCTTCAGCATTTCCGGGATTACGATCCGGATGATGTTGCATCGCAAGTTTACGAAAGGCCGATTTCAATTCGGCTTCGCTTGCTGTTTTCGAGACACCGAGCGTTTCGTAATAATCACGTTTGCTCATGTCGTTTTCCAGCCCGAGAGTTCTTGAATGAGAGAGTCGTTTCTTTTGCAAGAAAACCCGACGCGAATAAACGCGCCGGGTTGTTTCAATTTAAACCGCGCTCAAATCACGCACGCTTCTTCTTGTCGTCGTCATTCACTTCACGGAAATCGGCATCAATTACGTCTTCTTCCGCGCCATGGGCTTTTGCGTCTTCTGCACCCGCTTCATCTTGTTGGGCCGCATACATCGCTTCGCCAAGCTTCATCGAAGCCTGCATGAGATCAGTTGTCCTTGCCTTGATTGTTTCCGGATCTTCGCCAGCAAGAGCTGTCTTCAACGCTTCGATTGCGCTTTCAACGGCTGCCTTATCGGAGGCGGAAACCTTGTCACCATGTTCAGCAAGGGATTTTTCAGTCGAGTGCATGAGGCTCTCGGCCTGATTCTTGGCTTCAACCATCTCCCGACGCAGCTTGTCTTCAGCCGCATGCGCTTCAGCATCCTTGACCATCTTTTCGATATCGGCATCCGACAAACCACCAGACGCCTGAATGCGAATCTGCTGTTCTTTGTTCGTTGCTTTGTCCTTCGCCGACACATTCACGATACCGTTCGCGTCGATATCGAAAGTAACTTCAACTTGCGGAACGCCGCGTGGTGAAGGCGGAAGGCCAACAAGATCGAACTGACCGAGAAGCTTATTGTCGGCAGCCATTTCACGTTCGCCTTGGAAGACGCGGATCGTCACAGCCGTCTGATTGTCTTCAGCGGTTGAGAAGACTTGGCTTTTTTTGGTCGGGATCGTTGTGTTGCGATCAATCAAACGTGTGAACACGCCGCCCAGCGTTTCGATACCGAGCGAGAGCGGTGTTACGTCGAGGAGCAACACGTCTTTCACGTCGCCTTGCAACACGCCCGCTTGCACAGCCGCGCCGATAGCGACGACTTCGTCTGGGTTCACGCCCTTATGAGGTTCCTTGCCGAAGAAGCTCTTTACGACATCTTGCACTTTCGGCATGCGGGTCATACCGCCGACGAGAATAACTTCGTCAATTTCGCCAGGCTTCATGCCTGCGTCGGCCAAAGCCTTTTTGCAGGGCTCAATTGTACGCTGCACGAGATCGTCAACGAGCGTTTCGAATTTCGAACGCGTGAGCTTCATCGTCAAATGCTTCGGACCTGAAGCATCAGCTGTGATGTAAGGCAGGTTAATTTCAGTCTGTGCCGCTGATGACAATTCGATCTTTGCCTTTTCGGCTGCTTCTTTCAAACGCTGTAGAGCGAGCTTGTCTTTCTTGAGATCAATGCCTTGCTCTTTTTTGAATTCGTCTGCGAGATATTCGACGAGGCGCATATCGAAATCTTCACCGCCGAGGAATGTGTCACCATTCGTCGACTTCACTTCGAATACACCGTCACCGATTTCAAGAATCGAAACGTCGAATGTACCGCCGCCCAAGTCATAGACCGCAATTGTGCCGGTCTTGCGCTTGTCGAGGCCATAAGCCAGCGCAGCCGCGGTAGGCTCGTTAATGATGCGGAGCACTTCAAGACCCGCGATCTTACCCGCGTCCTTAGTGGCCTGACGTTGGGCGTCATTGAAATAGGCCGGAACCGTGATCACGGCCTGTGTTACGCCGGTGCCCAGATAGGCTTCGGCCGTTTCTTTCATCTTCTGGAGAATGAAGGCTGAAATCTGCGATGGCGAATAGGTTGTGCCGCGGGCCTTTACCCACGCGTCGCCGTTACCGCCTTTGACGATTTCGTAGGGGACGAGGCCCTTATCTTTTTGCGTCATGGGATCGGCGAAGGTCCGGCCGATCAAACGCTTGATGGCGAAGAAGGTCGCTTCCGGATTGGTGACTGCCTGACGCTTGGCCGGCTGGCCGACGAGACGTTCGTCCGAGTCGGTGAAGGCGACGACTGACGGCGTCGTGCGCGCGCCTTCCGCATTCTCGATCACCTTGGGGGCGCTGCCATCCATGACGGCGATGCAGGAATTGGTTGTGCCGAGGTCGATGCCAATAACTTTTGCCATAATTCAGTTCCTTTCCTTGAGCGAGATCATCAGGTCCCGAAGCGATCCCAACATTGGCTGTTCGTCCGAATTACAGATGCGGGCGAGCGAGCCGATCTCCCAAATAAAGGGGCCGCCAAGGCCCCGTTTCGGGGGCTATATAAGGGGGTGGAGGGGGTGCTTCAAGAATAGGAGGCCCAGGAAGGCGAAGAAATTACTTCGTTTGGCCGTTATTTATTTTATTCGCCAACGAGCTGGCAGGCTTCCCAGCCTAAAATGGCCTGTTTCCGGCTCAACCCCCAGTGGTAACCGGTTAAAGTACCGCTTTTGCCGATCACGCGGTGACAGGGGACCACGAAGGAGATGGGGTTCCGCCCTACCGCCGCGCCCACGGCTCTCGCGGCTTTGGGGTTGCCAATGGTCTGAGCCAAATCGCCATAGGTGGTCAGTCGTCCGAAGGGGATAGACAAGAGCGCCTGCCAGACCCGTATTTCGAAATCGCTGCCGATCATCACGATCTTGAGCGGGCGATCTTTTTGCCAAAGATCGGGCGAGAAGGCGTGTTCAATCGAGGGACCTGTGAGATTCGCGTTCTCAATAAAGCCCGCTTTCGGCCAGCGCCGCTGCATATCCGCAAGCGCAGCGGCCCGGTCACCGTCATCAACAAAGCCTATGCCCGCTAACCCATGCTCGGTTACAACCGCGAGGGCTTCCCCAAAGGGCGAGGGGTGAAATCCATAAGAGAGCGTCAGGCCCGCGCCGCCGGTCTTCCATTCGCCGGGCGACATTGCCTCATGGGTCACGAAAAGATCATGAAGCCGCCCGGGACCGGAAAGCCCCAATTCCAACGAGGCGTCGAGGAGGGGGGCGTCCCCTTTGAGAAGCCGCCGTGCATGATCAAGCGTCACTGCTTGCAAAAAAGCTTTCGGTGAAAGTCCTGACCAGCGCCGAAACACGGCATGAAGATGCGAGGCCGAAATTCCGACTTCACTTGCGATTTCATCGAGGCTTGGCTGGCGGCGCCATTCGCGACTGATAAAGGCAATCGCCGTTCGAACCCGATCATAATCCGCTGAAGGCGGCTCATGATGAAAATCTTTGTAAGCGATATCTTGGAGCATGGGCCTTTTCCGTCCGCACTGTTCAGCGATATGCTTGACTTAATCCGAAGGGACAGGGTTCGACACCCGATTCCGATGGTCTCTGCGAACTCTTTTTAAAATTGATCGCCTGTTGCGAAGAGGGGTCCCGCTTTGGCGCGGCTCAGAGCAGAAGACAATGCGGAATAGAGTTTCTCTTTGTCTGCGGGCCCCAAATCTTGGCCGATCAACAAGGAGGTGCCACGCGAAAGCAATGTGATTTTCGAAATGCCAAATTCCTCGTGACGATCAGCATGTAACTTTGTCCAGACCGGGTTGAAGCGCCATTCTTCCGTTCGGCCCTGTGGGCGTTTCCGCCGGATATGGAGCTCAAGAGGTATCAGAGCTAGCTCTTCCGTCGTCTCGGAGGCTTTTGCATTCGCTCGAAAAGCAAAGGCCAAAAGCGCGACATCGAGCCCGTAAAATCCGGCAACCGGCCAAAATCCGAGAATTATAAAGGGCAGCGCCGCCGCAAGACTCGCGAGTCCTACACAGATCACGACAAGCCAAAGCCCACGCGGCGTCAGTGACCGGTGCGGCCTTAACGTCACAAAAAGCAGTGATTGATCGGGACCCTGGGTCATATGTCACGCATATGTGCTTGTGAGTAACAGAACAAGCAAACTATATTTAGGTCGTCATGACAAGAAAGCCCCTCCCCAAAAAACCCGTATCCACCCCGAGCAAGAAAAAGACGGCTGTTAAAAAGGCTGTTGTCAAAAAGCCAGCGGCCAAAAAGCCAGCTGTTAAAAAGCCACGCGGCCGGATCAAAGCACTCGATGCTTTGCAAGTCGAAGAAGTGTTTCGGCGGCTTCATAAAATTGAACCGGAACCCAAAGGCGAGCTTGAACATGTCAATGCCTATACGCTTTTAGTCGCCGTCGTCTTGTCCGCGCAAGCGACCGATGCCGGTGTGAATAAAGCCACACGTGCTCTGTTCAAGCGCGTTGACACGCCGAAAAAAATGGCTGCTCTGGGCGAAGAGAAACTACGCGATTACATCAAGACAATTGGTCTTTTCCGTACCAAAGCTAAAAATGTCATTGCGCTTTCGGAGGCGCTTCTTCGCGATCACAAGAGCGAAGTGCCCGATGATCGTGATGCCTTACAAAAATTGCCGGGCGTTGGTCGTAAAACGGCGAATGTTGTTTTGAACATGGCCTTTGGGCATCCGACCATGGCAGTCGATACACATGTGTTTCGTGTGTCTAACCGGATTCCCTTGGCCCTTGGCAAAACGCCTGAAGCGGTTGAGGCGGGGTTAGAAAAAATTTTGCCGTCGCAATATGGTCTTCATGCGCATCATTGGTTGATTTTGCACGGACGCTATTTGTGCAAAGCGCGGAAGCCCGAATGTTGGCGATGCCCGATTGCTGATCTGTGTCGGTTTGAACCGAAGTCGCAACCGAATGATTGACAGCGCTTAGCCGAAAACCAGAAGCCCCGCGAGACCGGCCGCGCCGATAATAATTCGCCACCACGCGAAGACCGCGAAACCGTGTCGCGAGACGTAACGCAACAGACTCGTCACAACAATTAAGCCCGAGATAAAGGCCGCAACAAAGCCGATGGCAATGAGGCCCGTCCCTGTGATCGTGAGATCTTTATAACTTTTCATGAGATCATAAGCGAAAGCCCCGACCATTGTCGGTATCGCGAGAAAGAATGAAAACTCAGCGGCCGCTCTTTTATCGGCACCAAGGGCCATCGCGCCGACAATGGTTGCGCCTGAACGCGAGACGCCCGGAATCATCGCGATACATTGAATGATACCAATCTTGAAAGCCATGCTCAGCGGAAAGCGCGTGGCATCATGATGTTTGCGCTCAAGCGGCAATTCATCAACGAGCAGAAGAATAAATCCGCCAGCGATCAAGGCGATGCATACAATCAACGGATTGAATAATACGCCCTTGATAAATCCGTGAAGCAAAGCCCCCACAACGGCGGCCGGTAAAAACGCAATCAAGATTCCAAAAATGAAAATGCGCGCTTGTTTGTCGCGCGCGGATGCGAGCAGAATTTGCAACAGCCTTTTCACATAGACGAGGACGAGCGCCAAAATCGACCCGAGCTGAACGAGAACCGTAAAGGTTTTATCGAGCGTCGCATCTTCGAAATTCAGACCGAGAAAATGTTCGGCAAGCAGAAGATGGCCGGTTGAGGAAACGGGCAGATATTCGGTGAGCCCCTCGATGATTCCGAGGATGACGGCTTTCAAGGTCATAGCGTCCATGGCAGGCCCGAATCATATTGTTTCGCGTCGACCACGGTTCTATACGGGTCCGAGTTGCGTCGCCAACCTGAATCGGCCGTCTTGTCGAATTTAGGGGGCGGCAAGAGTTAACGCCGTGCGTCGGCATCGGATGCAGTTGGATTTCGTACGTTTTATGACCACGCTTTATCACGCCGCCTTTTGTCCCCAGTCCCGTTTCGTGCGGTTGGTCTTGGGTGAATTGGGTATCACCCCGACATTAATTGAAGAGCGCGTATGGGAGCGTCGCCGCGAATTTATGGCGCTTAATCCCGCCGGCACAACGCCCGTTTTTGTTGAGCAAGCGGATTTGCCGCTTCCGGGGGGAGGCGTGATTGCCGAATATCTCGACGAAACCCGTGGCCTTGGCATGGGAGACCGCCGCCTCTTGCCGGACCAGCCAGCCGAGCGCGCGGAAGTGCGCCGCTTGCTCGATTGGTTCAACGGCAAAATGTTTGACGAGGTGACCGGCTATCTCTTGCACGAGAAAATCACCAAACGCTTCATGTCGGCTGAGCAGGGCGGCGGCGGTCCAGATATGACACCCATCCGCGCCGCGAGGAACAATATCCGCTACCACCTCGCTTATATCGATTATCTGATGGCCGAGCGGAATTGGCTCGCCGGTCCAAAGCTCACTTATGCCGATCTCGCCGCCGCTGCGCAGATTTCCGTGGCCGATTATCTTGGTGACGTGCCTTGGTCGACCCATGAGCCCGCGAAACTTTGGTATCAAAAAGTCAAATCGCGTCCATCCTTCCGGCCGCTTCTCGCTGATCGCGTGCCGGGCATGGATCCGTCCGCGCATTATGCGGATCTCGATTTCTGAGCCCCGCGGATGTCAAAACGGCGCTCGCCGCCGAAGCGAAAGCCGAGGGCTTTGATGCCTTTGGTGTCACAACGCCCGATGCGATTCCCGAAGCCGCCGACCGGTTACGAAACTGGCTCGACTCCGGCTTTCACGGGTCAATGACATGGATGGATGAGCGTGCGGACGAGCGCGCCAATCCTTCACTCCTCTGGCCCGAGGTGAGATCCATTGTGATGCTTGGTCTCTCTTATGCGCCCGATCACAATGTGCTCGATGATCTTCACCAAAAAGAGTTGGGCACAATTTCAGCCTATGCGCAGGCGCGTGATTATCACGACGTTATCAAATCGAAATTGAAACGCCTCGCGCGTTTCATGATCGATACAAAAACAAAGATGCACGCTTCAACCGACGACGAAGCTTCACCGGCTGTGAAAGTGTTTGTTGATACGGCGCCTGTGATGGAAAAAACACTCGCGCAGGCGGCCGGTTTGGGCTGGCAAGGCAAACACACGGTGCTTGTCTCCCGTACGCAGGGCTCTTGGTCTTTTCTCGGCGCGATTTACGCGAATTTCGAATTACCCGCGGATACAAAAGGCGACGATCATTGTGGAACATGCACACGGTGTTTGTCGATTTGTCCGACCGATGCGTTCCCGTCGCCCTATCAACTCAACTCTACAAAATGCATCGCCTATCTCACCATTGAGCATAAAGGCCCGATTGAGCGCGGGTTGCGTTCGAAAATGGGTAACCGCATTTTCGGGTGTGATGATTGCCTGGCTGTGTGTCCGTGGAATCGTTTTGCGCAGATGTCGGCGGCCATGCGCCCCTATCTGAGAAATGATTTGAAGGGCCTTTCTCTTCAAGAATTGTCCCGTCTTGATGACGCCGCTTTCCGCACTCTTTTTGCAGGCACGCCTGTGAAACGAACAGGGCGTGATCGTTTTCTGCGCAATGTTCTGATCGCCATGGGCAATTCAGCCAGGGA
>CANGSG010000004.1 GCA_947456435.1 Hyphomicrobiales bacterium
ACTGACCCGCGCAGCCCAACGGGTTTTGGAAGAGATTTAGTCTTTTTTCAAATTGGTGCCCGGGGTCGCGATCGAACCACCGACACTGCGATTTTCAGTCGCATGCTCTACCAACTGAGCTACCTGGGCGTCCGGAAGCCTTGAAAAAGCTCAGGAACAGGCGGGCCTTATAGTCGGTGAACTGGGGTGTGTCCAGCGCCCCCGCACTTTTCCCTTGATAATGCTTGGGCGGTCTCAAATGGGGTCCGCGGGTGCCTCCTGCCCGAGGCATAAAGCCGCTTTATGACCTCCTGCGGGTTTTGCAATTTGACCGGGCCGCTCCGCGTGCTAGGACCCGCCTTTAAGAGCCCGACTCGATCCGGAAGGGTCGCGGGTCCGTAAACCAGCCGTTTCCTGCAGTCTTGCGCCCGTTCCGAAAGGGTTCCCGTATCCATGAACGATCTTGCCGCCTACCGCGCCTCGCGCCTGTCGAATTCCTTCTTTTCCGCCTCTTTGGCCGATCGCGATCCGGAGATTGCCGAGGCCGTGAAATTGGAGCTCGGTCGCCAGCGTGATGAAATTGAGCTGATTGCGTCCGAAAACATCGTCTCGCGCGCTGTTTTGGAAGCGCAAGGCTCGATCATGACCAACAAATATGCCGAGGGCTATCCGGGCCGTCGCTATTATGGCGGCTGCCAATTCGTTGATATCGCCGAAGATCTCGCCATCAAGCGCGTTACCGAGCTCTATGGCTGCAAATTCGCCAATGTGCAGCCCAATTCCGGCTCGCAGGCGAACCAGGCTGTGTTCTTGGCGCTACTCCAGCCAGGCGACACCTTCATGGGTCTTGATTTGGCCGCCGGTGGTCACTTGACCCATGGCGCACCGCCGAATGTCTCGGGCAAATGGTTCAAGGTCGTGTCCTATGGCGTCGAGCCGGACACGCAGATGATCAATATGGATAAGGTTGAGGCGCTCGCGCTCGAAGCCAAGCCGAAGCTGATCATCGCGGGTGGCTCAGGCTATGCGCGTCATTGGGATTTCGCGCGTTTCCGTGCGATTGCTGACAAGATCGGCGCTTGGTTCCTCGTCGATATGGCGCATTTCTCAGGCCTCGTGGCCGGGGGTGCGCATCCTTCGCCGTTCCCGCATGCGCATGTTGTGACATCCACAACGCATAAGACTTTGCGCGGCCCACGCGGCGGTATCATTTTGTCGAATGACGAAGATATCGCGAAGAAGGTCAATTCGGCTGTGTTCCCGGGCATGCAGGGCGGCCCGCTGATGCATGTGATCGCAGCAAAGGCTGTGGCCTTTGGTGAAGCGCTCACGCCAGAGTTCAAAGCCTACACACGCGCTGTCGTTGAAAATGCGAAGGCGCTTGCCGATGAACTCATCAAGGGTGGGTTTAAAATTGTTACCGGCGGCACAGACAATCATTTGATGCTTGTCGATCTGCGTCCGAAATCAATCACGGGCAAAGCATCAGAAGCCTCGCTCGGCCGCGCGCATATCACCTGCAACAAAAATGGCGTGCCGTTTGATCCTGAAAAGCCGACAATCACATCGGGCATTCGTTTGGGCACACCAGCTGGCACATCGCGCGGCTTTGGTGTGGAAGAATTCCGCGAAGTCGGTCGCCTGATTGTCGAAACACTTGATGGTTTGGCGAAGAATGGCGAAGCGGGCAATGGCGCGGTTGAAGCAGACGTAAAAGCCCGCGTTCATGCTTTGACAAAGCGTTTCCCGATTTACCAGTAAGAGGTAAAAACCGGTGCGGTGTCCTTATTGCGGCAGTCTTGAAAGCCAGGTGAAGGACTCCCGTCCCGGTGAAGACGGGTCTGTGATCCGTCGTCGTCGAGTCTGTCCCGATTGCGGCGGACGTTTTACGACATTTGAGCGCGTGCAATTGCGCGAGCTCACGGTTGTGAAACGCTCGGGCCGCCGCATTCCTTTCGAGCGTGAAAAACTTCTTCGGTCTGTTGAAGTCGCGCTTCGCAAACGTCCGGTTGATCCGGAGCGTATTGAGCGCATGGTCAATGGCATTGTGCGTCAATTAGAGAGCATGGGCGAGGGCGAAATCACCAGCCAGATGATTGGCGAATTGGTGATGGAAGGGCTGAAGGGCCTTGATGATGTGGCCTATGTCCGTTTCGCATCCGTCTATCGCAATTTCCGCGAAGCGAAAGATTTTGGCGAATTGATTGATGAATTATCGGCCGATGAAACGCCGCCACGCGCGCCGCCGCGTCGCAATCCGACGGACTCATGAGCTTGTCGCCCATTGATGAGATGATGATGCGTCATGCGTTGACGTTGGCCGAACGCGGGCTTGGTCATACATGGCCTAATCCGTCTGTTGGCGCGGTCATCTGGCAGATGCGTGGTGATCAACCCGTTATTGTTGGTCGCGGTTACACGCAAAAAGGCGGTCGTCCGCATGCTGAAACAGAAGCCTTGCGTATGGCAGGTGATGCGGCGCGCGGCGCGTCAATGGCGGTGACATTAGAGCCTTGCGCGCATCACGGCAAAACACCGCCTTGTGCTGAAGCGATTGTGAAGGCAGGGATTGCGCGTGTTGTCTCTGCGCTTGAAGATCCTGATCCGCGTGTGAGCGGGGAGGGGTATCGCATTCTGCGTGATGCAGGAATCTCGGTCACAACGGATGTGTTGAAAACGGACGCCGAACTCGTCAATCGCGGCTTTCTTCTGCGTGTTCGTGAAAAGCGTCCTTTCATCACCTTGAAGCTCGCTCAAACTGCTGATGGATTTGCGGGTGCCGATGGTAAGCCCTTGATGATTTCCTGCGCTCTCTCAAAACAACGCGTTCATCTTGCGCGTGCGTCGCATGATGCGATCATGGTCGGTGTCGGGACTGTGATTGCCGATGATCCGGATCTCACATGTCGTCTTTCTGGCATGATGCATCTCTCTCCTTTACGTTTAATTGTGGATACGCATCTTGATACATCGCCCACGGCACGCGTGATCGAAACAGCATCAAAGGTGCCGACATGGATCATTACGGCTGATGACGCTTCGGTGGAACGCGAAGCCGCTTTGATGAAAGAGGGCGTGCACGTGATCCGCGTGAACAAAGACGTGCAGGGTCATGTTGATGTGAAAGTCGCGATGGCTGCGCTTGCTGAATTGGGACTCACTCGAATTTTTACCGAAGGTGGCCCCACTTTAGCGGAAGCCTTAGTGAGTCATCACCTTGTCGATTGCATTGAAATCATCACGAGCCCCGATGCGCTCGGGCGCGCGGGCACCGTAGCCTTGCGTCCCGCGCTAAAATCCGCTCTTGCTGATCCGACTTTATTCAAGGCCTCGTCCCCGCGCGTGGTGGGGCGTGATCACGTGCAGCATTTTGAAAAGGTGCGTTGATGTTTACTGGAATCGTTAGCGATTGTGGAACGATAGCGTCCGTATCCGCGCATGGGTCGTCATTGAAGCGCTTACGTATAAACGCCTCTTATGATTCAGCAACGATTGCACTCGGAGCGTCGATTGCTTGTGCGGGTGTTTGCCTCACGGTTGTTGCTTTTGATGCGCGGCCTGAAGGCGGATGCTGGTTTGAAGTGGATGCTGCCGCCGAAACACTTGCGCTGACGACGGTGGGGCAGTGGACAGAGGGAACGCTGATCAATCTCGAACGCGCATTGAAAATTGGTGATGAGTTGGGTGGTCACCTTGTGTCTGGGCATGTCGATGGTTTGGCCACCATCATCGCGCGTGAAGAGGTCACGGCCGGAGAAGCAGGATCTGGCTGGGGGGCCACTACGCGTTTTGTGCTTGGTGTGCCGCCGGCACTTTCGAAATTTATTGCCGTCAAAGGCTCCGTTGCGCTTGATGGCACATCTTTGACCATCAATACGGTGGAACATGATCAATTTTCGGTTTTGCTCATTCCGCACACGCTGCAAGTGACCACTTGGGGGCAGGCGAAAGCCGGTGATCTCGTCAATCTCGAGGTTGACCAGATGGCGCGTTATGCGGCGCGGTTGATGGAGACGCGTGATTAAGGATTGATGGGCCGAATGGTGCGAACCTGTTAATCAGGATCGATCGCTGCTTTGAATTGAGTGATTTCGATCCTCAATTTTTTAACAAGAATATCGGCGGCACGAATTGTTGGCTCGAGATCGACACTCTCGAATGCATCGTAATTATGAGTCGCGCGATGACGAAAACGTCTCGTCTCATCCGCGGCCTCGGCAAGGATTGGGCTTAGAATAGCCGGCCTGCTCCCCGGTAAATCCTTTGCTATACGTCTTATAAGATCGGCGTGCCAATTGCGTCCAATAGGCCGTTCCTCGCCGAGAAGCTCAAGAATACGTAAAAATCCGTTTTCAAGTGATGTATGTGCAGATTGCAATGCGTGCATCAAAGCCATTTCGGCTTGGTAACCGCGCAGTCCGGCCTGGTCGAAACCGCCCATTTCAAACAAAGCGATGGATTTTTCAAAATGCCCCAGTGCATTTTCTAAATCTGTCTCGATCTCAATCCAACGCGCGTCAGTCATCCGAGGACCTTGGCATTGGTCAGAGCGCGTTTAAGAAAATCAGGTTTGCAATGAGCATAAGCGAGCGCATCTAGGGGAAGATTTTGTTGAGCTCCAAGGGCGCTTGCAAAATCGAGTGCAGCGTTCAGCGTTTCGCGTGGAAAATCAGCAAGCACATCGATGTCGCTCTCATAATGCAATCGACCTGTAACCGCAGAGCCGAATAGAATAAAACGACCTCCATGCTCTTGGGCATAATCCGCCAAGGCGCGCTCAATCACAGGCAATGCCATATGGATTGCCTTAACTTGAGCGTTTTTCCGGGCTCTGAGCGTCAGGATCTCTCTCATAACAAGAGATTTGGCGTGGTGCAGGGTTATGTCAAGCTGGAGATGTCGTTCTTCGGCAAGTCCGTTCGTCCGCCCGACTTGCGGAAGTCGTCGCCCGAAGGTAGTTAAGCGCCTCGTCGAAGCACCGTTTCGGCCGAAAATTGGGGACAGATCATGGCCGGAGCCCGCCAATCCGCTGCGCTTTCTTCTGAACCGCTTGAGGACGCGCGTGTTCTCGTGGTTGAGGCGCGCTATTATGACGATCTGGCCGATGAACTTTTAAAAGGTGCTCTCGGCGTCCTTAAAGATGCCGGCGTTATGGCCACGGTAGTCACTGTCCCCGGCTCGCTCGAAATTCCATCAACGGTGGCGATCATGGTGGAAGCGGCGTCGGCCCATGGCTCGCCCTTCGATGCGGTCGTGACATTGGGCACTGTTATCCGTGGTGAAACCTATCATTTTGAAATCGTAGCGGGCGAAAGCGCGCGGGCGTTGATGGATCTTTCGGTTGCTTACGGCATGCCGCTCGGCAATGGCATTTTGACAGTTGAGAATGACGAGCAAGCTTGGGCGCGGGCGCGCGTGAGCGAAGGCAATAAAGGCGGCGGTGCCGCCGAAGCCGCCTTGAGCGTGCTGCGCATCAAGCGGCAAGCGATTGCCGGGGCCGTCTGATGGCCCGCGGTGAATTGCGAAGCGCTGCGAGGCTTGCGGCCGTCCAAGCGCTTTATCAAATGGAAATAGCCAGCAAAGGCATCGGCGATGTGATTGCCGAGTTTGAAGCCCATTGGCTTGGCCGCGAAATCGACGGCATGGAAATGAAGCCTGCTGAAGGCGCGTTTTTTCGGAGCCTTGTTGAAGGTGTCGTTTCGAAACAACGCGACATCGATCCAAAAATTGATGAAGCGCTGTCTGCAGGCTGGCCGCTGCGCCGGATTGAAGCTGTGCTGCGGGCGGTGCTGCGTGCCGGATGTTTCGAATTGCTCGTGCGCACGGATGTTCCGGCTAAGGTTGTTATTCGTGAATACGGTGACATCGCTGCCGCTTTCTATGATGGCGATGAAATCGGCATGGTCAGTGCCGTGCTTGATGGACTCGCGCATAAGTTGCGTAGCGGTGAGTTGGCACCACCTTGAACTCAGTCTATGGTGACGTCTTGCCCTTCCGTCAGGGCTGTGAGTGTGTCAGTGGAGTTGAGTATGGACGGAAACATCGCGAGATCCGGTGAAGACAAGCTCATTGCGCGCTATTTTGCGCCAATGGCAGGCGCTGCCGGCTTGGCGTTAAAGGATGACGCCGCGCTTCTTACACCGCCCGTCGGGACTGATCTCGTTGTCACCGTCGATACGGTGGTCTCAACCGTGCATTTTTTTGCAGATGATCCGCCGGATGCGATTGCGGAGAAAGCCTTGGGCGTCAATCTCTCTGACATCGCTGCGAAAGGCGCGACGCCGCTTGGCTTTGTCATGGCTTTATCGCTGCCCGATAATTGGCGTGAAGATTGGCTTGCGCAATTTGCCGATGGGTTAGCGAAAGCCTCCACGAACGGCGCTTGTCCGCTTATGGGTGGCGATACGACGCGCGCGGCCGGACCTCTGTCCATTTCGATTACCGTCTTTGGGTCCGTTCCGACGGGCACGATGGTTCGGCGTACAACTGCAATGCCTGGCGATCTCATTGCGGTGAGTGGAACAATTGGCGATGCCGCGCTCGGTCTAAAAATTCGCTCAGCACCAGAGCGTGAATGGGCCGGCGGTCTTTCTGAAAAAGATTACAGCCATCTCCTTGGTCGTTATCTTCGTCCACAACCGCGTCTCGTTCTAGCGGAAGCGTTGCGGCGGCATGCCTCATCCGCAATGGACGTGTCAGACGGTTTGATTGGGGATTGCAGCAAGTTGCTTCAGGCGTCAGGCGTCTCGGGTCGTTTGCAAATCGAAAATGTACCGTTGTCGCCGGCGGCCCATGTCGCGATTGGTTTTAACCCGGGTCTCCTCGGCGATGCCGTGACCGGTGGTGATGATTATGAAATCCTCTTCACATTGCCTCCGGATCGGCTTGAAGACATGATTAAGGACGCGCGGGCGGTCAGTTGCCCCATCACAGTGATTGGAGAGGTGGGGAAGGGCGATGAGCCCTTGACCGTGACCCTTCGCGGTGAAAGGTTCCTGACCCGCGCAGGCTCCTTCAGTCACTTCTGAGCGACGCCGTTTCGCTTGATCAATTGAAAGTGCCTGACGTGTCTTCTGTTTCGTCTTCCCCCCTTTCGAGTCCGTCCTCATTTGATGATCGACTCGCGCGCCGCAACGCCGTGCTTCTTGCCACGTCAACGGCTCTCGCTGGTGCGAATGCAACGGTCATTTTCGCAACGGCTGCAATTGTCGGTTCAGTGCTTGCGCCGGATAAGGGGCTCGCAACCCTCCCCATTTCGATTTTCGTGGTGGGGATGGCGAGCGGTACTCTGCCTGTCGGCTGGATCGCAAAACGCTATGGTCGTCGTACGGCGTTTCTAACCGGAGCCATTGCGGGAATCATCACTGGCATACTCGCCTGTCTTGCTGTGGTGCAGGGGCTTTTCTCTGTTCTCTGTCTAGCGACGTTTTTCGGCGGATTTTATCAAGCCGCAGCGCAGTCTTATCGTTTCGCGGCCGCTGATTCAGCGAGTGCTGCTTTTCGTCCGAAAGCGATTTCATGGGTGCTTGCTGGCGGTATCTTTGCCGGCGTGATCGGACCACAACTTGTTACGCATACAATGGATTTGTGGCAGCCTTATCTTTTTGCCGCGACCTATCTTTTCCAAGCTGCCATCGCCGCTTTATCGATATTTGTTCTTATTCAAGTGAAAGCGCCGCCGCCTTTGGCCGCTGATGAACTTGAAACAAGACCATTAGGTGAAATTGCGCGCCAGCCAAAATTTATCGCGGCTGTCATCTGCGGCATTGTGAGCTACGGGCTCATGAATTTCATCATGACGTCGGCGCCGCTTGCTATGAAATTGTGCGGCCATGCCGTCACTGATTCAAATCTCGCCGTCGAGTTTCACGTGATCGCGATGTATGCGCCGAGCTTTTTCACCGGCGCTTTGATTGCGCGTTTCGGTGCCGTCCGGATCATTCTTGTCGGCATGGCCTTGATTGTTGCCGCCGCGATCGCCGGCCATTTGGGGACCACGGTCCCGCATTTCTGGGCTGATATGATCCTTGTGGGCCTCGGCTGGAATTTTGGCTTTATCGGGGCGTCCGCTCTCGTGACCGAGACCCATCGGCCGTCCGAGCGGACCAAAGTTCAGTCTTTCAACGATTTTCTGGTCTTTGGCACTATGGTTGTTGGCTCCTTCTCGTCTGGTCGGATTTTGGTCGATTTCGGGTGGGATATGGTCAATATGATCGTGTTTCCGCTCGTTTTCATCGGAATCGTCGCTCTCTTTTCCGTAAAAAGGGTCGAATCGCGACGCGCGGCGTAAGGCTTCGGCGCAAAGTCGCATTTGCCATCCGAGCGTAATTTTGGCAGAGACGAGGCCGGAATCGGGCGGCTTTGGCCGAACAATGTCAGATTCGGTCAGATTGGGACGTTTCCCCGCGCTCGGGACGAAACGACATAAAAAGAGGACGGAACAGCATCATGACAATGGGCTTGATCATTTTGGGTGGCCTTCTCGCCATCGCCTACGGTTTCTGGGCGATTGCGGATGTGAATGGCCGCGACGCGGGTAATGCCCGCATGCAAGAAATCGCCGCCGCCATCGCGGAAGGCGCACAGGCTTATCTCAAGCGTCAATATACGACGATCGCAATCGTCGGTGTTGTGTTGTTTATTGTAATTGCTGCTCTTCTGAAGCTCCCTGTCGCGATTGGCTTCGCCATCGGTGCCGTGCTCTCAGGGGCTGCAGGCTTCATCGGCATGAATGTGTCGGTGCGCGCTAACGTCCGCACAGCACAAGCATCTTCGAAGTCGCTTGCTGATGGTCTCGATGTGGCCTTCAAAGCCGGTGCGGTAACCGGTATGCTTGTCGCAGGCCTCGCGCTGCTCGGCGTTGCTGTTTATTACTGGTTGCTCACAGGTCCGATGGGCTACACCGCATCGGATCGTATAGTTGTTGATGCGCTTGTTGCCCTCGGCTTTGGTGCGTCCCTCATTTCGATCTTCGCGCGTCTTGGTGGCGGTATCTTCACCAAGGGTGCAGACGTTGGCGCCGATCTCGTCGGTAAAGTTGAAGCCGGCATTCCGGAAGATGATCCGCGTAACCCCGCAACGATCGCTGACAATGTCGGCGACAATGTCGGCGACTGCGCTGGTATGGCTGCTGACTTGTTCGAAACCTATGCTGTGACGGTTGTTGCGACGATGGTTCTCGCATCCATCTTCTTCGCAGGTCAGAGCATTCTCGCTTCCGCGATGCTTTATCCGCTCATGATTTGTGCGACCTGCATCGTCACCTCGATCATCGGCACCTTCTTTGTGAAGCTCGGTTCCGATAATTCGATCATGGGTGCGCTTTATAAGGGCCTCATCGCAACGGGCGTATTGTCGGTTGCCGGTCTTTGGTATGCGACCAACCAGATCGGTTGGGGCGTGATTGGTCAGGCTAATGGTGTCGACATTACCGGCAAGGCGCTGTTCATCTGCGGCTTGATCGGTCTCGTTGTTACAGGCCTCATCGTCTGGATCACAGAATACTATACAGGCACGGGCAAGCGTCCGGTTGTATCGATTGCGCAAGCTTCGGTTACTGGTCACGGTACGAACGTTATTCAAGGTCTCGCTGTATCGCTTGAATCAACCGCTCTGCCAGCACTCGTCATCGTGGGTGGTATCATTTCGACTTATCAGCTTGCTGGTCTATTCGGCACCGCGATTGCAGTGACGACGATGCTCGGTCTTGCCGGTATGATCGTAGCACTCGATGCCTTCGGCCCTGTCACTGACAATGCCGGTGGTATTGCTGAAATGGCAGGCCTTCCTAAAGAAGTACGCCATGTCACTGATGCACTCGATGCCGTTGGTAACACGACGAAAGCTGTGACCAAGGGCTATGCCATTGGTTCGGCTGGTCTTGGCGCCCTCGTGTTGTTCGCAGCCTATACGAATGACATCGCGGCCTTCACGAAAGCGGGTGTGCCTTACTTCAAGGATATCGGAACGGTCTCGTTTGATCTGTCCAATCCTTACGTCGTTGCAGGCCTCATCTTCGGTGGTCTCATTCCGTATCTCTTCGGGGGGATCGCGATGACAGCCGTTGGTCGTGCAGCGGGTTCAGTCGTTGAAGAAGTGCGTCGTCAGTTCAAAGAAAAGCCCGGCATCATGCAGGGCACTGACAAACCTGATTATGCGCGTGCGGTTGATATGCTTACACAAGCAGCCATTCGCGAAATGATCATCCCTTCGCTTCTTCCTGTTCTTGCACCGCTTGTCGCTTACTTCGGCGTGTTGTTTGTCTCAGGCTCGAAGGCAAACGCCTTCGCAGCACTCGGTGCCTCGCTCTTGGGCGTGATCGTCAATGGTCTGTTCGTTGCGATCTCGATGACCTCTGGCGGTGGCGCATGGGATAATGCAAAGAAGAGCTTCGAAGACGGCTTCATCGACAAGGATGGTGTGAAGCACTTGAAGGGTTCGGATGCGCATAAGGCTTCGGTGACAGGTGATACCGTCGGCGATCCCTACAAGGACACCGCAGGTCCTGCGGTCAATCCGGCGATCAAGATCACCAATATCGTTGCTTTGCTCTTGATTGCGATCCTCGCCCACATGGCGTGATCCCCATCAACATCGCATAAAATACAAAACCCCCGGACAATGTCCGGGGGTTTTTTTGTTTCGCGTTTTTTTGGAAGCTTTAGATCAGGTGGAACCGACCATCCGCAACATCTGCCGCACGATCGAGAGATCGGTGCCGCCCGTCGGTGTTGCGTTTTTGTTGAAGTCGAACACTTCGCCATCTTTCATGCCGTAATTGGCAAGGCTTTCGACCTTCAACGATTTTGTGAAGATAACCGCGAGCACCCGCTGGTCGGTGATTTCAGGTTTCTGGAACATATAGCTCCGGTTCGTGTTCTGGCTGATGTAATACCAGCTCTGATTACCGACCGTTGAAACCGTTGACGGCGTACCGAGAATGGCGAGCACTTTCTTTGCGTCCATGCCGGGCTTAATTTCCGCTACCGCTTGCTCATCGATGACATAGCCTTGCGTTTGCGGGCCGGGCGTCGTGCAGGCTGCAAGCGGGCCGGCAATCAGTATAGCGAGCGCCGCTGTCCTGAGGAGCGCGGGGGCGTTTTTACGCGAAAAATCGATCATAGGGCAAAAGACTCCGGTGAGGCCTTTAGCAAGGCACGGGATTTTCCTTGCGCGACCCCTTCCTTATGCCTTACCCCGCAGCCAAGGCAAGGGGCGCAGCCGGTGCGCCTTTCGGGGTTCGGTGGAAGGATCATGGGGATTTTCTCATATTTCAAACAAAGGCGCGCGAACCGGGAAATCCTTGATCGGCTTTATGGCGCGGTCATGGCGGCGGCTCGGTCCGAGACGCTTTACCGTGACTTTCGCGTCCCCGATACATTCGAGGGTCGATTCGAATCCTTTACTCTTCATGCGTCGTTGGTAGCCCGGCGGCTCAATATGCTTCCGTCTCCGGCGCCCGATCTCGCGCGCGATTACGTTGACCGGATCTTCTCCGAACTTGATGGCATGTTGCGCGAGATGGGTGTCGGCGACATGGGTGTGCCGAAGCGCATCAAACAAATGGCGGCAGCCTTTCTTGGGCGGGCGGGCGCCTATGTCGACGCGTTGCAGTCGCAAGATCGCGCTGTGCTTAAGGAAGTTCTTATCCGCAATGTCTATGCGTCAAAACAGCCGACCGATGATTGCGTTGAAAAACTGATCGATTACGTCAACGCGTTTTCAACCACACTGGATCGATTAACGCTTGATGCGTTCACATCGGAACAAGTGTCGGTGAATTTGATGGCCACACCGATCCAGGAGTGATCTTATGTCATCACCGAAAAAATCAACGGATAGTCAATTGCCGCTTTCGCACCCAATTGATGTCGCGACGATTAAGCCCGATGGCTTGACTGTCACTTTCGAAGCCTCCGAAAGCGAGCGTGAGAAACTAGCAACACTCTTTGATGTTCCGGCTGTTGTTAAGCTTAGGGCGTCCTTCAAACTCATTCGGAAAGGCTCACGCGTAAAAGTACGGGGTGATGTTTCCGGCGTCGTGACGCGTTCATGCGTTTTGTCGCTTGAAGACTTCGACATGGATTTTCATGAACCCGTGGCGGTGGATTTTGACGAGAAGGCTGAAACGCCACGCGATGATGACAGCGATCTCGAAGCGCTCGATCCGATTATTGATGGTCAGATCGATCTTGGCGCACTTGCGGCTGAATTCACCGCCTTGTCACTTGATCCCTATCCGAAAAAGCCCGGCATTGTGTTTGATTATCGTGAAGATGATGATGAAAAGCCACCATCGCCCTTTTCCGCGCTCGCCGGAATTAAACCAAAATCCTGAATAATGCAGGCGTGCATGAGGCAGAGACATTGGCGAGGGGGTTGGCCCAAGGGCGCTAGACCGCTATTGTCAAAATTCAGTTTGAACGAGCCGGACGGGATTCGGTGCAAGAGATCCAGGATCGCTCGAGATCCAGAATTGATTGAGGCGCGATGACGGCGGCACGGGTAAGACTTGCGCTTGACGCAATGGGAGGCGATCACGGGCCTGAAACCGTCATCCCCGGCGCGGCCTTAGCGCTTGAACGTCATCCGGAGGTCAGTTTTTTACTGTTTGGCGATCCCGAGCGTATTCGCCCTTTGCTTGAAAAACATCCACGTCTTGCAACCGTAAGTGAAGTTCGCGCGTCCGAAGTTTTTATCGCGATGGACGAGAAGCCCGGCCAAGCCTTGCGGCGGGGTCGCGGTAAATCATCGATGTGGCAAGCTATCCAAGCCGTTAAAGACGGGGAGGCCGATGCAGCCGTGTCCGCCGGCAACACCGGAGCGTTGATGGCGATGGCGACATTTTGCTTGCGCACGATGGCGGGTGTTGATCGGCCGGCCATTGCGGCGATCTGGCCGACAATTCGCGGTGAATCGATTGTGCTCGATGTCGGCGCGACGATTGGTGCTGACTCACGTCATCTCGTGACGATGTCGCTGATGGGCTCCGCGATGGCGAGTATTCTCTTCGATCTTGATACACCGACAGTCGGCTTGTTGAATGTCGGGACCGAAGATGTGAAAGGCCTCGATGAAATTCGTGAAGCCGGCCGCGTGATGCGTGATCTTCCCATTCCCTCATTTCGTTATGACGGATTTGTCGAAGGCGATGATATCGGCCAAGGCACAGTTGATGTTGTGGTGACGGAAGGTTTCTCCGGCAATATCGCCCTGAAGACGGCTGAAGGAACCGCGAAGCAAATTGCGACTTATTTGCGTCAAGCGATGAGCTCAAGTCTTATGAGCCGTATTGGATATCTTTTCGCGCGTTCAGCCTTTGCAGCACTCAAAGATCGGTTAGATCCACGCAAAGTGAATGGCGGCGTGTTCTTGGGTCTTGATGGCGTTGTGATTAAAAGTCATGGCGGCACGGATGGTGTTGGCTTCGCTGCCGCAATTGATGTTGGTTATGACATGGTCAAATATGAATTGCAGGATCGCATTCGCACTTCACTGCAAGCATCTCTCGCAAGCCTTGAAGCGGCTGATCATAAACAGACTGAAAGCTCAACCGCGGAACAAGGAGCGTCATCGTGACCATCCGTTCTGTTGTTCTTGGCACAGGCCATTATCTTCCCAAGAAATGCATGACCAATGCCGATCTCGTTTCATTGGTCGATACCAA
Organism: Hyphomicrobiales bacterium; assembly: GCA_947456435.1. Lineage (GTDB taxonomy): Bacteria > Pseudomonadota > Alphaproteobacteria > Rhizobiales > Beijerinckiaceae > CAIUPE01. The sequence continues at coordinate 13,646 of CANGSG010000004.1, forward strand.
TGACGAGTGGATTGTTGAACGCACAGGCATTCGTCAAAGGCATATCGCGGGCGAGGGCGAAACGACATCGATGCTTGCGATCGAAGCGGCTAAGGCCGCGCTTGCTGATGCTAAGATTGATGCCAACTCGATTGATTTAATTGTGCTTGCCACCGCAACGCCTGACCATACATTTCCATCGACCGCGACACAGGTGCAGGCGGCGCTGGGTATTACAGGCGGCGCGGCGTTTGACGTGCAAGCGGTGTGTTCAGGATTTGTGTATGCGCTCACAACAGCGGACAATTTTTTGAAAGCCGGTTCGGCCAAACGCGCTCTAGTGATTGGCGCGGAGACCTTTTCGCGTATTCTTGATTGGACGGATCGTACGACCTGCGTGTTGTTCGGCGATGGCGCGGGCGCGGTTATTCTCGATGCCCAAAATGGTGGGGGCACCAATACCGATCGCGGCGTACTTTGTACGCATCTGCGTTCGGACGGACGTCATCTCGAAAAGCTTTTTGTCGATGGTGGCCCGTCAACCACGATGACGACCGGCCATTTGCGCATGGAAGGCAAAGAGGTTTTCCGCCATGCGGTTGTCAATCTCGCCGAAACCGTTGAGGAAGCGCTGCATCGCGCGGGGATTACGCCCTCCGATGTGCAGTGGTTTGTTCCGCACCAGGCCAATCGCCGCATTATTGATGCGACCGCCAAGAAGCTCGGGATCGACCCCTCACATGTTGTGATCACGGTTGACCTTCACGGCAACACATCGGCGGCCTCAATTCCCCTCGCGCTCTCTGTGGCCCGTCAAGACGGACGGATCAAACAGGGTGATTTGGTTCTGATCGAGGCGATGGGCGGCGGCTTCACATGGGGGTCGGCGCTGATCCGATGGTAGGGAAGCGCTTGAAAAATCTTGGTAAATAGAGCATTGACGCGCTGTTTGGCCCGCAATAGGGTTTGCGGGCGTAAGAGGAGTGGGTATGGCGCAACGAACAGTCACACGCGCAGAATTGAGCGAAGCCGTTTATCAGCGGATCGGTCTGTCGCGGAGCGAGTCCGCTGCGCTCGTTGAATTGGTGCTGGAGGAAATTTCAGCGTCGCTCGCTAAGGGTGACAGCGTGAAACTTTCCTCCTTCGGATCATTCCTTGTCCGTGACAAAGGCCAGCGTATTGGCCGTAATCCGAAAACGGGTGTCGAAGTGCCGATCGAGCCGCGCCGGGTGATGGTTTTCAAGCCATCAAACATCATGAAAGCCCGCGTGAATGGCGAAGAGGTTCCCGACTCGGATTGATCGCGCTAGGTTCCCGCAACTGATTTTCGAGGGAGGGCGCGGTTTTGGATAAAGCTCCAGACGCCTATAGAACCATCAGCGAGGTCGCAACCGATCTTGACTTGCCCCAACATGTGCTGCGCTTCTGGGAGTCTCGGTTCACCCAAGTGAAGCCTTTGAAGCGCGGGGGCGGGCGCCGGTTCTATAAGCCCGATGATGTTGATCTCGTTCGGGGCATCAAACAATTACTGCACGGCACCGGTTACACGATCCGCGGGGTGCAACGCATCCTGAAGGAGGAAGGTGCCAAATATGTTCAGGCCATCGGTCGAACCGGCAAGATCCCTTCAAAATCATCAGCGCAAGACGCGGCCGCCGAGCAGGTCATTTTTGCATCACCTTTGAAGACGAAAGGGGCCGTGGAACCCGCCGGTGACCCGCGGCCTGGGTCAGCCGAAGATCTTGCTGCGCTCATTGCCCCGCGTCCGCGTGCGCCCGCGCGCACTGCAAAGCGCAACAAGGCTCAACTCGGTCTCTTCGGTGAGGTAATCGAAGAGGATAGCGATACGTCCTCGTCGCAAGCGCTTGCACGAATGTTGCCGTCGGCATGGCGGGGTGTGTCTGTGTCTAGTCAGGTCGCGCAGAAATTGCAGGCTGTGCTGGTCGAACTTGAAGAATGTGGCCAGCTCATTTCGACCGCCCGCATTGTCGCGGGCGACAACCGCGCGCCGCGCGGGGAGTAGAGCGACGCGTTTTCAGATTTGACGATCTGCGGCTGAAATTTTGCGGGAAATAAATGGTCGGAGTGATAGGATTCGAACCCAAATTCTATTCGATCACGCTCTGGGCAAAGCCCAACCTCGTGATCGGGAAAAGTCGTAGGTTCCGAGCGCGGAAGCTGAAATTTTGCGGGAAATAAATGGTCGGAGTGATAGGATTCGAACCTACGACCCCTAGTCCCCCAGACTAGTGCGCTAACCGGGCTGCGCTACACTCCGACTGGGGCCGCTTATAGAGGGGGGCGTCAGCGGTTTCAAGCCATGGCCGGTCCGAGACGACAACCTCATTCGGCTACCCTTCCAGATCGCACGAAATTTACCCGTTCACGCGCTTTAAAAACTCAGTCTTGAGAACAAGACCTTTGATATTTTCAACGCGGCATTCAATCTCGCCTTCGTTATTCGTCAAGCGAATGCCTTTGATCTTCGTTCCCTGCTTGATCACCGACGAAGTGCCTTTGACTTTCAAATCTTTAATCACATGAACGGTGTCGCCTTCGTGAAGCTGCGTTCCGTTGCAATCTTTTACGATGAGCTGGTCATCATCTGACATTTTATGATCCTTATGTGTCTATTGAAGCATCGTCGCGGTCGGGCCGTTCCATCCAGCGGATCAGCGGCATCAGCGGCAGGATCCAGGCGAGCCCTGCGACAAAATAGTAAACCCCTTGCCATAATTTCTCCGCATCTTGCAGGCGGCCTTGGGCAATCGACATCGCCGCGAGACTGTAGAGAATGACAAAGATGAGCATGGCGACTGTGCCGATGAGCTTCCGTGTCCTGCGTCGCATGGGAGTTCCTTTGATAAGACGGAGTAAGAGAGTTGCCCCGTTGGCGCGGCGCGACTATGAGAGGCGCGTGCATGTTGATCAAGTCTCTCGAGGCTTGGTTTCGAGTTGTTTTGGGGGATTTTTTTGATGTCCACAACGGCAGTCCCGTTCGCAGATAGACACCATCACGAAACGGGGCGCGCTTTTGTGCGCGCATGGTTGTGGATTTTGGTGGCGATGGTTTTCGTTATGGTTGTGGTCGGTGGCGCAACGCGGCTCACGGGCTCGGGCCTTTCGATCACCGAATGGAATCCGATCATGGGTGCGTTGCCGCCTTTGAGCGACGCCTCATGGCTTGAGGCATTTGAAAAATACAAAGCCATTCCACAGTATCGCCTCGTGAATGAGGGCATGTCGATCGATGAGTTCAAATTCATTTTTTGGTGGGAATGGTCGCATCGCCAGTTAGGTCGCGCCATTGGTGTTGTATTTGCGCTTGGCTATTTATGGGGCGTTTTCACGGGAGGATTGCGCGGCGGTCTTGCCTTGCGTGTGTTGGGTATCGGCGCGCTCGGAGGACTGCAAGCCACAATCGGTTGGATTATGGTTGCCTCTGGTCTTCAAGGCGATATGACGGCTGTCGCCCCTGTTAAACTCATGCTGCATCTGACAACCGCATCCGTAATTTATACCTTGCTTGTGATGCAGGCGACGCATCTCGGCATGTCGAAGGGTGAAGTGGCTTTGCCCTCGATCAAGACGGGCGCCACATGGGTTCTCCTCTTCACCTTGCTGCAGATTGCGCTGGGTGCCTTGGTTGCGGGTTCAAAAGCCGGTTTCACATGGAACACGTGGCCGATGATTGATGGCCATCTCGTGCCCCCGAAAGAGATGTTGTTCTCAGTGTCACCGATGATTGAAAACTTCGTCGATAATACCGCGCTCGTTCAATTCAATCATCGGATGAGCGCCTATCTTTTACTGGCCGTCGCCTTGTTCCATGGTTGGCAAACGGGACGTCTCATGCCGGCAACAAGTGCCCGTCGCCGGGCTGTGTCGATTGTCTGGCTGATCGCCATGCAAGCGGTCATCGGCATTGCGACATTGCTTTATGTGGTGCCGCTCTGGCTGGGCCTTCTTCATCAGGCCTTTGCGTTTATTGTTCTCGGGATGGTGGCCACCCATCGCGCAGCTTTGTCGCGCGGGTAACAAAAGCGGCGTTACCGATAAACAAGAACGGGTATGCTTGAATGCGCCAGAACCTTTTGCGTTTCTGAGCCCAGGATCACGGCTTTGACTCCGCCATGGCCGTGAGAGGCCATGGCAATGAGGTCACATTTCTTTTTCTTGGCCGTATCGACGATCGCTTCATAAGGATAATCAGATTCAACATCGAGAAGCGTACATCTTACATCACGCGCTTTAGCGAGAGTTTCGCATTTTCCAAGAATTGATTTTGCATGCCTCGCCGCATGTTCTTTATAGATATCCGACGTGTCCGTGATCACTTGGTTTTCAAGCGTAAAGATATGAAAAGGCTCATGAACCGTGAGGATTGTAACCTCAGCGCCTATCGCTTTTGCAAAATCGAGACCTTGCTTCACAGCGGTTGTGGCAAGCGCCGAACCATCCGTCGGAATTAAAATATGTTGATACATGACGCGACGCCTTTCATGATCCTCATCTTTTTATAGATGACTAATTGAAAGGCGCCGCTTGCGCTTTGATAAGGATCAATAAAATCTCTTGAAGCGTTAGACTTCGAGAGATCAGGATTTTTCCTTACTTTGCCGCCAAAGCCTGATCGAGATCGGCGATGAGATCGGCAACATCTTCAATACCGACCGAGAGACGGACGACATCAGGGCCTGCGCCCGCGATGATTTTTTGTTCATCGGTCAATTGCCGATGCGTTGTCGATGCCGGATGAATAACGAGCGAGCGTGTATCGCCGACATTCGCAAGATGCGAGAAGAGTTTTAGATTCTTCATAAGCGCGATACCGGCTTCATAGCCGCCTTTCAAACCAAAGGTGAACACAGCACCAGCGCCTTTTGGCGTGTAGCGTTTGGCAAGTGCGTGATATTTGTCGCCGTCTAACCCGGGATAGCTGACCCACGCGATATTCGGATGTTTGGCGAGATGACGTGCCACTGCAAGCGCATTATCCGAATGTTTCTGCATGCGTAGCGGTAGTGTTTCGATGCCTGTCAAAATTAAAAACGCATTGAAAGGCGAAAGTGCCGGTCCGAGATCGCGCAAGCCCAAAACACGGGCGGCAATCGCAAAAGCGAAATTGCCGAAGGTCTCGCCAATAATGAGGCCATTATATTCAGGGCGTGGTTGGGACAGAAGCGGATATTTACCGCTCTTCACATAATCGAAATTGCCACCGTCAACGATAACGCCGCCGATTGAATTGCCGTGGCCACCCAAAAATTTGGTAGCCGAATGAACGACTATATTCGCACCATGTTCGAAAGGCTTGATGAGATAGGGCGTTGCAAGCGTGTTGTCGACGATCAAAGGCACGCCGGCTTTTTTAGCAATTGCCGCAATAGCGGCGATATCGGTGACAACACCACCGGGATTGGCGATTGATTCAATGAAGATCGCTTTTGTCTTCGGCGTGATCGCGGCTTCAAATGTTGAGAGATCATCGGGATCAGCCCATTTCACACGCCAGTCAAAGCTTTTATAGGAGTGATTGAATTGGTTGATTGAACCGCCATAAAGTTTTTTCGAGGCGATGAATTCATCACCTGGTTGTAAGAGCGTATGAAAAATCAAAAATTCAGCGGCGTGGCCTGACGCAACGGCGAGCGCGGCGGTGCCGCCTTCAAGCGCAGCAACACGTCCTTCAAGCGCGGCGTTGGTAGGGTTCGTAATGCGCGTATAGATATTGCCGAACGCCTGAAGCCCGAAGAGCGAAGCGGCATGATCGACATCATCGAACACGAAGCTCGCTGTCTGATAGATTGGGGTCACGCGGGCGCCGGTCGACGCGTCGGGGGCGGCACCAGCATGGACGGCAAGGGTAGAAAATCCGGGCGTAGTGGTCATGGAAAGCTCCTGGGCAAAGGCGGATGGGTCTTCGGCATTTGGGTCTTGGCGGGCTGAAGTTTTTCCCGACAAAATCCGTAAAATCAGTCTATTCGTTCTTTTTAGAGAACGTTTTTTAAAAGGTCAATCGGGAAGCAGCGGTTCCCCGTAAGAGGTCTTGAGTGCTGCGTTTGTTGTCCTATTCCCCAATCCAACTCGAGGATCTTTGTCATGTCAAAGGAAGACGCGGTTCAGCCGCAGAGCCCTGCTCCGGCTCTCACACGCGATATTATTTCGCTCTATGACACCTTCACCCATGGCGGCATAGATCGTCGTGCCTTCATGACTCGTCTCGCTTCGCTTGCAGGATCAACAGCCGGCGCGATGGCAATCTTACCGCTTCTCGGGAATGACTACGCGCGTGCTGAAACAATCAAAGCGGATGACCCGCGTTTGGTGATGGAAGAGAATGTTGCCGTGACGGGCGGCGATAAGGGCTTAACGGGTTATCTCGCCCGCCCGAAAGATATGACGACGTTGCCCGCCGTTCTTGTTATTCACGAGAACCGGGGCCTTAATCCTCATATCAAAGACATCACACGGCGTGTGGCGCTCGAAGGCTATCTTGCTTTTGGCATTGATGTGCTTTCACCCGATGGCGGTACGCCCAGTGATGAAGATCAAGCGCGCGACATGATTGGTAAAGTAACGGGTGATCAAGCCGAAGCGCGTGCAACAGCGGCGGTAAGATTCCTTGCGCAACATCCGCTCTCAACCGGCAAAGTCGGCGCCATCGGATTTTGTTGGGGCGGTGGGCTTGTGAACCGCGTTGCCGCAGGCGAACCAAAATTGAAGGCGGGCGTTGCTTATTATGGCGCGCCGTTACCTGCTGAACGCGTTACGAATATCAAAGCGGCACTCTTGTTACACTATGCAGGCCTAGACCAACGCATCAATGCGGGCATTCCGGCATATCGTGCCGCCTTGGATGCGGCAAAAGTTCGCTATGATGTGCAAATGTATGAGGGCGTCGATCACGCATTCAATAATGATACGAATATCGCGCGCTATAACAAAAATGCAGCTGATCTCGCCTGGTCGCGCAGCATGGCATTTTTAAAGCGCGAATTGGTTTAACAGTTAAAGCGCGCGGTCTTTGCGCGCTTTAGATTGTCCGTTTCTGAATCCCATTCGTGGCCATTTGCGGACGCTTTGAGGAAATCAAACCGGTGTTCACACCGCTCCATCCGATCTCACCGGAGAAACGACCAAATTCGATTTTCGGGCAGCGATTCATAATCACCGTTAAACCTTCTGCTTCGGCCTTTTCAGCCGCTTGATCATTGCGCACGCCCAGTTGCATCCAGATTACTTTTGGGACGGGGGAAAGCTTTAGCGCTTCATCGGTGATGTCTTCAGCGGCTTCTGAATTTCGAAAGATATCGATCATATCAATGGGGCCAGGGACTTCGTTCAACGAGGCATAGACTTTTGCACCAAAAAAGTCTTGCCCGGCTAATCCGGGATTGATCGGGTAGAGTGTATAACCGCGTTCAATCAAATATTTTGTAACAAAAAAACTCGGCCGCGATTGGTTTGATGAAAAGCCGACCAGCGCAATCGACTTAACGCTTTTCAAGACATGTTCGATTACAGAATCCGGATAAGAATCGTGCCGGTGCGGATCAAAACTCATGAGCCGCTCCATTGCGGATCGCGCTTTTCGATAAAGGCGTTTATCCCTTCTTCGGCATCGCGGGCGAGCATGTTCTCAACCATCACGCGTGAGGCATGACGATAAGCCTCGTCAAGCGTCATTTCCGCTTGTTCATAGAAAGCACGTTTACCGATTGAAACAGTGAGCGGTGATTTTGAGGCGATTGCGCGTGCCATCATTTCGGCTTGCGCCAGCGCCTCGCCTTCGGTCACAACGCGATTAACAAGGCCAATGCGCAAAGCGTTTTCTGCAGTGACCGTTTCGCCGAGAAGCAACATTTCCATTGCGTGTTTGCGCGAGAGATTCCGAGACAGCGCGACCATCGGCGTTGAACAAAAAAGTCCAATATGAACGCCGGGCGTCGCAAAGCGTGCTTCTTCACCCGCCACGGCAAGATCGCAACTGGCAACAAGCTGACATCCGGCGGCAGTCGCTACACCTTCAATGGCCGCAATGACCGGTTGGGGCAGGGCGATGATTTTTTGCATCATCATCGCGCAGCGTGACAGGATCATTTCAAAATAGGCGCGCCCGCGATCAGGATCTTGCCGGTGCGCGCTCATCTCTTTGAGATCATGCCCGGCAGAAAACACGGATCCATTTGCGGCAAGAATAACCGCACGAATGTCTTTGCGTTTTTCGATCCGGGTGAAGGCATCCATCAGGGCCGCAAGCATGTCTTCCGACAGGGGGTTGCGTTTGTCTGGCCGGTTCAAAGTGAGAACCGCATAGCCATGCCGTTCAGCTTCGAGGAGGGGTGAGGTCATTGTCATGCGCGAACCGTCGCGCCGGACGCACGAAAGGTCAAGATTGTGATCAGTGCGGTGTGCTCTTGTTCGAAACGCATTCCTCGCTTAACGCTCCCATCATGTCTGATGCGGCTCTCACTCTTTCGGAAGTCAATGCGTTCCTGCGGCGGGACTTCCCCCAGCTGTTCAGCCATGGCGATCTTTTCTCCGTCACGGAGATTGGCGCTGGCACATGCCAGATGCGTATGGCCTATCACGCAAGTCAGCTTCGACCGGGCGGAACGATATCGGGTCCGGCAATGATGCAGCTTGCTGATGTCTCAATTTGGATCGCGCTGTTGGGCGCGATTGGCGAAGTGCCTCTGGCTGTCACCACCAATCTTTCGATCAATTTCCTGCGCAAGCCCGAGCCGCGCGCGCTGATTTCCACGTGCCGCATGTTGAAAATAGGCAAAAGCCTCGCCGTTGGGGAAGCGAGCCTGACATCGGAAGGCTATGAGCATGTCGTGGCCCATGCGGTTGCCACTTATGCCATTCCGCCTCAGAAATGATGTGGTATTATATTACCTAATTTATTAAACCATTGAAATATAATATATATTTAATTTTGTACTGAAAGATTCCTTGTTGACGGCTGATAACCGCTTCGCTAAATCCCTTTCACAAGACGAGGGTCGGCTTGCCGGCCCTTTCTGTTTCTCACCGGCCGTTTATCGGCCCCTGTATTTGGAATTGTCCCATGACCTCTTTTTCGGCCAAACCTGCCGAGGTCCAGAAGAAATGGGTGCTTATTGATGCGAAGGGCCTAGTTGTTGGCCGCCTTGCGTCGATCATAGCGCTCCGTCTTCGCGGAAAGCATCTTCCGACCTTCACGCCGCATGTTGATTGCGGCGACAATGTCATTGTCATCAATGCGGATAAGGTGGTTCTCACCGGCCGCAAGCGTGAACAGAAGGTCTATTATCATCACACCGGTTATCCGGGCGGCATCAAGGAACGGACAGCTAAGTTCATTCTCGATGGTCGCTTTCCGGAGCGCGTTGTTGAGAAGGCGGTTGAGCGTATGCTGCCGCGCGGCCCCCTTGGCCGTCAGCAACTCGGCAATCTCCGCGTTTATGGCGGCGTCGAGCATCCGCATGCAGCCCAGACGCCCGTCACACTCGATGTCGGCGCGATGAACCGCAAAAATGTGAGGAGCGTCTAATCATGGCCGCATCGCTTCAATCTCTTTCCGATCTTAAAGGATCGTCCGCCGCTCCCGCTGAAGCTCCGCGTCATGTGCAGAAGCTTGACAAGCAGGGCCGCGCCTATGCCACCGGTAAGCGTAAGGACGCCGTTGCCCGCGTCTGGATCAAGCCGGGCAAAGGCACGATCACAGTCAATGGCCGCGCGCTTGAAGTTTACTTCGCGCGTCCGGTTCTGCGCATGATTTTGCAGCAGCCTTTCGGTATCGCTTCACGCGTCGGCCAATATGACGTCACCGTCGATGTGGCGGGTGGTGGTCTCTCGGGTCAGGCCGGTGCAGTGCGTCACGGTCTCTCGAAGGCTCTCACTTATTATGAGCCTGAATTGCGTGGCGTCCTCAAGAAAGCGGGCTTCCTCACCCGCGATAGCCGCGTGGTCGAGCGTAAGAAATATGGCCGCAAGAAAGCGCGCCGGAGCTTCCAGTTCTCGAAGCGCTAATCTCCGCTTCTGGTTCTTCGAAATACAAAAGCCCGCGGCATACCGCGGGCTTTTTCTTTGGGTTCACACATTTCGATTTTATCGAACGCGTTTATTTTGGTGCGCGGGCTTCGCCAGCAATCGGCGCGAGGCTTTTGAGATAGATTGCCATCGCCTGACGGTCTTGATCGCTGAGTGACGCCGTGTTGCGCACGACTTCAGACATTGAACCACCGACCGAGTCATAATCGGGCGTGAAGCCGTCTTTGAGCAAGGTCACGATGTCGTCTTCACTCCATGACGCTAATCCGGTTGTATCTTGCGTGAGATTGGGCGCGCGCCCTTTCCCTTCTGGATTAGGGCCACCGGAGAAGCGTTTGTCGGCGATGATCGCGCCGAGAGCGTTGCGCGGTGAATGGCACTCCGCACAATGACCCGCCGTTTCAACAAGATAATGTCCCTGATTCCATTCGAGCGATTGCTTTGCATCAGGTGCTATCACGGTGCCGCTGAGATAGAGCAACTTCCAAAGCCCAACGCCTTGGCGGATCGAATAGGGAAAAGCCAAATCATGGACCGGTGCTTTACCTTCTGCCGCAGGCAGTGTTTTCAAATAGGCAAAGAGATCGGCAACATCATCAGGCGAGAGACCACGATAAGATGTGTAAGGAAAAGCGGGATAATAATGTTTGCCTTCGGGTGACACACCTTCACGCATCGCGCGGATGAATTGCGCTTCGGTCCACTGACCAATGCCATCTTTTGTATCAGATGAAATATTCGGCGGATTGAAAATACCGAAGGGCGTCACAAGCGGCTTACCGCCAGAGAGTTTCGTGCGGCTTTCATCATCAGGGGCCGCATGACATGAGGCACACCCCCCAGCATTGAAAAGCGTCTTGCCATTTTCAACATCGCGCGCGCGAGTGGGTTCAAGCGCATGATCACCGCGCAAGGCGGAATAGGCTTCAGGCCGCGTGGAGATAAAAAATGCGGCAGTCCCAAGGACTGCCGCAAGGAGGAGGGGAGAGATCAGACGACGCATCAGCGTATCATCAATCTTTAAGGCGATAGGCTTCGTGGCATGCGCCGCAATTCTTCAAGAGCGCAGGTATTGTTGCCTTAAAGCTTGCTTCGTCTTTGATTGCCATTTCGGCAGCGGCGATTTCAGTCTTGAATTTTTCATTGGCGGCTTTGAAGCCGGCAGCATCGCTCCAGATTTTCGGCGAGGCTTCGGTCTTTTCGCCCTTGTCAGAGCCCGCGGGGAATAGCGTTACAAATTTTGCATTGCCTTCAGCATAGACGGCGAGGCTCTTTTTTACCTCATCAAGCGAGAAGGGCTTTTCACCCTTCAGCATGGCCGCAAGCGGCTTTGTGGCACCACCGAAGCTTTTCATGATGGCTTGCCGATCAGCAATTGGGGAAGCAGCCAAAGCAGCGGTGGCGAGAAGAAGGGCGGAGCCGGCGAGGACAAAACGATGAATCATGATGGTGCTTTCATAGAAGCGGTTGACGGTGCATTCCACTAAAGAGATTTGTGGAATAGGACGGGAGTGATGGCGGTTTATGGCTTTTTGACGGCCCCGGCATCGTCGTCTAGGAGGAATCATACAATAGTCGACTAAGGTTGAAGTTCGGTTAAGTCCTCAGTGTCGAATGGGAGCGTGAAATGCCGGATCTGGTGAGTTTGTTACGTGACGGCGCGACCAATCTCTGGCTCTTTATCCCCACTGCTATTTTGCTTGGCGCTTTGCACGGTCTCGAGCCGGGCCATTCCAAAACGATGATGGCGGCTTTTATTATTGCCGTTCGGGGCACTGTCGGACAGGCGATCCTTCTTGGTCTTGCCGCAACTTTATCCCATACAGCGATAGTCTGGCTGGTGGCCTTATTGGGGCTTCATTTTGGGTCGGCTTATGCGACCGAAGCGGTTGAGCCCTGGCTGCAATTGATCTCAGGGATTATCATCGTCGCCTTAGCTCTCTGGATGATGCGGCAGACTTTTGCCGAACATCACCACCATGATCACGACCATCATCATTCTCACAGTCATGACCACGACCATGATCATCATAATCATCATCATGCCCATGATCATGAGCACGATCACGGTCACGATAAAGCAGCTGCACAACCGGCCGGTTTGCAGTTGGGCTCTCTCGATTATGAAGATGCGCATGCGCGCGCGCATCGGCTTGATATTGAAAAGCGCTTTGCTGGCCGCAAAGTAACAACGGGTCAGATTGTGATTTTTGGACTGACGGGCGGATTGATCCCGTGTCCGGCTTCCGTGACGGTTTTGTTAGTGTGCCTCCAATTGAAGCAGATCACTACCGGTGCCTTGCTTGTTTTGTGTTTCAGTATCGGTCTTGCGGTCACAATGGTGACCGTTGGTGCGGTCGCCGCTTTGGGCATGGATCGGGCGCAGAAATCCTGGGACGGGTTTGGCCGTCTAGCGGCCCGCGCGCCTTATTTTTCAAGCGCACTCGTCATTCTGATCGGTCTTTATTCCCTCTGGCTTGGGCTTAAAGGGTTAAGCGTCTAATTAGCAACGCTCACGGCGCATGAGGCCTGTTTAGGCTCGACCATGCGAATCGGGTTGGCCGAAATGCACAAAATTAGCCCGCCAAGAGGGATGATTTGGTCCATATTCCGTTAGGTCACTTCAAATTACTTAACGCATTTTTTCCAATTTTATTAAATCAGCACAGATTTTTTTGTCCGAGACTAAAATTTGTATATTTTTTCTGCGTTCAAGGCGTTCAAGGCGATTGCTTTATGCCGCCAAATAAGCTTTTTTCATAGAGTAGTTACGTTAGGTCATGTGGGGTTTTGTAATGGATAAGAGCGTTTTTAAACCAAGTTCTTTGATTTTGTCCGACTTTGATGGCGACGGGGCGACACAAACCGCGCTAACGACGCCTGTAAGGCTTGTAGGCTCGATCAAGTGGTTCGATGTGGCCAAAGGCTTCGGTTTTATCGTGCCTGATGGCGGCGGCCCTGATGTTCTTTTGCATGTGACCTGCCTTCAGCGGGACGGGTTCCGTGTGGCCTATGAAGGCGCGCGGCTCGATTTCGAAGCAGTCGCCGGGCGGCGGGGCTGGCAGGTCTTGAGAATTTTGGCGATGGATCTGTCGACGGCGATCCACCCGGCGCAGATGCCCCCTGCACGCACTCATGTGAATGTTAGTCCCGAAGGGGGGTTCGTCCGTGTGCGGGTGAAATGGTTCAACCGGCTGCGCGGCTTTGGTTTTGCCTCAGAAGGTGAGGGCAAGCCTGATATTTTTCTGCATATGGAAGTGCTTCGACGCTATGGGCTTGCTGATGTGCGGCCCGATCAGGAATTGCTGGTCCGCTATGGCGAAGGGTCAAAGGGCTTGATGGCGGCTGAAGTTCGTCCCATCGACGGGCCGGTGCTTGATCACTAACTTCTGGCGCATTGGTCTTACGGTATTGACCCTCAATTCGGGGAGGGGCAGAAGGCGGGCATGAAAGCTCGCCTTTTGCGTTTTGCAGTTCTTCTTTTGTTGTCGCTCGTCTCCGAGGCGCCCCTGCAGGCGCTTCATGCGGAACCTGCGCTCGAGCCCGTTATTATAGACACGGCGTCGGGTCCCATCACGTTTCAAGTTGAAGTTATGCGGACGGAAGAGGAGCGGCAGCGCGGGCTTATGGCTCGTGCCTATATGCCGGAACTGCGCGGGATGCTGTTCGATTTTGGAGCGCCGCAAGAGGTTCGTATGTGGATGAAAGATACAATTCTGCCGCTTGATATGCTTTTCATTCGCGCAGACGGCACCATTGCGCGCATTACACGCGGTGAACCTTTCTCCACCCGGACGCTGCCGTCGGGTGAACCGGTCTTGGGTGTGCTTGAGATCAATGGGGGCACGAGCGCAAAATTAAAGATTGAGATCGGTAATGTCGTTCGGCACAAATTATTTGGAACGGTTAAGTAGTTTTTTTCGGATTGAAATCGTTTCGCTATTGCGAGGATGAGACTCTTAAACCGTCATTGCTTCGCGTTCGCTCGTAATGACGTGATTATTTCTTCTTCGCCGCCGGCTTTTTTGCAGGGGATTTTTTAGCGGGTGCTTTCGCCGTAGCGGTTTTCTTGGCGGGTGCTTTTTTTGCCGCCGGCTTCTTCGCCGCTGCAGGCTTTTCAGCGGCCGCCTTTTTCGCAGGGGCCTTGGCCGCAGACTTCTTAGCGGGTGCCTTCTTGGGTGCAGCACGTCCCTTCTTGACGGGCGCGTTTGCAGCACGTTGTGCAATTAACGGAATGGCTTCTTCAAGCGTTACCGCATCAGCGCCTGTGCCTTTCGGCAATGTCGCATTAATGCCGTTCCAGCTTACATAAGGACCATAGCGGCCATCGCGCGCGACGATATCGCCACCATCCGGATGTTGACCAACAACACGACCGGGCGCTGCCGCACGACCGAAGCGTGATCCGCCGCCACCGCTTTCTTTCGTCACGATAAGATCAATCGCTCGATTGGCACCGATGGTGAGAACATCATCAGCCGAGGTCAGGCTCGCATAGACTTTGCCATGCTGAACATAAGGACCAAAACGACCCATGCTCACGAGGATCGGTTCGCCGCTCGTGGGGTGTTTTGCCACTTCGCGCGGGAGTGAGAGAAGATTAAGCGCAATCTCAAGATCGACAGCGCCCCGTGAAAGACCTTTTGGGAGGCCTTGACGTTTTGGTTTTTCACCTTCGCCCAATTGGACGTAAGGACCGAAGCGCCCATCACGCAGCGTGACGTCTTCGCCTGTTTCCGGATCTTTGCCGAGTGTTTGTGTTCCCGGTGTGCCCCCTTCAGCGGCCGCATCGCCATCGGCATTCGGTGCGCCGAGCTGGCGTGTGAAACGACATTCCGGATAATTCGAGCACCCAATAAAGGCACCGAATTTACCGAGCTTCAACGAAAGGCGTCCATTGCCGCAAGTGGGGCACCCGCGCGGATCGGCACCATCACCGCGCGCAGGGAAAATATGCGCGCCCATATTTTCGTTGAGCGCATCAATGACTTTCGTACGCTCAAGATCGGTCGTCTCACCAATGGCTGCCGAAAACTCTTTCCAGAATTTTCTTAAAACCTCTTTCCAACCGATTTCCGAATTGGAAATACGATCGAGATCTTCTTCCAAAGCGGCGGTGAAATCATATTCGACATATTTCGAGAAAAAGCTTTCAAGGAAGCCCGTGACCAACATGCCTTTGTCTTCGGCATGAATACGTTTCTTTTCGATCCGAATATAATCGCGGTCCCGCAACACAGCGAGCGTCGAGGCATAAGTTGACGGACGGCCGATGCCGAGCTCTTCCATGCGCTTCACAAGCGAGGCTTCGGAGAAGCGCGGCGGTGGTTCGGTGAAATGTTGCTCAGCAAGAATGGCGCGCTTTTCAAGCGCATCATTGGCCTTCATTGCGGGCAATTTATTCTTGTCTTCATCATCGCCGTCGTCGTCGCGCGATTCCTGATAAAGTTTCAGGAAGCCGTCAAATAAGACAACTTGACCCGATGCACGGAAATCGAGTTTGCGCGATTGGGCATCAGCCACAATATCGACCGATGTCCGCTCAAGTTCAGCGCTTTCCATTTGGCAGGCAAGCGTACGCGTCCAGATCAAGTCATAGAGCTTGGCCTGATCCTCATCGATCAATTTACGCACTTGGCTTGGATGCCGGAAAATATCGGTCGGGCGAATGGCTTCATGCGCTTCCTGCGCATTCTTCAATTTCGATGTGTAGCGACGCGGTGCTTGCGGCACATAATCATCACCGAATTCTTTGCCGATCATCGAGCGGATCGAAGAAACCGCTTCCGGCGCAAGATCGACACCATCGGTACGCATATAGGTAATAAGACCAACAGTCTCGCCGCCAATATCAACACCTTCATAAAGACGTTGTGCGAGCTGCATCGTGCGCGCAGGCGCAAGGCCGAGTTTGCGGCTCGCTTCTTGTTGAAGTGTCGATGTGGTGAAAGGTGGATAGGGATGGCGCTTTGCGGGTTTTGACTCAACGGAAGTGACAGAGAAACGGGCCGTCTCAAGCGCAGCCTTGAACGCTTCTGCTTCAGCACCTGAACCAATATCGAGTTTGGTGATCTTCTTGCCATCGGCGCCGACAAGCCGCGCTTCGAATTCTTGGCCCTTGGGTGTCGCAAGCGTTGCGGCAATCGACCAATATTCGCGGCTCTGGAACATGTCGATTTCGCGTTCGCGTTCGCAAACCAAACGCAATGCGACTGATTGCACGCGACCGGCTGACCGAGCGCCGGGCAATTTGCGCCACAATACCGGCGAGAGACGGAAACCAACGAGATAATCGAGGGCGCGGCGCGCGAGATAGGCATCAACCAACGCCTGATCGACTTCGCGCGGATGAGCCATCGCGTCTTTTACAGCATCTTTGGTGATCGCGTTGAAGGTCACCCGTTCGACAGGAATCCCTTTGAGCGCTTTGCGCGCATTCAGCGTCTCGACAATATGCCAAGAGATCGCTTCCCCTTCGCGATCCGGGTCGGTTGCGAGAATAAGGCCGTCAGAACTTTTGACCGCGCTGGCAATCTCGGACACGCGCTTCGACGCTTTCGCGTCGATCGCCCAGGTCATGATGAAATCCTGATCGGGATCAACCGACCCATCTTTCGGCGGCAAATCACGAATATGGCCGAAAGAGGCGACCACTTCATAGCCTTTGCCGAGATATTTGTTGATCGTCTTGGCCTTGGCGGGCGATTCGACGATGACAACTTTCATGATTTTTTTCCGGCTCAGACCAAAAAAACGGGCGGTGGGGCCGCCGGCGAAGGGCTTCACATGGCGAAACTGGCCGTCAGGGTCAAGTCCCAAGGCCCAAGATTCGCGTTTTGGGGTCTTGAACGGAGAGGCGTGGATCATGGCGGCCCGGGCGTCCACTTGCCTTGCGGACCCGTCCTGACCCCTTTATAGCCGAGGCAATATGACAATATCTGGTCGCGAACCCCGCTTGTTCCCGCATCGCCATCTCCTCGGTATCGAGGGGCTGTCCCCGGACGATATTTTGCAATTGCTTGATATGGCGGAGGAGGCGGTTGAGGTCTCCCGGCAGGTCGAGAAGAAGAAAACGACCCTGCGCGGCCGCACTCAGATCAATCTATTTTTCGAGGCGTCCACCCGTACGCAAGCGAGCTTCGAGCTCGCCGGTAAGCGTTTGGGTGCGGATGTCATGAATATGTCGGTCGCGTCGTCCTCGATCAAAAAGGGCGAGACGCTGATCGATACAGCGATGACCTTGAACGCGATGCGGCCAGATCTCATCGTTGTGCGCCATCATGCGGCGGGCGCTGTGGGGCTCCTCGCGCGCAAAGTTGATTGTTCGGTTATTAATGCGGGTGATGGCGCGCATGAACATCCGACTCAGGCTTTGCTTGATGCGTTGACTATTCGCCGCGCAAAGGGTCGAATCCGCGGTCTTGTGGTCGCCATTTGCGGTGACATTCTCCATTCACGCGTCGCGCGGTCCAATCTCATTCTTCTGAATGCGCTCGGTGCGGATGTACGTGTCATCGGCCCCACCACACTTCTGCCGCCCGGCATCGAGAATATGGGTGCGCGCGTGTTCACGCGGATGCGGGACGGGCTGAAAGACGCGGATATTGTCATGATGTTGCGTTTGCAACGCGAACGCATGAATGGGTCTTTCGTCCCGTCGGTGAAAGAATATTTCCATTATTTCGGATTGGATCGCGAGAAGCTTTCGGTCGCGAAGCCTGATGCCTTGGTGATGCATCCGGGCCCGATGAATCGCGGCGTTGAAATTGCGTCTGACATTGCGGACGGCGCACAGTCCCTTATTCGTGAACAAGTCGAGATGGGTGTTGCAGTGCGTATGGCGGTGCTTGAAGCACTCTCGCGGCATTTGCCGAATGGGGAGGGACGCTGATGGTCAGTCATCGTCCTGTTCTTATTATCAACGCGCATCTCGTCGATCCTGAAACGGGTCGTGAAGAAGCGGGTGCGCTTGCGGTTGAAAATGGCGTCATACGCGAATGGGGTCATGCGATCGACGCGTCAGCACCACCTGAAGGCGCACTGGTTATTGATGCAAAGGGGCGCGTGCTTGCGCCCGGTCTCGTTGATCTTCGTGCCTTCGTTGGCGAACCGGGTGCGGAACATCGCGAGTCATTGGCATCGGCCAGCCGCGCGGCAGCAGCAGGGGGTGTGACGACCGTTGTCTGTATGCCCGATACAAATCCGCCAATCGATGATCCCGCCGTTGTTGACTATATTATTCGCCGCGCGCGCGACACAGCGGGTGTGCGTCTCATTCCCTCTGCCGCATTGACCAAAGGCTTGCATGGCAAAGAGATGACCGAGTTTGGTCTTCTTGGTGCAGCGGGTGCCGTGTTTTTCACCGATGGCGCAAGGTCAGTTTCAAATGCGCAAGTCATGCGCCGTGCTTTGACTTACGCGCGTGATTTCGACGCGTTGATTGTTCATCACGTTGAAGAACCCTCTTTGTCACAAGATGGTGTGATGAATGAGGGTGAGCTTTCAAGCCGCTTGGGATTGCCGGGCATTCCCAAAGAGGCTGAAACGATCATGCTCGAGCGTGATCTTGCGCTCGTGCGTTTGACGGGGGCGCGTTATCACGCGGCGATGATTTCCTGTGCTGAATCGCTCTCAATCATTGCCCGTGCGAAAGACGAAGGTTTACCGATCACATGTGGCGTGTCGATCAATAATCTTGCGCTCAATGAAAATGATATCGGCTCTTATCGGACCTTCTTGAAACTCTCGCCGCCTTTGCGTGGGGAAGACGATCGTAAAGCGATGATCGAAGGGGTGGCTTCAGGTCTCATCGATGTCATCGTTTCGGATCATAATCCGCAAGATGTTGAAGCCAAGCGCCAACCTTTCATCGAATGTGCAGATGGGGCGATTGGTCTTGAAACAATGCTCTCTGTCGCGCTTCGTCTCGTTCACAATGGTGATCTGAAGTTGCCGCAACTCTTCCGTGCGCTCGCGATGAAGCCCGCAGATATCTTGGGACTCCAACAAGGGCGTTTGCGTAAAGGTGCGCCGGCTGATCTCATCCTGTTTGATCCTGATGAGCCTTTTGTGCTTGATCCTGAGTCACTTCATTCGCGTTGTAAGAATACGCCTTTTGATGGCTCGCGCTTGCAAGGTCGCGTGCATATGACGATGGTTGACGGGCGTATCGTTCAAGAATCCTGATCATTAGATAGGTAAAACAAGGTCATGATGATGTCTGATGACAGTCTTGCGTTTTTCGCCGTAATTCTTGCCTATCTCCTCGGCTCTATTCCCTTTGGTGTGATTTTAACGCGCCTGTTCGGTGCGGGTGATTTGAGACAGATCGGCTCCGGCAATATCGGCGCGACCAATGTCTTGCGCACAGGGCGCAAAGGATTGGCTGCCGCAACTTTGATTGGCGATATGCTGAAGGGCACAGCGGCTGTGTTGATAGCGGCTCATGTCTTTGGACAGAACACGGCATTGTCGGCAGCGATTGCCGCCTTTCTTGGCCATCTCTTTCCTGTCTGGTTGAAGTTTAAAGGCGGCAAGGGTGTCGCCACCTATCTCGGCGTGGCCTTGGCGCTTCAGCCGTTGAGCGCGCTAGCCTTTGCGGTAAGCTGGTTGATTACGGCGCGCCTTTCGCGCTACTCTTCTTTATCGGCTCTGATTGCGAGCCTCGTGACTCCGTTTGTTGCCGCGTATTTCGGCGATGTAAGTATCGGTGGCGTTCTTTTCCTTCTCACACTTGTGCTGTGGGTGACGCATCGCGCGAATATTAAGCGTTTGATCGCGGGCACCGAAGGGCGGATCGGAGCCAAGAATGGCGGAACCTCCGAAGCCGGATCATCCGGTGGGACAAGCACTGACGGATCGTCAGCGTCTTGATTGGCTAAGGCTTACCCGCACAACAAGTATTGGCCCACGAACATTTAGATCGCTTTTGAATCGTTATGGTGGTGCGGCAGCTGCGCTCGAGGCCTTACCGGCGCTTTTACAATCGCAAGGACGTTCATCCAAAGTTGTAACGGTTGCTGAAGCCGAAGATGAAGTGGCGCGTGCTCATGAGATGGGTGTGCGCTTTATCGCTTTGGGTGAACCTGACTATCCGCCGCTCTTGCGTGTCATTGATTCTGCACCGCCCTTGATAGGCGTGCGTGGACGCGTGTCGATTTTATCAAAGCCATCAGTGGCGATTGTGGGTTCGCGCAATGCATCGGCTGCCGGTTTGAAAATGGCCGGAGTGCTCGCGGCCGATTTGGGTAAGCTCGCTTTTATTGTCGTGTCGGGATTGGCGCGTGGAATTGATGCGTCTGCGCATCGTGCTTCTTTATCGTCGGGTACAGTGGCAGTTCTCGCGGGTGGACATGATCGACCCTATCCCGATGAACATCGCGATTTGATTGATGCCATTGTCGAGACGGGGGCTGTCGTCAGCGAGATGCCGATGGGGTGGGAGCCGCGTGGGCGTGATTTTCCCCGTCGCAACAGAATCATATCAGGCTTGAGTTATGGTGTGGTGCTGGTGGAGGCGGCTTTACGATCAGGCTCATTGATCACCGCGCGTTTCGCAGGCGAGCAGGGCCGCGATATTTTTGCTGTGCCGGGGTCGCCCCTTGATCCACGCTCAGAAGGAACCAACGCGCTTATTCGCGAAGGCGCGACCTTAATCACATCGGCAGAGCATGTCGCTGAAGCTTTGGCGCCTGTCCTCGGACGGCTTCCCTTCCCAGGTGGGGCGGAAGAAGCCAAGGATCTCTCTCTTGGCCCCTTCTGGGACGAGCTCGATCCAGAACCCGACGAAGCGGAGAGGACATCCGCTTTCGCCGAGGACGCACCGGACGACAAAATGGAGGGAATTTTGCCGCGAGATCACATCTTTGCATTGATCGGAACGACGCCGATGGCCATCGACGATCTCGTCAGGCTTTCGGGACGTCCCGTTGCATCAGTCCGCACACTCCTCGTCGAGCTCGAACTCGAGGGACGCATCGCGCGGCAAGATGGGGGCCTGATTACGGCCGTCCTGCCGCGTTGATCGCGTTAGGTAAGATCGCCGCGTGATTTAGCCACTTGGCCATTCGCTTCGATCCGGGCCATTTCAAGAAAATAGGCTAGAAGATCGAAATTTGCCTTGCGGGCGATGGCGCTCA
>CANGSG010000005.1 GCA_947456435.1 Hyphomicrobiales bacterium
AAAATTCGGTACAATTTGAATCATCTCGAATTGGATCGAAATAAATTGTTACAAGTTACATATTTTGAAATATGTAACAGTATTTTCGGGGTCAGTTGGCCCATAATTTGGGAATCGGTTCAGCCCGCACCGCGGCGCGCCAGCGCATCAAGCACCGCACCGGTGACCGCTCCCAAGCGGAGTTCCAGTGAGCGGCGCGGGGTTTCGGCATCAAGCCGTAGCGATGCCGGGTTCAGAAAGCGGTAAAGGGCATCGAGAACAAAGGTCAGCGCCTTTTCCCGGCTACTGGGATTGAACGCGCCCCCGCTTTGCCCCTCTTCAAGAATGCGATCGATCACCATGCGAATCTTTGCCCGATGCTGGCGGGCGGGGGGCCTACTGGCGTCAAAGGCTGCAACAAACAAATCAAACAGGCGGGGCTCGTCATCGAGACGGTCCCGATAGGCGCGCAACAACGCGAAGATGAGACGCTCAAGCTTATCACGCGCGGGATCGGGCGCATCGGCGATTTCACCCATGCGTGCTTCGATGGTTCTCAACCAGCTTGAAGTAATCGCGTCGAATAAGGCCTCTTTGGTCTCATAATGCCGATAGACATTGGCATGCGTCATGGACGCGCGGCGCGCCACCGCGACAACCGTGACGCGCTCAAGACCATAGGCGCGGACTTCTTCAATCGCTGCTGTGAGAATGCGCTGCGCTGTCGCCTCAGTGGCTTGCGTATCACTCATGATGTTTTGAGCTCATGCATTAGTTCCACCCGACGATGCGCCGACAGCCCGCATGCCATAAGGCAAGGCGAGATAAGAATCAGATTGCATCTCAATAAGGCGAGAAACCGTACGATTAAATTCGAATGCTTCGCGTCCATCGCGGGCTTGGTATATTGCCTCGGGCCGCGCTGCTGCTGTCATATAGAGTTTCACGCTTCGATCATAAAGAGCATCTATCAGTGCAATAAATCGCTTAGCTTCATTATGATCCTCAGATGCGATGATCGGTACATGATCAATGAATATCGTATGGAAGTATTCCCCGATTGCAATAAAGTCGTTGGCGCCCAGCGCTTTCTTACAAAGATCACTATAGAAAAAACGTGCCACACCACTCGCGGATTGCGGGACAAAGAGCGCGTGTCCTAAAACATCAAGCGTGATGCTAACAATTTTTTGATTGTATGTCAGTTTTTGAAAAAGCAAATCAAATGAACGGGTCGCCGATAAGTCATCGGGACAAAAATAGGTTTGTAATCCACCGACTTTGTCTAATCGATAATCGTGAGGTGCATCGAGCTCAACGGTTACCGTTGAAGACTTCAAAACATCTATGAAGGGTAAAAACAACGAACGGTTAAGACCACCCTCATAAAGTCGAGTGGGTTCAAGGTTTGATGTTGTAACTAAGACCAAGCCATTCTCGAAGAGCGCTTTAAAGAGACGCGCCAAGATCATGGCATCGGCAATATCGGTGACAGCAAATTCATCAAGACACAGTAGGGTCATCTCATCAGCGATGGCCCGTGCGACGGGCGGAATGGGATCACTGTCCTTTGCATCGCCCTGCTTTACACGCGCGCGATAATCATGAATGCGTTGATGAATATCTGCCATGAATGCTTGAAAATGCATGCGGCGCTTTTGCTGGACAGGCGCACTTTCAAGCATCAGATCCATCAGCATGGTTTTTCCACGCCCAACCGAACCCCAAAGATAAAGGCCCGGCGGCATACGCGGCTTCCGTCCGAAAAGCCAGCCAAGACCGGCCTTCCGTGATGGGAGGGCTGCTAGTTCTCCACAAAGCCGGTCGAGATGGTTCAAGACAGCAATCTGCGCCGGATCGCGATCAATCTCGCCAAGGCCGACGAGCTGCTCATAGGCCGCGCTCGGAAGTTTATGTTCAACCCGACTCATTCTGTCCGTTCCCGATCGCGCCGGATCATGCACGACGAGAAGCAGGGAGCAAGCAGCAAGCTCGCTTTATGGCCGTTTGACGTGACGCAGTGAACTGGAGCTCAGGGTGTCTCGTAGATCAAACACAGTTAAGAGGAGTTTCCGGTATGCCGATTGCCGCTTGGTGCTTGTTCATTGTCACGCTGATGCCTGTACTCGTCGTAGGCTACGCAAAAAGTGGCGGTCACTATGATAATCACGCGCCGCGCGAAGGCCTCGACCGTTTAGTCGGCGCGAAGCGCCGCGCTTACTACGCTCATCTCAATTGCTATGAAGCTTTGCCGGTTTTCATCGCTGCTCTTTTTGTGGCGGTATGGACCAAAGGCCCACAAAATATGGTCGACGCTTTGGCTGTCGGCTTCTTGTTGTCCCGCATTCTTTATGTATTCGCCTATATTGCAGATAGCGCCACGCTGCGCTCGGTTGTGTGGAGCCTCGCTTATCTCTGTGCCATTGGTCTATTTATTTCAGGTTATTGGGCCCAGGTTTAATGTGTTAGGGCCGTATCTGCCCCGAACCAAAAACGCGATATTTAAACGAGCAGAGTTGATCGATGCCGACTGGTCCGCGTGCATGCATGCGACCTGTGGCGATGCCAATCTCGGCACCAAATCCAAACTCACCCCCATCCGCGAATTGCGTCGACGCGTTATGAAGCACAATGGCCGAATCAACCCGCTTCATAAATTTATCAGCCGCCGCTTGATCATCAGTGACGATTGATTCCGTGTGATGTGAGCCGTAAGTGCTGATGTGGTCAATTGCCTCATCAAGACCGGCAACGACTTTGACCGATATGATGGTATCAAGATATTCAGTGCGCCAGTCGTCTTCCGTCGCAATGGTCACGCGCGGATCAGATTCTTGAACGATGGCATCGCCTCGCACCGTGCATCCTTTATCGAGAAGCGATATCACAAGCGGCTTGAGGTGAGTATCAACAACGGCGTGGTCGACGAGGAGTGTCTCCGCAGCGCCACATACACCTGTGCGGCGCAGCTTCGCATTAAGTACAATGCGCTCCGCCATCGCAAGGTCTGCTTTGGCATGGATATAAACATGACAAATACCTTCGAGATGAGCAAAGACAGGGACACGCGCCTCGTTTTGAACGCGCCCAACGAGACCCTTGCCGCCGCGTGGCACGATGACATCAATCATGCCTTTCAGGCCGGATAACATAAGACCTACCGCGTCACGATCTTTCGTCGGCACAAGCTGGATGGCATCTTCCGTAAGGCCCGCTTGTTTAAAACCTTCACGCATTGCATTAGCGATTTCCATCGAGGTCCGGAAACTTTCCGAACCCGCGCGCAAAATTGTTGCGTTACCACTTTTCACACATAGGGCTGCGGCATCGGCCGTTACATTAGGGCGGCTTTCAAAAATTACCCCAATCACGCCGAGAGGTGTCGCAACGCGCTGAAACCGCAATCCATTTGGTTGCGTCCACTCCGCCAATATACGACCAATGGGATCATGCAAAGCAGCAACATCTTCAACAGCTTTGGCAATGGCTTCGAGTCGCGGTGCATCAAGTTTCAAGCGATCAAGAAACGCACCTTTAGTACCCCGCGCTTCAGCATCGCTTATATCTAAAGCATTAGCTTTTAAAATTACGTCCGCATGATTGCGAATTATCCGCGCCGCTGAACGAAGAGCGGATGATTTCAAGTCATTAGAGGCGTTTGCCACAACCGCAGTGGCCGCGCGTGCCTTCGCACCCAGTGTATCCATCAACTGGATCAAAGAGCCATTATCATTGTGAGACATCACGTCGTTCATGACTAACTCACCCCTAACGCCATATCATCACGATGGATGAGCTCAGCGCGTCCCGCATAGCCGAGTATCTTTTCAATATCGCGTGAAGAGCGTCCGGCCAATAAAGCCGCTTCTGTTGAATCATAACCGATCAAGCCGCGTCCCAACTCGCCCCCATCGGGCGCCCGCATGACGATGGCATCGCCACGCTCGAAGACGCCTTCGATTTTTTTAACACCGGCAGGCAAGAGACTTTTGCCAGTTCGGATTGCTTCAGTCGCCCCCGCGTCAAGAAATAGAATACCCTTAGGTTCAAGAACGCCGGCAATCCATGTCTTCCGTGCGGATACCGGATTAGAGCCCGTCAAAAACCACGTGCATGGCCCTTTGGACTCTATTCGCTTGATGGGATTAAGGACACGACCATCGGCGATAATCATATGTGTACCGCCGGTCGTTGCGATTTTGGCCGCTTCGATTTTTGTACGCATACCGCCGCGCGATAATTCAGACGCGGCGCCACCCGCCATCCCTTCAATCTCGGCCGTGATGCGCGGCACAAGGGGAATGAGTTTGGCCTGCGGATCTTTCGCGGGGGGCGCGTTATAGAGTCCATCAATATCAGAGAGTAAGATTAAAAGATCAGCACCGGCCATCGTTGCGACACGTGCAGCCAAACGATCATTATCCCCATAGCGAATTTCCGTTGTCGCAACGGTATCATTTTCATTAACGACAGGAATGGCCTTCAAATCGATGAGACGTGCAATTGTTGCACGCGCATTGAGATAACGTTGTCGCTCTTCAGTGTCACCCAAAGTAACGAGAATTTGTCCGGTTGTGATTTTATGTTTGCTGAAGACTTCAGCCCAGGCGCGCGACAATTCAATTTGTCCAACCGCAGCAGCGGCTTGACTCTCTTCAAGCTTCAAAGGGCCGCGCGGTAACTTTAATACACCGCGTCCGAGCGCAATTGCGCCCGATGAAACGACGAGAACATCGACACCCTTTTTATATAAAGCGGAAAGATCGTCACCGAGCGCATTAAGCCACTCGGTCTTTAGCCCTTTACTAGGATCGACAAGGAGCGACGATCCGACTTTAACAACAATGCGTTTGAATTTCGAAAAATCCGGACGCTTGCTCATGGATGCCACGCCTCGTCGATGTGATCGCCCTTTTCGTCGATGATGCGTTGATCATCAATAATGGACGCAAGCGCACGAAGAATTTCAGTCACACCTTTATTGGCGGCAGCCGAAACGAGCATCGGTTCTTTCTTTGAGGCTCGCTTTAACTTCGCTTTTTGGCTCTTCAAAATATCGGGCGTTACAGCATCAACTTTTGAGAGCGCGACGATTTCAACCTTGTCTTCGAGGCCGTTGCCATAAGCATCAAGTTCATCGCGAACAATTTTATAGGCTTGGCCTGCATCGTCTGATGTTGCGTCGACAAGATGCAACAGCACACGACAACGTTCGACGTGACCTAAAAAGCGATCACCAAGGCCGTGGCCTTCATGCGCGCCTTCGATAAGACCTGGAATATCGGCGAGCACAAATTCACGACCATCGATCCGCACAACACCGAGTCCCGGATGCAGAGTCGTGAAAGGATAGTCAGCGATTTTTGGCTTGGCTGCGGTTACAGTGGCAAGGAACGTCGATTTCCCGGCATTGGGCAAACCAACGAGTCCCGCATCAGCGATGAGTTTTAAGCGCAACCAGATCCAGCGCTCATCACCCGGCAATCCGGGGTTGGCATGGCGCGGCGCGCGATTGGTCGAGGTTGTGAAATACGCATTGCCGAAACCGCCATTACCACCTTTGGCCAGCGTAAAGGTTTGACCGATTTCTGTGAGATCGGCGATGAGCGTCTCGCCATCCTCTTCAAAAATCTGCGTGCCTTTCGGCACTTTCAAAATCACATCGCTGCCTCTACCGCCGGCACGGTTTTTTCCCATACCGTGACCACCAGGCCGCGCTTTGAAATGCTGCTGATAGCGATAGTCGATGAGGGTATTGAGGCCCTCGACGCATTCGACGCGCACATCGCCGCCGCGTCCGCCGTCACCGCCGTCGGGGCCACCAAATTCAATAAATTTTTCGCGCCGGAAGGAGACTGAACCCGCGCCGCCATCGCCGGACCGGATATAGACCTTGGCCTGATCAAGAAATTTCATGCGCTCTTCCTACAGTAATTTGTAGAAAAAGGGAGCGTGAAAAGCCGCGATTGGGTTAATTGCCGTTTTTGCGGATCGTGAGCGTAACCGAGCCCACCGGAATGATCCCGAGAAAATTGACGGTGGCGGTATTCAAGATCGTCTTTTCGTCGGTTAATTCCAGCCGATCAACAAAATCGAGGCCCACACCCCCAAAGGACGCGACATAGCGAAGAATAATGGCGCCTTGATCCTTGGAGACGGTCGCCGGTGTCCCATCGCGCGAGGCGAGATAGGAGCCGTCTTCATTCTTCGTGAAGATCCAGACAACCTTGCCCTTCTCACCATCGGAATAGGTGATGTCTTCATCGAGCGTCAGGATCCGCTGCGCATTGTCCCATTTGCCACGCATCACGACGGTGACGTCGCGCACCTGTCCCGTCCAGGAATTCCGAAATTGTCCTTCGGCGTGGAGAGTGCCGCGTAAGAATTGTTCGAGAACAAGATCTTTGTCTTTTGCGAAACTGGGAACGGCCAACGTAAAAATAGCAATGACCGCCAAGAGTACACGCGTCATGTGTGACGACATCATGGCTTGATCCTTTCAAAGGAAATGAGCTTTGAATTGATTACGCAGCAGCACCGAATGCAGACCATGAAGCGCCATCACGCCACGCCTTGCGCGTCAATGCGTAGCAATCCACTTCTTCGTCACGATCACGCGCGGGCATGTAGCGCGTTTCACGGCCAGTCTCAGTAAAACCCGCTTTCGCAAGAACGCGCTTTGAGGCCGTATTTTCAGGCTTAACCGTCGCAATAACCTGCTCAGCCTTCGTTAAGGTGAAGCCTGTCGAAAGCAACGCCAGAACAGCTTCACTTGCAAAGCCTTGTCCCCAGTGCGGCATACCAATCCAGTAGCCGAGAGTGAGATCACGCGTAGAAAGCGCGCCATCCGAATCGAGCTCGCGCGTCAAGGCAACCACGCCAATCACCGCGTTGGGACGCGGCTTGGGCGCAATCACAAGCGAGATGCCGTGGCCATCTGTGTTGGAATTACGGGCAGAGAATACGTAAGTCTCCGCATCACTGCGCGCATAGGGATGTTTGATGCGGCCAGTCATCTCCGCAATACGCTTTTCGCCAAGATGATCGGTAATTTCCGTTGCGTCAGCGAGTTTTGGCCAGCGTAACCACAGCCGCTGCGTTTCGACCCGATACACGTCGTCGCGCGTGATATCCCTGAACATGATCCGATCCTCCCGATCGAGCCGCCTCGGCCAAGTGGCACGATTCGGTGACTGAAAAACGACAAAGGGGACGCCGGTTCCCCGACATCCCCGTTTTTCCGTCTTTTGAACGGGACCGGATGGTTTCTGATCAGAACCGCATCCGCCGGGGACCTCGAGGGGCCGGCGGGGGTTCTTTTGAAACCGTTCCGCCGTATTACTCGGCTGCTTTTCGTGTGACGACCGTGACGAACATGCGGTCATTAGCCTTCTTTTGAAACTCCACCGTGCCCGGTGAGGTTGCAAACAAAGTGTGGTCCTTGCCCATACCGACATTGGCGCCAGGATGCACTTTCGTGCCGCGTTGGCGGACAATGATATTGCCAGCGAGAACCGCTTCGCCGCCGAATTTTTTTACGCCAAGGCGGCGGCCTTCGGAGTCACGTCCGTTGCGGGATGAACCGCCTGCTTTTTTGTGAGCCATTGTTCTGCTCCTAAATCTCTAACATGGGTTCTAACAACCCGGGATTCTTCTGACGACCCGTTTATTATTCCGTCTCGGCCTTTTTGGCCTTGGCGGCGGGCTTTTTAGCGGCGGGCTTCTTTTCGCCTTCCGCTTTCGGGGCTGTAGCCTTTTTCGCCGCCGGCTTTTTGGCCGGGGCATCAGCAGCAACAGCGGCAGCCGGAGCGGCTTTCACGGTTGTCGCCACAGGCTTTGGCGCTTCACCCGCCTTATAGATGCCGTCGATCCGAATGACCGTTAGCTCCTGGCGATGACCGCGCTTACGCTTTGAATTCTGGCGGCGGCGCTTGAAGAACGAAATCGTCTTCGCGGACCGCGTTTGCTCGATGATTTCGCCGGTAACGGCCGCACCCGCGAGGATGGGGGCACCCACGTCGGCACCAATCATAAGCACATCGGAGAAAGTAACAGCCGAACCGGCCGTTCCTTCGAGTTTTTCGACCGTAATACGGTCATTGGCGGCGACCTTATATTGTTTGCCACCGGTCTTGATGACTGCGAACATCTCTCATTTCCCGTGTTCTAACGTCTCTGCCTACGGAATTTTCGTAAACGGACGCCTTTTTGACAGTTGTCGTTGTATTTTCGCTGTTCCCGAGGGATTTTCAGCCATTTTCCAACGAAATAAGCGCGGAATAACGGACTCCGCGCCAGAGCCGGTGTGCTACAGGCCCAAACCGCAAGAGTCAATGTGCCAAGTGTAACGATGGCGCGGCTTTTTTCCGCTTCGGAGCCCCTCACTATCTGACCGATGACTGATAACGGCCGGATGGTGCGATCAGGCAGGCAACGCTTGTGAAAGAAAAATCCGCATGCTATCGACCCGCCGACCGCAAAAGGGCTCACGCCTGCATCTCACGGAGAGGTGGCAGAGTGGTCGAATGCACCGCACTCGAAATGCGGCATACTCGCAAGGGTATCGGGAGTTCGAATCTCCCCCTCTCCGCCAATATATCCATTAAGCCATCGATTTTGTTGGAAAGCGTGGATTAGCGTCTGCCCCTATACCGCGCAATTTCGTTTAAAAAACCTGAAGACGGATCGGACTGAGTAGTTTCCGATTCTTACAGCACCCAGCCGTTAACGGTAATGACCAATCCGACGGATCGGTGTGATGAAAAACGTCAGCGATCATACGATTTAAGCCGTAATATCGTTCGACTTCGCCCTCCGTGGGAACGAGAAGTTTTGTCCGTTACCGAGCGCTAGCCGAAAAAACATCGCTATTTTTCGAAGCGACCCGAGCACGCCTCCCCCAGCACGCGTACAGCGAGACCTTCAGGCACGAAACAAAGGTGCATAATGGGAACAATACTTTTCATTATCTTGATTGTGCTGCTCCTCGGCGGCGGTGGCGGTTACTACGGCTACAATCGCTATGGCGGCGCCGGGCTTGGAGGCGTTCTCGGTATCGTCATTATCGTGTTGGTAATCTTGTGGCTTTTCGGCGGCATGAATTTTCACAACCCCTAATTCAATACCTACAAACACGAGATTTCACTCAAGAGAGTCATCACAAGAAAGGAACGAGCTATGGACAAAGATCGCATCGTCGGTGCTGCGAAACAGGCTAAGGGCGCTGTTAAGGAAGCCCTTGGCAAGGCTGTAGGCGACAAAAAATTGATCGCCGAAGGTAAGAGCGACAAGGTGGAAGGAAAGGTTCAAAACGCGGTCGGTGGATTTAAGGACTCTGTGAGAGACGCACTGAATAAGTAAATGAAACAAAATTCTTTTGAAGTGACAAAGAGACAGTCGCCCAAATTGGCGAATGAGACGAATCGACCCAATCCTAAACTTTAATCTCATCTAAATCATAGAGAGCAAGACCCGTTGACGAGTGCATACCCCATCCAAAACAAAATAAGGAGGCTACCATGCACGATATTGTCGATACTGCCATCGCTTCAGGAAAATTTACGACATTGGTTGCAGCGCTTAAAGCAGCCGATCTCGTGACAACCTTGAAAGGCAAAGGACCCTTCACTGTATTCGCTCCCACTGATGACGCATTTAAAAAATTGCCGGCGGGTCAAGTTGATGATCTTCTAAAGCCTGCCAATAAAGATAAGCTCAAGAAGATTCTCAACCATCATGTACTCGCCAAGAAAGCGATGGCCGCTGACCTACAAGATAAAGCTCATGATGAGAAAATGGTCGATGGAAGCAATCTTGGAATCGATGTCAAGGGAACAACTGTTAAAGTCGGTTCTGCATCGGTGATCACAGCAGATGTTGCAGCTGAAAATGGCGTCATTCACATTATTGATCACGTTTTGATCCCCCACTAAATGAGACTTTTACTTTCATCGGGATCTTGCTTCCAACATTCGATCAACCGCCTGCAGTTGCTAAAATTTATGGAGAAAAGTGATGAATACGACCCTTACTCGTTTAGCTTCCGCGGCAGCCTTATCAGCATTCTTAACGGGAAGCGCTCTTGCACAGGGTGCTTTGCAAACTCTATCAGTCATGACGATCGATACGACAACATTGCAGAGCGGCTATCGCGCAAGCAAGGTCATCGGCGCTAATGTTATCAATGAAGCTAATGAAGTTGTTGGTAAGATTGATGATCTCATTATCGCGCCGTCAGATAAAGTTCCTTTTGCGATCATTTCAGTCGGCGGCTTTCTTGGAGTTGGCACTAAATATGTTGTCGTTCAAGCCAGTTTACTCGAGATAAAAAACAACACGATTACATTGCCCGGTGCAACGAAGGAAGCTCTAAAGGGTCTTCCGTCCTACACTTATGCTAAGTGAAGGTTATGCTTTAAAATAACTATGTGACCAGTGAGCGCGCTCGTTCAAAACGGCGCGCTCACAATTTTTCTGACCATCAAGTAAAGGCCGATCCTATTTTTAAACCGTTCAAGAATGTCAGATAAAAAGTCATTTTACTCAATAAGGACTATTACTATTCTCGATTTTAATCATTATTGTGGCGTCTCTCATTCTCGCTGAAATTGATTTAAGGCGCCTCCACGATGAATCAATTGAATTCCGCCTCCCGTCTTACCCGAAAGCTCGCCCAAATCGGCCCCCGCCGCTTGCTTGGCGCGGTCTATGAGGCGTTACGCAATCGGGTTTTACATCTGATTTATGGCTTTGACCCCTGGCATGTGACTGGTAATTTTCACGCGCGTCCTTATAAGGCCGATGTCGTGCGGCTTATCGAAAGCGTGCCGCATGATTGTGTTGTTGAAATTGGCGTTGGGCTTGGGGATATTTTAGGGCGTGTTCACGCGACAAAAAGAGTGGGCATTGATCGCGAAGCGGCGGTTCTTAAAGCAGCAAAATATTGCGTTAATGGACCCGTTTCATTTGCCGTGGCTGATTTTGAAAAACCTGAAGAGCTGATCGCGGCATTAAAAGGCAGTGCCGTTTCATCCGTTGATGTTCTCCTTCTTGTGAACTGGATTCACATGATCGAGATGGATGTCATCGCCCATACGCTTTCAGCCGTTTCGCGTGAGATTTCGATAAAGCATATTGTCATGGATACGATCCGCGCGGGCACGCCGGGTTATCGCTTCACGCATTCACAAAATGATCTCCGCCGTTTGGGCGATATCAAAAAGGTGATCGCAGCTGATGATGTCCGCGATCTTGTTATTGTTGAAGTGAAGTCGATCTTTGACTAATTAGCGCTCTTAAAAAGAAAGTTTTTCGCCGCGCATTTTCCATCCGCCTGTTCCCGGCGCATAATGAACCGCATCGGTGCGGCCTGAAGCATGTGTTGCCGCTAACGCTTTGGCTGAACGTCCACCGGCCTGACATACAAGGATCAAAGGCTTACCGAGAGGGAGTTTTTGTGGATCAAATGAAGAAAGCGGATGATTGATCGCGCCGGGAACATGGCCTGCTTGATATTCGTTTGGTTCGCGTACATCGACGATGTGGCACTCACCGCTTTCAACAGCTCTCTGCATATCATCATGCTCTATCGCGGGAACGCTCGATGAACCGAGTAAGCGAGAAATCAGGGTTGCGATCGACATGATCCGATTATCCTTTTTATGATTTAAGCCGCAGCTTTTTCGTTGCTGAATTGAGTAAAGGCGTCCAGCGCGTGGCTCGCATACATCGCTGACGGACCAGCGCCCATATAGATTGCCATGCCCAGTGTCTCGAGCACTTCCTCTCGGGTCGCGCCATGATCAATCGCTGCCTTTACATGAAAGGCGATGCAGTCATCGCAACGCACCGCGATACCGATGGCAAGCGCGATGAGTTCTTTGGTTTTCGCATCAAGCGCATGGGGTTGGAGTGCAGCTTGAGCAATTGAGGAGAAGCCCTTCATCACATCCGGTGTGCCGGCGCGAAGATCACGTAACCCTGCGGAAAGTTCGCGCGTCCATTGAGGCCAGTCACGAGTTTCTGAAGACATAAAAGATCCTCTCTGTTAGAATCGGTAATCCTCGTTCGCATTGCTGCTAGACGGTAGCGGGTTGACAGGGAAAGCTAAGAAGATCTATATATTAGAAGTAACTAATTTAGCAAGCATGGAATTAAAAGAACTCATCCCCAAAGCAACCGAAGCCGAGGCCTTTCTCAAGGCCATGGCTAATCGCTATCGGTTGATGGTTTTGTGCGAATTGCACTGGGGAGAGCGCTCCGTCACCCGGCTGCAAGAGGCTGTGGGCTTAAGCCAATCCGCACTTTCGCAGCATCTCGCCCGTCTTCGGGCCGATGGGTTGGTGACCACAAGACGGGAGTCGCAGACAATCTATTATTCGCTGGCAACGCCAAATGTGTCTGAATTGATCGGATTGCTCTACCGGCTCTATTGCGCGCCGGGTGAAGACACAAAGTCCCAGTAAAGAAATTAGCTACCGCCGAGCTTCCGGTCCCATGAAGCGACGAGGGCTTTGGCCTTTTCGACGTCGGATTGATCCATAACCGTCAGCAATTTGCCCCGTGTTTCAACAGCGAGAGAGCGCCGTTCGCTTTGCCAGGAGGCGAGACGGATAATCGCAAGGCTCAGCCATTGATAGGCACCGATCATGTCGACTTCCGTGCCGAGGCCGGTCGCATAACACATGCCGAGCGCATATTGCCCTTCAGGTGATCCGCCTTCAGCGGCCTTTTTGTACCATTTGACGGCGGCGGTTTCGTCTTTTTTTACGCCCTGACCCAGTCGGTACATTTCGCCGACAATATATTGGGCGGTCGGCTCGCCATCCGCGGCCATTGGCTTCAGATCTTTATAGGCCTTGGCATAGTCTCCCTGACTATAAGACTGAACACCATCGGATAGGGTCGTAGTCATGAAGGGAATCGCGACGAGTACCATAAAAAATGCCAAGGCAACGGCAGCAGCAATCGCGAGGGTCCAGCGGGTGCTATTCATAAGTGTATGCCTACAGGCTCAAAACTATAACTTGTATTGAATAGGCAATTTCTATGCCTCGCGCCAGTGGCAGTCCCGCAGGGCAGGGGGCTTTCGGTTCGTTATAGAATTGTCATAAAAGGTGAAGGGGTGCAGGCCGGTTCAAGGAGGGCGGGTCTTTGGAGATCCACGTCTTTGCCGCCGTTCTCTTTGCCGCGATGCTTCATGCGGGGTGGAACACGCTTGTCAAAGCCGGTTCGGACAAGCTTGTTTCAACAACGCTTGTCGCGAGTGGCGGCGGCCTGATTGCGCTTCCCCTGATCTTTATTGCGCCATTGCCGGCCATTGAATCTTGGCCCTATCTGCTGGCCTCCGCCATCATTCATATCGGCTATTTCACGGCGATTGTTTTGCTGTATCGCAACGCCGATTTATCGGTGGCCTATCCGGTGACGCGTGGTTCGGCGCCGTTGTTAGCAACCATCATCGCCGCTTTTTCTTTAGAAGAGATTCCGACCGGCCTCGCCTTGGCGGGAGCAATCTCATTGAGTTGCGGTATTCTATGGTTGGCCACTGATGGTATTCGCAAAGGAGGCCTTGATCGCACGACCTTATTCGTTGCCTTGATCAATGCTGGCATCATTGCGCTCTATACTGTTGTTGATGGGGTAGGTGGCCGTCTTTCTCAGCATTCGGTCAGCTACAATATTTGGCTTGAGTTTCTTGACGGCATTTTCTTTGTGCCCTTGGCGTTGTTTATGCGTGGGCGATCTTTAATTCGTCCCTTAGTCACACAATGGAAAATAGCTTTATTGGGCGGTGGGGCGGCCTTTGCCTCTTACGGCATCGCTATTTGGGCTATGACCCAGGCGCCGATTGGCCACGTCGCCGCAGTGCGCGAATCATCAGTTTTCTTTGCAACGCTGTTTGGAGCGATTTTACTTGGTGAAAAATTTGGTCGCTCGCGCTATGTGGCAGCAGCTTTTGTTGCTGTGGGATTAGCGGCGTTGCGCTTCGGTTAAAAATGCAAATTCTATAATTTTCTTATGTGAAAGGCGTCCACATCACTTGGTCAATGTGAGGCGCGTGCGTTGCCAGCATCACAAGACGATCAAATCCTAAAGCAATGCCTGATGTTGGTGGCATAAAAGTTAGCGCTTCAAGCAAAGCGTCATCAATTGGATAGCGCTCGCCATAAAGTTTTTCTTTGAGCGTCATATCATGTTCGAAGCGGCGTCTTTGTTCCTGGGCATCTGTCAATTCACAAAAAGCATTGGCGAGTTCGACGCCGCATACAAATAATTCAAAACGTTCAGCAACAAGAGGATCGGATGGTTTGGGGCGCGCAAGCGCGGCCTCAGAAACCGGATATTCACAAAGAACCGTCGGGCGCCCGATGCCGAGATGGGGATCAATTTTTTCGACCATCACGCGTGAGAAAAGATCCGCCCATGTATCATCATCGGCTGTTCTTATTCCCGATTTCGATACGGCCTCAAAGAACCGCTCACGGTCGGGCAAACCTCTGGGTGTCGTCGCGAGGAGGTCGATGCCGGCGTAGCGGTCGAAGGCTTCAGCGACTGTGAGGCGCTCAGCCTCATGATGGGGATTGCAGACCGCGCCTCGAAATTCGAAATGCTTAGTGCCCGTTGTCTCGGCCGCCAAGGCGAGAAGCTCGGCGCAATCCTGCATCAGCACCTCATAGGGCGCCTCGGTTCGATACCATTCGAGCATGGTGAATTCGGGCGCATGGAGCGCGCCCCGCTCGCGGGCACGAAAGACGCGGGCAAAGTCAAAAATCCGCTTTTCACCCCCCGCAATGAGCTTTTTCATCGCAAATTCGGGCGATGTATGGAGATATCTCGTGGAAAGTTCCCCTTCTGGGGTTCGTTGCCTGACCTCCATCGCATGGAGATGGGTCTCATTGCCTGGCGAGATCTGGACTTGGCCGCATTCCACTTCGGTAAAGCGTTCGGCTTCGAAAAAGCTTCGGAAAGCCGCCTTGATGCGGTTGCGCGCCAAAAGAATCGGGCGACGATCCGCATGGCGGTCGGGCCGCCACCAGCCTAAGTTTTGATCCGTAGGGGTCTCATCTTTTTGTTTTCGCATGGTTTTTTCGTCGGAGCCGGGGGCCACTTTTTTGGAACTTACTCTAGCGGATTATCGCCAAGTGTGAGACAAGCGCGGCCATTCCGGTTTCCGGGCGCCGCTGCGCCCCTTCTTACAGGGTTTTTTCCGTGCAAGTCATCGCTAGCTCGATCCGCAAGGGCAATATCATCGAAAAAGACAACCAGCTTTATGTTGTCCTGACCGCTGAAAACATCCATCCCGGCAAAGGTACGCCGGTGACCCAGCTCGCCATGCGCCGCATTTCGGACGGGGTGAAGATCGCTGAGCGTTATCGCACAACCGAAAACGTCGAACGCGCTTTCGTCGAGGATCGCGATTTCAATTTCCTCTACAAGGATGCGGATGGCTTCAACTTCATGAACAATGAAACCTTTGAACAGGTTCCGGTTTCAGAAGATGTGATTGGTGATCTCGCCGTTTATCTTCAAGAAAATATGACCTGCGTGTTGTCGATGTATGAAGGCCGTTGCGTGGCCATTCAATTGCCTGCACGTGTCACGCTTGAAATCGTTGAGACGGAGCCAACCGTAAAAGGTCAAACGGCGTCTTCATCTTATAAGCCAGCTATTCTCTCGAATGGTGCGCGGACAATGGTGCCGCCGCACATTGCGCCCGGCACGCGCGTTGTGATCATGACAGAAGATGGCTCTTACGTTGAACGCGCTAAGGACTAAACGACGATGCGCGCGCTTCTTGATGTTATCTTGTTCGCGTTAGAGCTTTATAGCTGGGCCATCATTGTTTCAGCTGTGGTGAGCTGGCTCATTGCCTTTAACGTCGTCAATATGCGCAATGAAGTTGTACGTTCAATCGCGATGGGCCTTTATCAAATTACGGAACCGGCGTTGCGGCCCATACGCCGCATCCTTCCGAATCTCGGCACGATGGATATTTCTCCGATTATCCTTCTGCTGTTGATCATGCTCATTGAGCGCATCATCCGGATGTATATTTATCCGAATGTGTTCTGATCGAGAGAAACCGTTCTCGGTCGGACCCGATGGTCTCACGCTTCATGTTCGTTTGACGCCCAAAGGCGGCCGCGATGCTATTGACGGCATAGAGCAGTTATCAAATGGGCAATCCGTCTTGAAGGCGCGGGTTCGCGCAGTTCCTGAAGATGGTAAAGCTAATGAAGCCCTGATTAAGTTGATCGCAAATCATCTCGATTGCGCATCTTCATCCGTGGCGATTGTTTCGGGCGCAACCGCGCGCATTAAGACGCTTCGCATCAAAGGCGAGTCTGATCACCTCATGCTCAAGCTTCAAGAAAGCCTTGCACCATGATCCGTATCGCGCCCGGTGCGAACATTGATGAGAGCGAGCTGATTGAGAACTTCGTGCGCGCCTCGGGGCCGGGCGGACAGAATGTCAACAAGCTCGCAACCGCGGTCGAATTACGCTTCGACGTGTTGAATGCCCCGGGACTTGATGCTGACATAAAGGAACGCCTCGCCAAGCTCGCCGGACGACGGCTGACTCTTGAAGGTGTGATCGTGCTCTTCGCGCAAAAGCATCGCACGCAGGAGATGAATCGGGCCGATGCCCGCGAGCGGCTGTTTGAGCTCATCAGGCTGGCCGCAAAGCGTCCCATCATCCGCCGGCCGACCCGCCCCACACTTGCCTCGAAGAAGAGGCGGGTTGAATCCAAAGTGCGGCGCGGCGGGATCAAAGGCCTGCGCGGGCGCCCGTCTTCGGACGACTGAATGGGCACTGAATTTTAACCCTGCGACATTAAGAGCTAAGACCATCGTCGTGGTTTATGCCGCATTGCGGCAAAACAAGGTTTTAGGCTAAAACCCTTCCGCGACGCCGTGCCTTTTCAGGCACCAAACCAAGAAAACCAAGGTCTTCGCGATGGCAGTTACAAAATCCCGCCCGCTTTCGCCTCATTTGTCGGTCTATAAAATGACCATCACGATGGCGATGTCGATCATTCACCGCATCACAGGGGCCGCACTTTATGTCGGCACCGTGCTTCTGGCGATCTGGCTTTTGGCGGCGGCGACAAGCCCCGAAGCCTTTGCCACGGTGCAAGCGCTATGGGGTTCGATCCTCGGCCGACTCGTTCTGCTCGGCTATACATGGGCGCTTGTCCATCATGCGCTCGGCGGGCTCCGCCATTTCATCTGGGACTCGGGCGCAGGCTTTGGCCCCGAAAGACTGACCTTCGCGCGGCTGACGCTTGTGGGCTCGATTATCATCACCCTCGCGCTTTGGGCGCTTGGCTATTGGGTGAGGTAAATCATGACAAATTCATCCTCCATCAAAACGCCGATGAAACGCGTGCGCGGTCTGGGTTCAGCCCATTCAGGCACCGAGCATTTCTGGATGCAGCGCTTGACGGCGCTTGCGAATATTCCACTGACGATTGGGTTCTTATGCGTTGTCTATGCCGCGCTCGGTAAAGATGCCGCTGCGGCCCGCGCGGTTCTCTCGCGTCCGTTTGATGCCTTCATTGTTGCGCTCTTTGTGATCTCCGGTGCGATTCATATGAAGCTCGGCATGCAGACGATCATCGAAGATTATGTTCATGGCGAAGCATCCAAACTCGCGCTTCTCGCTTTGAACACGTTGTTTGCTTTTCTTATTGCAGCCGCTTGTGTGTTTGCGGTTCTTAAATTGACGTTCGGAGTATCATGATGGCCACTGCATCGCCCGCCGTGAATGGCAAAGCCTACGCGATCACGGATCATACATTTGATGTTGTTGTCGTTGGTGCCGGGGGCGCCGGTTTGCGCGCAACAGTTGGATGCGCTCAGGCCGGATTACGGACAGCGTGCATCAGCAAAGTGTTTCCGACGCGCTCGCATACAGTTGCCGCGCAAGGTGGAATCTCCGCGTCACTCGGCAATATGGGCCCTGACGATTGGCGTTGGCATATGTATGATACGGTCAAGGGCTCCGATTGGCTCGGCGATCAAGATGCCATTGAGTATCTGTGCCGTAACGCCCCGGAAGCGGTGTATGAGCTTGAACATTGGGGTGTTCCCTTCTCACGTACCGAAGAAGGTAAAATCTATCAGCGTCCTTTCGGCGGTATGACGACTGAGTATGGCAAAGGTATTGCGCAACGAACATGCGCGGCTGCTGACCGCACAGGTCACGCGATCTTGCACACGCTTTATGGTCAAGCCCTGCGTGCGAATACGGAATTCTTCATCGAGTATTTCGCACTTGATCTCATCATGGATGAGGAAGGTCGTTGCCGGGGCGTGATTGCTCTTAAAATGGATGACGGCACGCTTCATCGCTTCCGTGCCAATGAAACTATTCTTGCGACAGGTGGTTATGGTCGCGCTTATTTCTCAGCCACTTCCGCTCATACTTGCACAGGTGATGGAAACGCCATGGTGCTGCGTGCTGGTCTTCCGCTGCAAGATATGGAATTCGTGCAATTTCACCCAACCGGCATTTATGGCGCGGGATGCTTGATCACGGAAGGCGCGCGTGGTGAGGGTGGCTATCTCACAAATTCTGCCGGTGAACGTTTTATGGAACGTTATGCACCAAGCGCAAAAGATCTTGCCTCGCGTGACGTTGTATCGCGCGCGATGACGATGGAAATCCGCGAAGGTCGGGGTGTGGGTAAACATAATGACCACATCTATCTGCATCTAGATCATCTTGATCCGAAGATCTTGCATGAACGTCTTCCCGGCATTTCGGAAAGTGCAAAAATTTTTGCAGGCGTTGATGTCACAAAGGAACCGATTCCGGTTCTTCCAACCGTGCATTACAATATGGGCGGTATCCCGACCAATTATCACGGCGAAGTACTCACCAAGAAGAACGGTAATGCGGACACCATCGTCCCCGGTTTAATGGCGATTGGTGAAGCGGCGTGCGTGTCGGTGCATGGTGCGAATCGTCTTGGTTCCAATTCGCTGATCGATCTTGTTGTTTTTGGTCGCGCTGCGGGATTGCGTGCCGCCGAGCTTGTGACGCCAGGTGAGAAGCAAGCAGAGCTTGCTAAAGATTCCGCTGATCAAGCGCTCGCTAGACTTGATCGCTTCCGTCACGCGTCAGGCTCAACATCGACGGCGGAATTGCGCTTGCGCATGCAGAAAACAATGCAAACAAATTGCGCAGTCTATCGCACCGGTGATGTGTTGTCTGAAGGTCAGAAACTCATTCACGATGTCTGGCGTGCCGCAGCGGATATTAAGGTCACGGACCGTTCGCTGATCTGGAACACCGACCTCCTTGAGACGCTCGAATTCGACAATCTCATTGTGCAAGCGGTGACGACGATGGACTCGGCCGCCAATCGCCAAGAGAGCCGTGGTGCCCATGCGCGTGAAGATTATCCAAACCGAGATGACAAGGAATGGATGAAACACACGCTGAGCTTCATCGATTCAACGAAACAAGAAACTGTCATCGATTATCGCCCGGTGCATACTTATACGATGTCGAATGACATCGAATATATTGCGCCGAAAGCGCGTGTGTACTGAGAAGAAGCGGAGGATTGAACCATGGTTGAATTAACGCTTCCCAAGAATTCACGGATGGTCGAAGGCAAAGTCTGGCCGAAGCCGCAGGGCGCAAAACGACTCACCGAATTC
Organism: Hyphomicrobiales bacterium; assembly: GCA_947456435.1. Lineage (GTDB taxonomy): Bacteria > Pseudomonadota > Alphaproteobacteria > Rhizobiales > Beijerinckiaceae > CAIUPE01. Next base: position 19,654 of record CANGSG010000005.1, read on the forward strand.
CGGATTTATCGTTATGATCCGGATGGTGAGAACAATCCGCGCGTTGATACGTATTATGTCGATCGCGATGATTGTGGGCCGATGGTGCTCGACGGCATTATCTGGATCAAATCGAAGATCGATCCGACGCTGACTTTCCGCCGCTCCTGCCGCGAAGGCATTTGCGGTTCATGCGCGATGAATATTGACGGATTGAATACGCTCGCCTGCACGAAAGGCATGGATGAGGTTGCGCATCCGATCCGCATCTATCCGCTGCCGCATATGCCGGTGATCAAGGATCTTGTGCCCGATCTCACAAATTTCTACGCGCAACATGCATCCATTGAACCGTGGCTGCATACGTCAACGCCCGCGCCTGAAAAAGAATGGAAGCAATCACGTGAAGATCGCGAGAAACTCGACGGTCTTTACGAGTGCATTCTTTGCGCAAGCTGCTCGACCTCATGCCCGAGCTATTGGTGGAATGGCGATCGTTATCTCGGCCCCGCGACTCTGTTGCAAGCCTATCGCTGGTTGATCGATTCCCGCGACGAGGCTACGGGCGAGCGCCTTGATCGTCTCGAAGATCCATTCCGGCTTTATCGCTGCCACACGATCATGAATTGCGCGAACACCTGCCCCAAGGGTTTGAACCCCGCTAAGGCGATCGCCGAAATCAAGAAGATGATGGTGGAGAGACGGGTTTAAGATTTCCTCGCTCGTTGAGCTCAACAAAAAACCCGCCTTTCGGCGGGTTTTCTATTCCTGATATGACGACAGCAGTGTTTCAAAATGCTTATACCTTTATTGCACGAGCTTTGGTCCGCCACCGGTCACGGGTTCGCTTTCAGCCATGATGCCGAGGCGACGCGCAACTTCAGCATAGGCTTCCACAAGACCGCCCATATCGCGACGGAACCGGTCTTTGTCGAGTTTGTCATTTGATTTAACGTCCCAGAGGCGCGCCGAGTCGGGCGAGATTTCATCGGCCAAGACGATCCGCATCATATCGCCTTCCCAGAGGCGGCCGCATTCGATTTTAAAATCGATAAGCTTGATGCCCGCGCCCAAGAAGAGGCCGGAAAGAAAATCATTCACACGCAAAGCAAGCGCCATAATGTCGTCGAGCTCTTGCGGCGTCGCCCAACCGAAAGCGGTGATGTGCTCTTCGGACACCATCGGATCATTGAGCTCGTCTTTCTTATAATAGAACTCAATGATGGAGCGCGGAAGCGGCGTACCTTCTTCAAGGCCGAGCCGTGTGGCCAATGAGCCGGCGGCGATATTGCGCACCACAACTTCAAGCGGAATGATTTCCACTTCGCGGATCAATTGCTCACGCATATTCAACCGACGAATAAAATGCGTCGGTACGCCAATCGCATTCAAATGCTGGAAAATGAATTCCGAAATGCGGTTGTTCAGAACACCCTTGCCGTCGAGAACGGCGTGTTTCTTGGCGTTGAAGGCGGTGGCGTCGTCCTTAAAATGTTGGACCAAGGTGCCAGGCTCGGGACCCTCATAAAGGATCTTCGCCTTGCCTTCGTAAATGCGACGGCGGCGGTTCATCATGACTAACCGGGGTTTGAGGAATAGTGGGGAATGAGGCTTCTCCATATAGGAAAACCGCCTGACAAAGCAATGGCAACCGGTTCGGCGCTTCTCCCACGCCACTGATCTAGGCCAATGCCGACCCGCTTCTTTGCCTCTATTTTCCGGAATGTTTTGAAATGGCCTCAGTGCTTTTTGAGGCGGCGATTTAAATAAAGCGAGGCCATTATGACCGTGTTTGACGCAAGAGAGCAGGCTTTTGAGGCTAAATTTGCCCATGATGAAACATTTCGGTTCCGTGTTCATGCGCGGCGGGACAAATTACTCGGCCTTTGGGCGGGCGAAAGATTGGGGAAATCCGGCGTGCCCCTTCACGATTATGCGATGAGCCTCGTCGCCTTGGCGCTCGGGCGGGAGGGGGAAGCCGCTCTTAGGAGCAAAATTGAGGATGATTTTGCGCAAGCGGGGCTCCCTCTCGCTGAGGGCGAATTGGCTCATAAAATGACGATGTTTCTCGGCGAAGCGATCAAGCAGTTCGCCGTCGCGGAATAATCCTGGCGGCCTTGTCTCGCCTCTAGGGGATGCGTAGTGTCACACGCATCTTATTGGCGAGGAGTTTTAGATTATGCCGCATCTTTCGACCATCAGTGCTCTATCAACCCGTATTGGCGGCGGATCGGGGCTTCTCACAGCATGGGTCGGTATGTCCGATCCGATGATTGCCGGACAATTGGCGCTTGAAGATTTTGATGCGATCACCATCGACATGCAGCATGGCGCGAATGATCTCGCCTCGGTGCGTCAGGGTATTTTGAACGTAACACTCGGCGGTAAGCCTAGCATTGTCCGCATTCCCGTGAATGATTTTTCGTGCGCTTCGCGGGCTCTCGATTTCGGAGCGGCCGGCGTGATTGCGCCGATGATCAATTCAAAAGCCGATGCTGAGGCGTTTGTCTCGTTCATGAAGTTTCCACCGATTGGTCAAAGAAGTTGGGGTCCTACAATCGCTGTAGGCCTCACCGGACAAACGCTTGACGAGTATCTTGCGAAAGGCAATGCGATGTCTGTCGCAATCGCAATGATCGAAACACGCGAGGCTCTCGCGGCACTTGATGATATTCTTGCACTTGATGGCATTGATGCGGTCTTTGTCGGACCGTCCGATCTTTCGATTGCTTTATCAAATGGTGCGAATGTTAATCCGGCGCGCCCCGATGTGCTTGATGCGCTTGAACATGTAAAGCAACGTGCCCATGCTCATAAAAAAGCGGTGTGCTGTTTTGCACCAACACCGGTACTCGCCAAAGATCTCGCGAAAAAAGGGTATGATCTCATGGCCATTGGCACTGATTTCTCTCAACTCAGAAGCGGCGCACGAGCGCAAATTGATATTGCCCGCGGCCGCTCCTAATTCGCTTAAAGTTTATTGCCCGGTCTTGTTGTCTTCACGAGGGCCTTTCATCATATGATCGCTGTGGTGGCGGCGATGGTCTGACATGCCCTTCGGCATGGCCCATCTCAGCGCGTCACGTTGCTTGTCATCAAGTTTGGCATAAAGTGCGTCCGCAGCGGGGCGAACAATTTTGATGGCTTCAAGCATAGAGGAGAGGTGTTTCTCCATAGAAGCAAGACGCCCCGGCGGTGTTAGGTCAGGCGCTTCGCCTTCTTTCGGGCATGAGGCTTTCATGCTGTCTTGCGCTTTCGTCAAAGCCGCTTTCAACGCCTCTAATTCGGGCTTTTGGGCATCGGTTGGCTTGATGGCCCGCTCGAGGCGTTCAATCATACGCCCGCCAAGCGGACCTTTCATGTCGCAATAATGCGCGCCATCGCGCATGCCACCAAAATGACTATCGGATTTTGCATAAGCGAAAGCGCCGCCGCCAATGACCAAAATCGAAACGGCTCCCGCAAGAAGGAGCTTTTTACCGGAATTCATAGTTTTACCTCATGGATCGTGAGCCTGTGTTCTCAGGCGATGAGGAAGTTATAAGCGCCCATGTCTTATCGGCGCGTGACCGGAACATTAAAAAGAATTTAGCCTTGCATCCCTTGAAACATCTGCCGGTAAAACACTCAAAGTGTGCCTTCGCTTGTTTTGAGGGCATCCGCGAGGCGTGCTTTAGCACTGCCCGGTTGTAAGGGTTTTTGCTGCGAGTCGTGCGGCGTCCACCCTGAGACCCAAAGACATTCGAACGTCGCTCTTATTCGCCCATCGCTGTCGCTATAACTTTCGGCGTAGAGTTCAAGGGCACGTAATAAGGTTTGACGACGCAGCGGTGTTTTTCGTCTTTCAACGAGAACATTCGTCGCGCCCATGGCGCGAAGATCAGCAAAGAGTGCCAAAGGCGTTGCGTAGCGAACGGTGATTGTTTCCGTATCAATCACCGGTAGAGCAAAGCCCGCACGTTGTATTAACTGACCAAGATCACGCAAGTCAGCAAAAGGGGCAACGCGTGGACTTAATCCGCCTTCGCATTCGATTTCTGCGCGGGCAAACGCATCGCGTAATTCATGCAATGTTTGCCCACCCAAGAGACACGCCATGAATAATCCATCCGCTTTCAAGGCGCGTTTAATTTGGGCGAGAAAGCCTGGAAGATCATCAACGAAATGAAGAGCAAGAAGCGAGATCGCCGCATCAAGACTCTGCGACGCAAAAGAAACGAGACCTGTTTCTCCAACGAGATTTAACCCGCGTTCGGCGCCCAATGTTTCGATGATCGGGCTTTGCCTGAAGATGTGGGCAAAGCGACCAGACGCGCGCAGCTTCTCAACAGCATGCGGTCCTGGTGTTCCGATATCGGCAACCGTGTTGAAGGAGCGTGCGAGCGCTTGCAATCGAAGCTCGAAATCATCGGCCACGCGGTGAAGCAGAAAATCGGCCGCGCCCATAGTCACGGCGCGGCGCAAGCGCATGCGCAACAAAGACTGGTCAAAAAGACAGGGTGCCTCATTCATAAGGAGCGTTTAGGCTTTCGCTTCCATCGGGTCAAAGTGGAAACGGACATCCGTGTCGGACCATTTGCACAATCGAGGCATAGCGGATCGCTTAAGGAGCGTAACCGTAAGTTCGGGCCGGGCCTTTATAAACCTGCTTTGGCCGCCTTCTTGTATTGGATGCGGGGCGGCGGTGGTGGAGGCTGATCGCTTTTGTGCGGCCTGCTGGCAAAGCCTTCCGCTCATTTCCCCGCCCGTCTGCCAGCGCTATGGCGTGCCTTTGCCTTTTGATCTCGGGCCCGAACCGCTTTCGCCGCTTGCGATCTCTGATCCGCCGGTCTTTGAGCGAGCACGGGCGGCATTTCGTTATGATGGCCTCGCGCGGGAGCTCGTTCATCATCTAAAATATGGTGATCGGACCGAATTGGCCCATCCCATGGGGCGCCTGATGGCCGAAGCAGGTAAGCCTCTTTTGGCGGAAGCCTCGCTCATTGTACCGGTTCCGCTTCATCGATTCCGGTTTTTCGGCCGACGGTTCAATCAAGCGGCTCTGCTTGCGACCGAAATTGGCGCTCTTGGCCAATTGCCGGTTGGCTATGAGGTTTTAGCCCGCGTAAAGCCGACTCGTCCGCAGGTTGGACTGACGCGCGCCGAGCGCGCTGACAATCTCGCCCGCGCTTTTGCTGTGCCGGACCATCAGCGGCTTCATGTCGCAGGACGGCATATCCTCTTGATCGACGATGTCATGACATCGGCCGCCACGGGAAACGCCTGCGCTCGAACGCTGCTTAAAGCAGGAGCGGCAAAGGTTGATCTTCTCGTTTTTGCCGTTGTGGCAAATTCCTGATTTCTGCTTATATTGAGAGTGAAAGCGATATCGTGGATGGGTCCGCATGCAGCCGGTGACAATTTATACAAAATCCTGGTGCCCTTATTGCCATTCGGCAAAAGATCTTCTCGTCAAGAAAGGCGTGGCCTTCGACGAGATTGATGTTTCCGAAGGCGGAGAGAAACAGGCCGCTATGGCGCAGCGCGCGAACGGTCGTTCGTCTGTTCCGCAGATTTTCATTGGCTCGACCCATGTCGGCGGTTGCGATGATCTCTATGCACTCGATCGCGCCGGCAAACTCGATCCGCTGTTGAACGGTTAGAACGGAAATAACATGTCGTCGTCTTTCATTGCTGCTTGCGTGCAGATGTGCGGCCGCACAGATCCCTCTGCTAATTGTGATGATGCGGTGCGCATGATCCGCGAAGCCGCGTCACGCGGCGCAAGTTTTGTGCAGACGCCCGAGATTTCCAATCTCGTGAATCGTGATCGTGCGTCGATGCTGACAAGTCTTTTCACGGAAGACAAAGATCCCATGCTTCAAGCGTTTCAGACGCTCGCTCGTGAATTGAAGATCACAATTCATGCTGGATCATTGTCAATCCAGAATGGTGATAAAGTTGCCAATCGTGCATTTGTCATTTCGCCAACAGGCGATATTGCTGCGCGCTATGACAAGATCCATCTCTTCGATGTCGATTTGCCGAATGGGGAAACTTGGCGTGAATCAAATACATTCACGGGCGGGTCTGAAGCCGTTGTAGTCGATATTCCGCATGCGAAACTTGGCGTTGCCATTTGTTATGATGTGCGCTTCCCTTATCTCTTTCGGGCGCTGGCCGATCATGGTGCCACGATTTTGAGCGCGCCCGCCTGTTTTACAAAGCAAACCGGTGAAGCGCATTGGTCGGTGTTGCAACGCGCCCGCGCTATTGAAAATGGTGCGTTTATGATTTCGGCAGCACAAGCTGGATTGCATCAAGACGGCCGTGAGACTTATGGCCATTCGATCATTGTAGATCCCTGGGGTCGCGTTCTGGCTGAGGCCGATGACAAGCCCGGACTTATTATGGCCGAAATCAAAAGTGAAGCTGTCGCAGAGGCACGCAATCGTATTCCGGCTCTGCGTCATACACGGCCGACGCCGGTCAAAACTTCCTAATGGGTTAAGGCAAATAAACGTCAGTCATGATCAAATATCAGTTACAATGTGATGACGGCCACGGCTTTGAAGGATGGTTCCCTTCAAGCGACGCTTTTGACAAACAAAAGAAGCGTGGCTTCGTAACCTGTGCAATTTGTGGCATCAATAAAGTGGATCGCGCAATCATGGCCCCCTCTGTGGCGCGAACGGATAATGCGACAACAGTTGTTCCTGCCGAATTTATTAATGATATTCCTCAATCTTTGATCTCGGATGAAGAGCGCGAGCTTCGCCGCCGCCTTGCTGAATTGCGCGCTGAGATGATCAAGGATGCCGAAGATGTCGGTGAAAATTTTGCGGAGCATGCGCGCAAAATTCATTTCGGCGAAAGTGACGTAAAGCAGATATATGGCCGCACAACTTTGGCTGATGCACGTGAATTGCTTGACGAAGGTATCGGCGTTTTACCGCTTCCACCCTCATTCGATGACGCGAATTAGACGGCCTTAATCACGCGTTGCCGTGATCATGTAATTCACGTCCATGTCGCGTGATAATTTCCACTGATTGGTCAGCGGATTGAGAACCACGCCTGCCTGATAATCAATGACCAAACCATCGCGTTCAATGGCGCGAGTGAGTTCTGCCGGTGTTACGAATTTTTCCCATTGATGGGTACCGCGTGGCAACCATCGCAATACATATTCGGCGCCGACAATGGCGAGCGCAAAGGCTTTGAGCGTACGGTTCAAGGTCGCCATCACGAGAAGGCCGCCGGGCTTAACCGCCGCCGTGCATGCCGCAACAAAGGCATCCACATCGGCAACATGTTCGACAACCTCCATCGCGAGGACGATGTCGAAGCGCTGGCCCTCTTCGACCAATGCTTCAATCGTTGTTTGCCGATAGTCGATCGCGAGGCCGCTTTTTGAAGCGTGAAGCTTTGCGACTTCGATATTGGTGGGCGCGGGGTCAATGCCGGTGACATGTGCGCCGAGCCGGGTCAGAGGTTCACAAAGCAGGCCGCCGCCGCATCCTATATCAACAACCGAGAGGCCCGCGAGCGGCTGACCCTCGTCGCCATCGCGCCCGAAGCGCTTGAGCGCGCGCCCCCGGATCACCTGCAGGCGGACCGGGTTGAACCGATGCAAAACGCCCATCGGCCCCTTTTCATCCCACCAAGTCCGCGCGATCCGCTCGAAGCGGGCGACTTCGTCTTGGTCGATGGTCGAGCCTTGGGTGTAAGTCATCAGAAAGTCCTTGGCCTTTCGGCATATGTGGCGGGGCTCGGCCGGTTGACAGAGGGCCCCCGCGTCGCCATGGATGTGCGCCTTTTTCAACCGGCGAGCGGCGGGACGCAAGTCCGCTCTTGCCCCTTGTTTCAAGACGGTTTCCCGTTCTGATGAAGACCCTCGTGATGAAATTTGGCGGAACTTCGGTCGCCAATCTCGACCGGATCCGCAATGTAGCGCTCCATGTGAAGCGCGAAGTCGAGGCCGGCTATCATGTGGCCGTCGTGGTTTCGGCGATGTCGGGCAAGACGAACGAGCTCGTGGCGTGGTGCAAAGACGCCGCCCCGCTCTATGATCAGCGCGAATATGACGCCGTTGTGGCCTCGGGTGAACAAGTTACATCCGGTCTTTTGGCGCTGGCTTTGCAGAATATCGGCATTCCGGCCCGTTCATGGCAGGGCTGGCAAATCCCGCTTCATACGGACGATGCCCATGGTTCGGCCCGGATTTCGAGCATGGACGGGAGCGGTATCATCGACGGATTCCGCAAACGTAAGGAAGTGGCTGTCGTTGCCGGTTTTCAAGGAATTCATGCCGAAACCGGGCGCTTGACGACTTTGGGCCGTGGCGGATCGGACACGAGCGCGGTGGCGATTGCCGCCGGTCTCAATGCCGAGCGCTGTGACATCTATACCGATGTTGACGGCGTCTACACAACCGACCCGCGGATTGTGCCGAAGGCGCAGCGGCTTGAAAAAGTGGCCTTTGAAGAAATGCTTGAAATGGCCTCGATGGGGGCCAAAGTCTTGCAAGTTCGCTCGGTCGAGCTCGCAATGACGCATCGGGTACCGACTTATGTTCGATCATCTTTCGATGATCCGACGGATCCGAAACCCGGAACCCTCATCTGTGGCGAGGAGGATATTGTGGAACAACAAATCATCACCGGCATCGCTTATTCGAAGGACGAGGCCCAGATCACCTTGCGTCGTGTGGCCGACAAGCCCGGGATTGCGGCGGCTATTTTTGTTCCGCTGGCGGACGCCAATATCAATGTCGATATGATCATTCAGGTTGTGTCGGACGACACAACAACGACCGATATCACCTTCACGGTGCCTACCGCTGATTTCGAGCGGGCAAAGACCATCCTCGAGGGGCTTCGCGGCACGATTGGTTATGCATCACTGCAAGGCGCAACCGATGTTGTGAAAGTATCGGCTATCGGCGTGGGAATGAGGAGCCATGCTGGCGTAGCCGCAAGAGCTTTCAAGGCGCTCGCGGAAAAAGGCGTCAATATCCGTGCAATTACGACGTCTGAGATCAAATTCTCGGTGCTGATCGACAGTGCCTATACGGAATTGGCGGTACGCACGCTGCATTCGCTCTATGGGCTCGATAAGGCCTAAGCGCAACCGCTTGATGCTGATCAGGTCGATCAGGGTTGATCCAGACAATTTTGCAACTTTGCGTAAAGACGATTAAAGCAAGGTTCGGCGCGCGGTCCTTTCGGGGATTCGTGGCTTAAAAGCACTTTCCGAACGAGATCGGGCGAGGGAAACGGAGCCATGCGGTCATCACTCGGTGGACCGAGAGTGTTGTTACGCCGTCTCCGCGAAGTTATGGCGGAGCCGGTTAGCGCACAGGCACGCCTTGATAAGATCGTGACCGTGATCGCGGCCAATATGGTCGCCGAAGTGTGCTCCTTTTATGTGATGCGCGCCGATAATACGCTCGAACTTTTCGCCACCGAAGGGTTGAAGCGCGAAGCCGTCCATATGACGACGATGAAAGCGGGTGAAGGTCTCGTCGGTTTGATCGCGCATCAGGCCGAGCCTTTGAATGTTCAAGACGCGCAACATCACCCAGCCTTCTCTTATCGACCGGAAACAGGCGAAGAGATCTATCAATCCTTTCTCGGTGTGCCAGTCTTACGTTCGGGCAATACGCTCGGCGTTCTCGTCGTTCAGAACCGCGCCCATCGTTTATATACGGATGAAGAAGTTGAAGCGCTGCAAACGACGGCGATGGTTCTTGCCGAGATCATTGCCGCCGGCGAACTCAAATCTCTTGCGCGCCCTGGAACCGATATCGCCTTTACGCGCTCACTTGCTCTCACCGGTCAACCTTTATCCGATGGGGTTGGCTTGGGTTATGCGGTGATGCATGAACCGCGTGTTGTCATTTCAAACTTGATTGCGGACGACACGGCAAAAGAGCAGAAGCGTATAGACGAAGCCGTTGCGGATCTCCGCGCTTCAATTGATCAACTCGTTGATCGTGGCGACGTGCTTCATGGCGGCGAACATCGCGAAGTTCTCGAAACCTATCGTATGTTTGCAAATGATCCCGGCTGGACAAGACGTTTGCGCGAAGCGGTGCAGACAGGTTTGACCGCCGAAGCCGCTGTCGAACGCGTGCAGTCAGACAATCGCGCGCGCATGTTACGTCAAACCGATCCCTATCTGCGTGAACGGCTTCATGATCTCGATGAATTGGCGAATCGCCTTCTTCATCGCTTGCTCGGTCGTGACATGATTGATGGTCGTGTCATTCTGCCGGACAACGCGATTTTGATTGCGCGCTCAATGGGCCCGGCGGCCTTGCTTGATTATGACCGTTCAAAATTGCGCGGCCTTGTGTTGGAAGAGGGCGGCCCGACAAGTCATATTGCGATTGTGGCGCGTGCGCTTGGTATTCCGGCAGTGGGTACGGTTGAAAACATTACAGGTCTTGTTGAAGCTGGTGATGCGATCATTGTCGATGGCGGTGCCGCACAAGTTCAAGTTCGTCCTCAGTCAGATATTGAGGATGCGTATAAAGAAAAGGCGCGGTTGCGCGCCCGTCGTCAGGAACAATATCGCAGTCTGCGCGATGTGCCCTCTGTTACAAAAGACGGTGTGCCGATTACGCTCAATCTCAATGCCGGTTTGTTGATTGATTTACCGCATATCGAGGACACGGGTGCGGCAGGCATTGGACTCTTCCGGACTGAATTGCAATTTATGGTGTCGACACGGATGCCGAATGCCAATGAACAAATAGCCTTCTATCGGACCGTTCTCGATGCTGCGCATAAAAAGCCGGTGACGTTTCGTACGCTCGATATTGGGGGCGATAAGATTCTCCCCTATATGCGCACAGGTGAAGAAGAAAACCCGGCCTTGGGTTGGCGCGCAATCCGCATCGGGTTGGATCGTCCCGGTTTGTTGCGTGCCCAATTACGAGCAATGCTTAAGGCGGCGAAAGGTCACGATCTCCGTGTCATGTTCCCGATGGTCGCAACCGTCGATGAATTTGACCGCGCAAAAGTCATTGTTGAACGCGAGATCAATCACCTCGAACGTTATGGGCATGATTTACCGAATAGTATCAAGCTCGGTGTGATGGTTGAAGTGCCGTCGCTCCTTTTTGAAATCGACGAAATTTCACAACGTGCCGATTTTCTGTCGGTTGGGTCGAATGATTTGATGCAGTTTTTATTCGCCGCCGATCGTGAAAATCCGATGATGGCGGCGCGCTTTGATCCCTTAAGCCCCGCTTGCCTGAGGGCTTTGAAGAAAATTGCCGATGCCGGAACACGCGCCGGTATTCCGGTAACGCTTTGCGGCGAATTAGGCGGACGCCCGATTGAAGCGATGACTTTAATTGGTCTCGGCTATCGCTCGCTCTCTATGTCGCCCGCTTCAATCGGTCCGGTGAAAGCGATGTTGATTGAGCTCAAAGCGGCAGGGATTGCCGATCACATCGATACGCTTCTTGATAAATCAAATGGTGCGCCAAGCTTGCGTCCCCATATCGAGTCTTTTGCACAGGCGCATGGTATTCCGGTCTAGCGACGCTTTCCCGCATATAGTCGCCACCCCTTCTCTTTTCCTCAATTCATTTTGACACTTATGGCTCTCAACCCTCAAAAACTCGATGCGATTTTAGCACGTCACGCTGCTGTGACCGACCGTTTGAACGGCGGTCCGGATGCAGAAAGCTTTGTCGCTTTGTCGCGAGAATTATCAGAGCTTGATCCGGTGGTTGAGGGTATTCGTGCGTTGCGTCATGCCGAGAAAGAGCGCGATGATCTTGAGTCATTGCTCAGTGATCCCGTAACTGATGTCGAGATGCGCGCACTTGCTGAAGAGGAGCGTCGCAATACTGATCAGATCGTTTACGAGGCTGAGCACACTTTGCGTCTCTTACTCTTGCCG
>CANGSG010000006.1 GCA_947456435.1 Hyphomicrobiales bacterium
GATGACCTAGGCCTTTAATCGTCATAACCGTCGCGAGCGGGTTGAGGTTGGCAGCCTCATTGGCCGTTTCCGGGGGAACCGTTTTATCATTCGTTGCTTTGACAAGGATCAGCGGAACGGCGAGGCGCCTCAATTTTCCGCGCATGGATGTCAAATCCCACTCCGCCATCATGGCAAGGGTGCCGGTGATATGACCCTCATTGGTGAAGAGAGTTTGATAATGCCCAATGCTCGCTTCATTGAGATGCGAGCCGGTTGAGTCGAGTAAGCGCTCAACCGCTTTGCGATCAACAAGCCGGGCAAAGATACCATTCAAGAAGCTAAATGATGCGATGAGTTTGGCGAGCGGCGAGAAAAAATGCCCCACCGGTCCAGCGACTGGAAAGAACGCGCCATTAAAGCTTATAATTTTAACAGGCGTTATCGATTTCTGATCAACCATCTCAATCGCGATGGCAGCACCCGCTGAATGTCCCACAACGATGTCGGGCGAAAGTCCCAGCGTCCTCATGAGCGCGCCGAGCGCGCGCGCCATACCGTGAAGCGACAAATCTGATCGCGTAGCACCGCGTGTGAATGCATGGCCCGGAAGATCCGGCGCGATCACGAGATGATCCCGCGCTAAGATTGGCATGATGTCGCGCCAACTATGCGATGACGCGCCTGTGCCATGAATCAATAAAAGCGGCGCACCGTCACCCATGATCTGCACATGAAAAGTGAGTCCTCCCACTTTGACAAAGCGGCTTTTGTCGCGATGCGGCCAGTCACGTCCATCACGGTCAAAATCAAGCGCGGTGCTCATCGACTTGCTCCGGCCGATTTCATGGCCGCACCAACATGATTGGAAATTGTATGTGACTCGGCATGGGGAAGCGGGAGATAAAGTCCCGCCAAAGCTGTAGCGAGAGTCTTGGCTGCCCCTTCGGGTCGATCAGAGAGATCGATGACGAGGCTTTTCACGCCGCTTGCACGAAGCGCTTTGGCAGCGCCTTCGGACTCACTTAAAGCGCGCGCTTTATCGGGTGTGCCATCGCGTGTGATATTCGCGCGCCCATCGGTAAGAAAAACGGCAAGCGGAACGCCGCCTGAGCGTTTCACTTGTTCGGCAAGTGTGAGCGTTGCTTCAATCGCTGCCGTCAAAGGGGTGCCACCGCCGCCTGGCAATTCGGCAAGGCTGCGTTTTGCCCGTTGAAGCGACCGTGTGGGGTGCAATAAAATTTCAGCGCTTTTGCTGCGAAACGCAATCACGGCGACGCGATCACGGCGCACATAGCAATCGGCGAGAATAAGTTCGACCGCGCCTTTCGCTTCAGCCAAACGACGAATGGCAGAAGAACCTGACGCATCAACAACAAAGATGGCTGTCGTTTCGCGGCTTTCTTTGAATCGGCGCACGCGAAAATCATCTTTGTGAACAAGCACACCAGTTCGGTTTGGCTGGGTACGACGACGAAGCGTTTGCCAAGGCGCAGCCACACGCAAGGTTTCAACCAGATCCAAGCGTGCACCTGAGCGCGGATCACCGCGACGCGCGCCTAATGGTCTGCCGCGCGTCTTGCCGGCTTTTGCAGCTTTCGCGCCTTGGCCTGATTTGCCGTGACGCGTAAAGGCTGACGCATCAAGTTTTGCTAAGAGACCTTCTGGCAAATGCGCACGCACCGCATCCAAGACACGATCGGCTAAAGCACCGCCTGTATCTGAATCAGGATCAGACGATTCAGGTTGTGTCTCGGTGTTCTGTTCTTCGGGTTGGTCCTCACTCGCGCTCTCTTCAACCGGCATCTGGGTTGCGCGATGGGCAAACACAAGTTGCGCCGCAATGGCCGCATCCTCTTCCGTCACGCTTTTACGGTTGTGTAAGGCAGCATGAAGTTTTGTGACGCGGAAAGCAAAAATCAAAGCGCGCGGTGAAGGGATGCCGAGCATGAGCGCTGTCTCTGCCAAGGCGGTTTCGATTTTTTCGGGAAGAGTGACCGCATCGGCACTTTGCGAAAGATTTTTTGGCAGCGTTCCTTCAACTTTGAGCGCAGCAATTCCTTGATCGGGATTGATACGGAATGCCATCCGCTCAGAAAGAATTGCAGGCAGCGATTCATCCTCATCGCGACTTTCATCGCAGGCAATCAAACCGAAATGCGCGCGATGATGCTCTTCCATCGCGAGCGCGATCCGCGCGGCTTTGTCAGCGCTCAAGCGCTCCGCAGAGAGGAGCAGCATCGCGCCGTTCTCTGCAGTCGCCATTAATCCTAAACTCTTGGTCGGCTTTCCGCGCGCAAGGGTTGCGGGAATATCAAGGCCCCCTTCGAGACGATCAATCGAGACATGCGCTGGCACTGTGATCAAAGGCGTTTGGTCTTGCGTGAAATACTTATAGCAAGTGAGAAACGCATCGCGTCCTGGGCCTGGCCCGCTTGCAAGCGCGACGCCGCCGAGACGTTTCGGATCAGCGGCCAGCAATTTGCAAATCAGCAGGGCGTCACCGGACGCGTCGCGGGGCGCTGCGTCCATTCGCGCCGTCATCCGAAAAGCTCCGCCAAAGCGCGATCGATTCGTGTTTGCGATCCTGTCTCATCGAGCGGATTGCGTCGCAAACGATGGCGCAAAGCGGGCCCCGCCATGCGCTTCAAGTCATCAAGCGTCACCTGCTTGCGCCCTTCGAAAGCGGTCAATGCGCGGGCAGCGCGCATTAAAGTGAGTTGGCCACGCAAACCATCGGTTTGGAGGGCAAGGCACAAAGCGGCGGCGCGTTCCAAAATTTGATCGCTCAACACAACGCTTTCCACTTTTTTGCGCGCGGCGACGAGTTTGCGTTGCAATTCGCCATCTTGCGAAGCCCATTGTTTGGCATAGGCCTCGGGATCAGCTTCATAAGCCAAACGCCGCCGGGCAATTTCAACCCAAGTGGCCACATCTGTTGGTGTACGCACATCAACGGAGAGACCGAACCGATCCAGCAATTGCGGACGCAATTCGCCTTCTTCCGGGTTGCCACTGCCGATGAGAACAAAACGCGCGGGATGACGAATGCTTAACCCTTCGCGTTCAACAACATTCTCACCCGATGCCGCGACATCGAGCAAAAGATCAACGATGTGATCTTCGAGCAGATTAACTTCGTCGACATAAAGATAACCGCGATTGGCTGCCGCCAGCAGGCCGGGCTCGAACGCTTTTTCACCCGATGCCAAGGCGCGTTCGAGATCAAGCGCGCCCACAACGCGATCCTCTGTCGCGCCGAGAGGCAGATCAACAACCGGAATAGGCATCGTTTTTGTTTTAGGCTTCGTCTTGTTGCGGCAGGCCTCGCATTGCGCTTGGGTCGAAGCGGGGTCGCAATGATAGGGGCAGCCTTCAATGGCTTTCATTTCGGGCAGAAGAGCAGCGAGTGCGCGCACCGCTGTTGATTTTCCAGTGCCGCGATCACCAAAGGCGAGCAAGCCGCCGATCATCGGATCAACGGCCGTCAATAGAAGCGCGCGCTTCATCTCGTCTTGGCCCGCTATGGCCGAGAAAGGAAATCGAGACGTCATAGGATTAAGCAACCTTTCGCGCGGCAGTCCGATGGCGCTCGAGCACGCGCGCGGCAATCGATTGCGCATCAAGTCCAGCATCGGCCAATTGTTCAGCCGGAGACCCATGCGCGATAAAACGATCTGGTAAGATCATGGGTTCAATCATGGCACGATCAAGCAAATGCGCGTGCGCCAGATGGGTGAGAACCTGTGCCGAGAACCCACCGATTGATCCTTCTTCGACCAAAACAACAACGCGATGCGTTTTCACAAGACGCTCAATCAAATCTGTATCGATAGGCTTTGAAAACCGCGCATCGGCGATAGTCGGATTGATGCCGTGCTCGCGCAGGAGCGTCGCAGCGCCGATGCATGCGGAGACGCGCGAGCCAAGGCCAATCAAGGCGATCTCGTCGCCTTCTTCAATGATACGCCCTTTGCCGATTTCGAGGAGACGAGCGTCAGCCGGTTGATCAACGCCGTGAATATCGCCACGCGGATAGCGGAAGGCGATCGGACCCTCATCATAAGCCGCAGCGGTCGCCACCATATGGCGCAATTCGAGAGCGTCCGATGGTGCCATCACAACTAAATTTGGTACGGTCCCGAGATAAGCGAGATCAAATGAACCGGCATGGGTGGCGCCGTCTTGGCCCACGAGTCCGGCGCGATCAATCGCAAAGCGAACCGGCAGATTTTGTAACGCCACGTCATGGACGACTTGATCATAGGCGCGTTGCAGGAAAGTCGAATAAATGGCGCAGAAAGGCTTTAAGCCCTCTGTCGCAAGGCCTGCCGCAAATGTCACCGCATGTTGCTCGGCAATACCGACATCGAAACACCGTTCGGGAAATTCTCCGCCGAATTGGTCTAGACCTGTGCCTGATCCCATCGCGGCGGTGATCGCCACAATCTTTGAATCTTTTTTAGCCGCATCAATCAGCGCTTCCGCAAACACTTTCGTGTAAGTGGGCTTTGTCGCCGGTGCGGTTTTGAATTCAAGCGTTTCGGGGTTGAACGGACCGACAGCGTGATATTTTTCTTTATCAGGCTTCGAGAAGGGATGGCCGTGGCCTTTTTCCGTCACGACATGAACAACGACTGGTCCGCAATCATTCTCATCGCGCAAAGCCGAGAGTGTTGAAACAAGCTTATCGAGATCATGCCCATCAACAGGACCGATATGACGGAAGCCGAGTGTTTCAAAGAAACTTGAAGGACCATTCGAGCCATTACGTTTCGGTGTTTCACGCAATTCGGTGAGATGCGTTGAAAGCGCGCCAACAGCCGGACCAATCGACATGCAATTATCATTTACAATCACAATGAGACGGCTTTTTTCAGCGCCCGCATGATTGAGCGCTTCATAGGCCATACCACCCGTAATCGCGCCGTCGCCAATGACGGCGATGACATGATTGCGCTCGCCTTTAAGATCACGCCCGACGGCCATGCCGAGGCCGGCTGAAATTGAAGTCGAAGAATGCGCGGTGCCGAACGGATCATAGGCGCTTTCGCTGCGCTTGGTGAAACCGTAGAGGCCACCCTTTTTGCGGATCGACCGCAGCGCGTTGCGGCGACCTGTCAAAAGCTTATGCGGATAGGCTTGATGGCTCACATCCCAAATCAACCGGTCTTCCGGTGTATTGAAGACATGGTGCAAAGCGACAGTGAGTTCGACGACGCCGAGCCCTGCGCCGAAATGACCACCGGTTTCTGCTGCGGCGGAAATGATCTCGGCGCGCACTTCGTCGGCCAGCCGGGTGAGATCGCGCTTTTCGAGGGCGCGGATATCAGACGGGTCGACCAATCGATCGAGGACGGGTGTCAACATATCCATACGTGAAACCGTAACATTCATTTGACAGTCAAACAACTCGGTCGCTTGTACTTTTTCCTGTTACCCGCAGATCGGGTGGCTTAGCGGGCTTTCGAACCCTATTCCGCCGCCATCAAACCGGCGTCTGCGGCATCGAGCTGATGGCGGATTTGGGTCACGATCAGGGATTTGTCCGGCGCACAATTGTCGTAAGTCAGCGTTTCGCCGGCGCGAACGGGCTTTAAAATTTTAGCCCCTTCGGCAAGGCCGAGCGGCACGGCTTTGGCGGTCTGTGCCTCGGAATGCGTCATGGCCCAGGCGCGATATTCGGTCTCGCCGATCTTTCCAAGCGTCTCGCCGATAGCGAGATCGCGTTTGGCGAGCGTCGTCGCTTCCGCGACGGGGCGATCAAGCGGCACCATATCGGGCTGGCCATAGAGAACGGCCCGTGCGGCCGAGAGAGGCGCTTCGAGACTTGTGAGATGGTAGGGCCGGAAGAGGCAAAAATAGGGGCCTTTTCCAACTTTCAGGTCAGCCATTCGCTCAATTATGCGCGCATTATCGGATTCAACGACGCAGAAGACGCCTGGGGCAACGCCCTTGCCGGTCGAGTAATCTACGCGGCCTTTGCCGGCGAGTACGCCGCCATCCCGTTTGGGGATCAAGATATCCGCGAGCGTTTCACGCGCCGCTGCGGGTCCATGCATGCCCGGACGGTCGGGAATAAGCCCGGTCGCATTGGCAATGGCCACCATTTCCACCATGGTTTTTGAGCCATCGACGAATTCCACCAGCATGCGCGGGTTCATATTCCGGGCGCGGGCTTCTTCCTCATAATCGGCAGGAACGGCATCATATTTAAGAGGATTGTTCTTGCCCTTGCCGGCGCAGACGATGTCGAGCCCTAAAGATTGAGCAAAACCAATGAGTTCGATGGCAGCCGCCGGCTCGTCGCCTGCAGCGCCCGTATATACTATGCCAGCCGAGCGCGCTTCGGCATGCAGATATCGGCCGATGGTGATGTCGGCTTCGACATTCATCATGACCATATGTTTACCGTTGCGGATCGCGGAGAGGGCGATGGTTGTCCCCGTATTCGGGTTGCCTGTGGCATCCAAAATCACGTCGATCCGTCCGGCGGCTGTCAGCGCGTCGATATCGTCGGTTATGGGAAGAACGTGTCTTTCAAGGGCCGCATCAATGGCCGACGCCGTTTTGGCCGTCACGACCCGGTCGCGCCGATGGCCGACGCTCACCGCCATCTCGATCGCATTGCCAATATTACGGACGGCGATCCCGCCCAATCTCATTCCCGGGATGCGGGCGATCTGAACGGCGAGATCAGTCCCCATTTGTCCGGCGCCAACGACACCGATGGTCACCGGGCGACCCTCGGCGCCGCGACGGGTCAGATCAGCTAAAAGCGGAGAAACCTTAGCAATCATGTCAATTCTTTCTGACGCTTTATACTGTCAACATATCTTAACAGTCGACGGCGTGACGCAGACGTTATGCGCGAAGGGGCCCTCTCCGCAAGCCATGATTTTCGTAAATTGGGCGGTACAAAAGTTACACTTTGCAAAGCGATTTGGCAGATTGACGCGTGGGTTTAGGGAGGCTCAAGGGAGATGGGGAGAGTTTTTTGTCAGGGGCTCTTCGGAGGTGTAACCACACCCGAAATAGGATAGAAAAATAAAGACGAATCAATGCGTTCCGCACGTTTACCCGCCAGGAAAATTCCTCAATGACCGATTCAGACCGCCGCGACGAGGCCGCCGAAGCCTATGGAGCCGAATCCATCAAGGTTTTGAAGGGGTTAGACGCTGTTCGTAAACGCCCGGGCATGTATATCGGCGATACGGATGACGGCTCGGGCCTGCATCACATGGTCTATGAGGTGGTCGATAACGCCATCGACGAGGCTCTTGCAGGCCATGCCGACCTTGTCACCGTGACCTTGAACGCGGATGGCTCCGTGACGGTGACCGACAATGGCCGTGGCATTCCCACAGATATCCACCCTTCCGAGGGTGTCTCCACCGCTGAAGTCATCATGACCCAGCTTCATGCGGGCGGGAAATTCGACCAGAACTCCTACAAAGTTTCGGGCGGCCTTCATGGCGTCGGCGTATCGGTCGTCAATGCGCTCTCCGAATGGCTGAAGCTTCGCATTCGCCGAGGCGGCCAAGAACACGCGATGAGCTTCACGCATGGTGTAGCGGACGCGCCACTGAAAGTGGTTGGTTCAACAGATCAACGCAATGGCACGGAAGTAACGTTTAAGCCGTCTGCTGAAACCTTTACGATGGTTGAATTTGATTATGCGACGCTTGAGCATCGCTTGCGTGAACTTGCCTTCCTCAATTCAGGCGTGCGCATTGTGTTGACCGACGCGCGGCGCGCTGAAACAAAAATCGAAGACATGGTTTACGAAGGCGGCTTGATTGCGTTTACGCGTTATCTCGACCGCGCCAAATCGCCCCTCATCAATGATCCGATTTATGTGACGACCGAAAAAGACGGTATCACCGTTGAAGTCGCGATGTGGTGGAATGATTCATACCACGAAAATGTCTTGTGCTTCACAAACAACATTCCACAGCGTGACGGCGGCACGCATTTGGCCGGCTTCCGTGGCGCGCTGACGCGTCAGGTAACAAATTACGCGGAACAGTCCGGCATCACAAAAAAAGAGAAAGTCACATTGACGGGTGATGACACGCGTGAAGGTTTGACCGCGATCTTGTCCGTGAAAGTGCCTGATCCGAAATTCTCCTCGCAGACAAAAGATAAACTCGTCTCCTCCGAAGTGCGCCCGGTTGTTGAAAGTGCACTCGGTGAATCGCTTGCGACATGGTTTGAAGAACATCCGGCAGACGCGAAAACAATTGTTGGCAAAGTCGTGGAAGCCGCAGCGGCCCGCGAAGCGGCGCGCAAGGCGCGTGAACTCACGCGGCGCAAAGGCGCGCTCGATGTTGCCAATCTTCCCGGTAAGCTTGCCGATTGTCAGGAACGTGATCCGGCGAATGCTGAAATCTTCATCGTCGAGGGTGACTCGGCCGGCGGTTCTGCCAAACAGGGTCGTAACCGCGAGTATCAGGCGGTGCTGCCTTTGCGCGGTAAAATCTTGAATGTGGAACGCGCGCGGTTCGACAAGATGTTGTCGAGCCAGGAAATCGGTACGCTGATTACCGCCCTCGGCACCGGTATCGGCAAAGACGAATTCAATGTCGAGAAACTGCGCTATCACAAAATCATCATCATGACGGATGCTGACGTCGATGGCTCGCATATTCGCACGCTGCTGCTCACGTTCTTCTTCCGCCAGATGCCGGAATTGATCGAGCGCGGTCATCTCTACATCGCTCAACCGCCGCTCTATAAAGTGGCGCGGGGCAAATCGCAGCAATATGTGAAGGACGAGCGCGCGCTGGAAGATTATTTAATCGACAATGGTATCGAAGGCGCGATTTTGCGTTTGGCTTCCGGTGAAGAGCGCTCAGGTCTTGATCTCAAAAAACTGATCGATGAATCGCGTCTCGTCCGCACGGTGCTCGGTGGATTGCATTCGCGCTATGACAAGACGATTGTTGAACAGGCGGCAATTGAAGGCCTGTTAAGGCCGATTACCGATGTTGCCGCCGCTGAGCAGGGCGTTCACTCTTTGGCGGCACGCCTTGATGCGTTGGCTGAAGATACGGAGCGTGGGTGGACAGGACGTATCGAGAAGAATGGATTAATCCTTGAACGGATTGTGCGCGGCGTGAAACAGGTTGCCAATCTGGATCAGGCATTGCTTGCCTCAGCCGATGCTTTGAAACTTTCTGAACATTCCGCAACTTTGGGTGATGTTTATAGCCAACCGGCGGCGCTCTCCCGCAAGGGTGATGATACAGTCGTCAATGGACCTGTTGCCTTGTTTGATGCGGTGACCACGGTTGGCCGTAAGGGCCTCACGATGCAACGCTATAAAGGCTTGGGTGAAATGAACCCCGAGCAATTATGGGAGACAACGCTCGACCGCAATGTACGCTCCTTGTTGCAGGTGAAAGTACGTGAAGCGGTTGATGCGGATGACATCTTTACGAAGCTCATGGGTGATGTTGTTGAGCCGCGTCGCGAGTTCATCCAGACCAATGCCTTGAGCGTTGCGAATTTGGACGTGTGAGTTTTAAGTCGTAACCAAGAGACCTTCGTGTCCGTTTCTTCGTCCGCTTTCGCCTCGCGCGATTATCGCTTCTTTTTTGCTTCGCGTGTTTTGTCGGCGCTCGGCCATCAAATGGAAGTGGTGGCGCTGGGCTGGCTTGTTTACGCGATGACGGAAAGCGCATTTGCGCTGGGCTTGATCGGGCTTGCCTCTTTCTTTCCTGTGCTTTTGATGTCGTTGGTGTCCGGCCATGTCGCGGACCAATTCGACCGACGCAAAATCGCAATTGCGTGTTACGCGCTCATCACGCTCGCTTCTCTCGGCTTGATTGTTTGTGCGTCGATCGGGCGTGATGCGCTTTATGCGGTCTATGCGTTGACGGTGCTTTTGGGTGTCGCACGATCTTTTTCTAATCCTGCGACGCAAGCTTTAATGCCGACGCTTGTGCCGCGTGAGGCGTTGCCGAATGGTATCTCCTGGAGCACATCGGCTTGGCAGACTGCGTCAATCGTTGGCCCCGCTTTGGGCGGCCTTCTTTATGCGCTCGGGCCGCAAATTGTGTTTGCGGTGGCGGCGGTGATGTTCATTGCGGCGGCTATTTCGCTTTTTGCGATTGAGACTCGTCGTGCGCCGCAGAAACGTGAGCCCGCAACGCTCACGGCGGCGCTTGCCGGTATTCGCTTCATGCGGGAGAAGCCAGTTATTCTTGGGGCGATTTCGCTTGATCTCTTTGCCGTTCTCTTAGGAGGTGCCACGGCGCTCTTGCCGATCTATGCGCGCGATATTTTGATGACAGGCCCTTGGGGCTTGGGTCTTTTGCGTGCGATGCCGTCGCTGGGTGCAGTCATGATGGGTGTGATGCTGGCGCGGTTTCCGCTTCAACGGAAAGCCGGATCGCGCATGTTGATCTCGGTGGCGATTTTTGGCCTCGCGACGATCATCTTTGGTGTTTCCACCAGTCTCTATCTGTCGATGGCGGCGTTGTTTGTGCTCGGGGCGTCCGACATGATCAGTGTCTATGTGCGCCAAACACTTGTGCAAGCTGAAACGCCTGATGCGATGCGCGGTCGCGTGTCAGCGGTCTCGACGGTCTTTATCGGCGCGTCGAATGAGCTTGGTGAATTTGAGAGCGGGATGATGGCGGCCGCATTGGGGACCGTACCCTCCGTTATTGTCGGCGGGCTTGGTTCAATTCTCGTTGTCGCGTTGTGGGCGTGGTTGTTCCCGTCTTTGCGGAAGCGTGATCATTTAATTACGCCGCATAAGTCCTGATCGGAATGAGATATCAATCCGTACCATCGCGCGGCAAAAGTCTCACTATTTTCTCGGATGACGCCTGATCAAGTGCGGCTTGATCTTCAAGTTCCATCACGGCGATTTTTTCGGCGCGGCGTGTAATTTTTTCCGTTGACGTCGTGATTTGTTGGATATCCGTTTGCGCCTGGTTGAAATGCGCGGCAAGTTTACCCACGCGGTCACTCAGCCGATTTATATCATCAAGAATTTTTCCGACTTCGCTTTGTACAAGATGCGCCTGCTCGCGCATGCGGGAGTCTTTTACAATCACCTGCAACATTTGCACGGCCATCATCAAAAGCGAAGGGGAAGCAATCATGATGCGGGCGCGTTGTGCCTTTTGGATGAGATCGTCAAAAAATTCGTGGAGATCGGCATAAATAGACTCAGACGGCACAAACATAATTGCGAGTTCCTGCGTCTCACCCTGAATAATATACTTATCCGCAATATCTTTGAGATGGGTGGAGACATCGGTGCGCACGCGCGCAACCGCAAGTTTCTTTTCCTCGTCGCTCTTGGCATCACGAAACGCCGTGATGCTCTCAAGCGGAAATTTTGCATCAATGATCAAGGGTCGTGGATCATTGGGCAGATGGATGATGCAATCCGGCCGCTTGCCGCTTTTGAGTGTCGCTTGAAATTCAAAACTTTGCGGCGGCAGCGCATCACGGATGATCGCTTCCATACGGCCTTGTCCGAAAGCACCGCGCGCTTGTTTGTTTGACAGTACTTCTTTGAGCGTCATCACTTCGCTTGTGAGCGAGGTGAGGTTTTTCTGCGCGGCATCAATCACCGCGAGGCGCTCATTCAATTTAGAAAGACTCTCGGTCGTTTCTTTGACATTTTCTTTGAGACCATCACCAACACGGTTTTGCAAACTGTCAAAGCGTTGGCCGACACTTTGGGTCAGCGTCTCAATACGCCCCGTCACTTCCGCCTGAAGCCGTTTTACCGCCGCCATTTCATCATCAAGGCGACGCTGCCGCTCCAGCGCGGCCGCCGCTTCAAGCATCCGGTCCTCGCGCGCTTGTTTGAGCGTCTGGCCGAGCCAAATCAAAACGCCGAGCGCGGTAAGCGCAATCCCAATCAAAACAACATCAATGAGAAGGCTCATGCGGGTCTCGCTTTTAGGATGGTGAGCCCACTCTCTAACAGGCTCTCAGAGAGCGATCAAGAACAAATCAGGAACAGTTTGACGAAAGCGCTACGGATGATTATCTCACGCGCCATGAGCCTTCTACCCCTTGTCATTCTGCCTGATCCGCTGCTCCGCGAAATCTCGAAGCCCGTCGCTGAACTCGACGGACGCGTGAAAGCGTTGATCGAGGATATGTTCGAAACCATGTATGAGGCGCCGGGCGTGGGGCTGGCCGCTGTGCAAGTGGGCGTGACGCAACGCGTGGTCACGATGGATGCAACGCGCGGCGATGATGACAAAGAGCCACTTGCGCTGATCAATCCCGAAATCATTTGGTCATCCGACCAACTCAGCGACTATGAAGAAGGCTGTTTGTCGATCCCGGATTATCACGAGGTCGTTACGCGGCCGGCGAAAGTCGGTGTGCGCTTCCTCACGCTCGCGGGTAAAATTGAAGAGCGTGAAATGGACGGCTTGGCCGCGACCGTCATCCAGCATGAGATTGATCATTTGAATGGAAAGCTCTTCATCGATCATTTGTCAAAGCTCAAGCGCGACCGCGTGCTGAAAAAATTCCAGAAGATTGCCCGCCATCAAGGCGGTGCCTGAGGCGCATGCGATGAGCCTACGCATCATCTTTATGGGCACACCGGATTTTGCAGTGCCAACGCTTTCCGCGCTTGTTGGTTATGGGCATGACATCGTTGCGTGTTACACGCGCGCGCCCGCACCGGCTGGACGCGGTATGGCGTTAAAGCGCTCGCCCGTTCATGAGGCGGCGGATCGCTTTGCGATTCCCGTTTTGACTCCCTCGACATTGCGCGATGAAGACGCCCTCAAAATTTTTGAGACGCATGATGCGGATATCGCGGTGGTTGTTGCCTATGGCATGATTTTGCCGAAAGCGATTTTGGAGGCGCCGCGTTTGGGATGCGTCAATCTTCATGCGTCACTTCTACCGCGCTGGCGCGGTGCTGCGCCGATCCAACGGGCGATTATGGCGGGCGATGCTGAGACCGGTGTCGCGGTCATGAAAATGGAAGAGGGGCTTGATACAGGTCCTGTCGCCATGGTCGAGCGCTTGACGATTACCGAGTCGCTCACGGCCGGTGAAGCGCATGATCGTCTTGCAACACTCGGCGCGGATTTGATGGCGCGGGCGATTGCGGCTTTGTCACGCGGCACATTGGCCTTTGTGCCGCAACCGCAAGTGGGCGTAGATTATGCGCGTAAAATAACGAATGATGAGTGCCGCATCGACTGGTCACGTCCGGCAAAAGATGTGCTTCATCATATTCATGGTCTTTCCCCTTTTCCCGGCGCGTTTACATTCGCTGATTTTGGTAAAGGCCCTGAGCGATTAAAAATTTTACGCGGGGCCCTCCATCACGATAGTGGTGCACCGGGCACACTCCTTGATGACTCGTTGACTGTGGCCTGTGGCACGGGCGCGGTGCAGATTCTTGAACTGCAACGTGCCGGATCAAAGCCGATGGCCGCATCCGAATTTTTACGGGGCATTCCGCTCGCACGCGGCAAGGTTTTAGGCTGATGCCGCGTTTCAAACTCGTTGTCGAATATGACGGCATGCGTTTTCACGGGTGGCAGCATCAGCAAGATGGCACAAGCGTTCAAGAAGCGGTTGAGCGCGCGATCACAGCTTTCAGCGGTGAGACGCGGCGCATTGTTGCGGCAGGCCGCACCGATACCGGTGTTCACGCTACGCATCAGGTGATCCATGTCGATCTCGAACGTGATTGGCCTGTGCGCACAATCGCCGATGCGATGAATGCGCATTTAAAAGGGAAGGGCGTGGCTATTCTCGAGGCGCGCCGTGTGGCGGATATATTTGATGCGCGGATTTCGGCCGTTAAACGTCATTATCTTTATCGCATCATCAATCGTCGTGCCTTTGCTGTTCTTGAGGCCGGCCGCGTGTGGCAAGTGAAATGGCGGATTGATGCGGCGCGGATGCAGGCGGGCGCTGATCGGTTGATTGGCAAACATGATTTCACGACCTTTCGCGCGTCTGAGTGTCAGGCAAAAAGTCCGCTCCGTACGTTGGAGCGTCTTGATGTTGAGCGGGACGGTGATGAGATTCGCATTCGTGCATCCGCGCGGTCGTTTCTCCATTCGCAAGTACGCTCGATTGTGGGCTCTTTGATTTTGGTGGCAACCGGTAAATGGACGCCTGATGATCTTGAGGCAGCGCTCAAAGCCTGTGATCGTTCGCGCTGTGGTCCGCTTGCGCCCCCCGATGGACTTTATCTCGTGGGTGTTGATTATGACGGCGCCGATCAACCCGTTTAATATGAAAAGATAAACGCGATGAGCAGCTCGACATCCGGACCTCATAATTTGCCTGCAAAGCTTCTCAATGAATTGCTTTCAGCGTTGCGTTTTTATTCGCGGTTTCCGGTTCCTTCTTTTGCGTTCGAAGGCGATCCGCATCGCGTGCCTGATTTCACGGCGCTGCCCCGTATCCTCCCTTTTGCAGGGGCGATCATGGCCCTGCCATCCATTCTCGTGGCATGGCTTGCCGCATTGATCGGTGTGTCGCCTTTGCCGCTCGCCATGCTTGTTGTTGCGTCTATTGTGATTGTGACCGGCGCAATGGCGGAAGATGGTTTTGCCGATGTGGCGGATGGATTTTTTGGTGGCCACACCGTTGAGCGGCGCCTTGAAATTATGGCCGATAGTCGCGTGGGCGCATTTGGCGTTGCGGCTTTGGTTTTGGCGCTCGCGTTGAAGGCTTCAACACTGGCGGATATTTTTGAACATCATGGCATTGCCGCTTTGTCCGTCGCACTTCTTGTGAGCGGCGCTTTGTCGCGTGTTGCGGGCATTTTACCGCTCGTCTTTTTGCCGCCTGCCCGGCCGGGTGGAAAATCGGCAAGCGTGGGCCGTCCGGGTGTTGTCGTCACGACGATTGCGGTGGTGACCGTATTGAGTTTGGGCGCCTTGATCCTGTTTTTTGGTGATATTCCGCTACGCGGCATTTCCGCCGGGCTGCTTTTAGGCTTTGCGAGCACCTTTCCGATGATGGTTCTCGCGCAGGTCAAGATTGGCGGGCAGACTGGCGATGTCGCGGGTGCCACACAACAGGTCGCGGAGATTGTGTTTCTTCTCGCGCTGTCTGTGGCATAAGAAGGCTCAGGAGCGCGCCATGAATGTCTCGACGCCGTGTGTGAAAATCTGTGTGATTGATCAAGTGACCGGCTTCTGCATCGGCTGCGGACGCACGGGTTCCGAAATCGCACAATGGCCGTTCATTCCGGAAGATGAGCGTCGCTCACTCATGGACACATTGCCTGCGCGTCTTAAAGGCATGACGAGCCGCGAAGCGCGCGGGGGACGGACACGTGAACGCGTCCGTCAACGTCAACGCTGAGGTTTGTGAGTAACGCTCAGACAAGCGTGGTCCATAAGAAGCGCAACACAACGATCATCAAAAAACATCCGAAGGCGACTTCAAGTTTGCGCTTGGGTAAACGATGCGCGAGTTTAACGCCATAAGGAACCGCCAACATGCTTGTCGGTATAAAGAGCGCGACGCCGATCAAAGACACAAAGCCGAGCGATAAAGGCGGCAAAAGATCCATCTTCGGCCAGCCTGCATAGACATAACCAAGAGCGCCGGGAATCGAAATCAAAACGCCGAGACCTGATGACGTTGCAACGGCTTGGTGAATAGGGCGGCGATAGAGCATCATATAGACATTGCAGAGCTGCCCGCCGCCAATGCCCATCAGCGATGATAAAAGACCGATCACAAGACCATAGGCTTTAAGCCATAAACCTGTCGGCATATCGCTTTTTAAAACCCAATTATCTTTGGCGAATAACAAACGGAAGCTCGTGAAGGCGGCAATGCCTGCGAATAAGGTTTTGAACAAAGCGGGGGGAGCCACACGCGCCACAAGGGATCCGGCAATAACACCTAAAATCACAGGTATTGCCCAGGCTTTCAAAATCTCTTTGTCGACCGCCCCCTTTTCAAGATGCGCTCTGAAGGAACGGATCGACGTGGGGACGATGATGGCGAGTGAGGACCCGACCGCAAGCGGCATGCGTACTTCTTCAGCAACACCTAAGGCGCGGAACAATTCATAAAGAACGGGCACAATGATGATGCCGCCGCCAACGCCGAAGATGCCTGCAAAAAATCCCGTAGCCGCGCCGGCAATCAGAAGGCTTGCTGCCAACAAAAGCAAAACTTCATAACTCAACCCGTTTAGCATCGATGACATCCTTAAATTCTATTTTTACGCAGCATTTTCTATGGGGCGCGCCACATGCGCGAGGGCATCCTTAAGTACTTGGAGTGTCGCGTCGCGTTTCACGCCTTCGGTCGCCAAATGGCGCCGATAAGAACGCGCGCCGGGACGACCTTGAAACAAACCTAAGAGATGCCGCGTTATCGCGTGAAGCGGCACGCCTTGCGCAAGCTGCTTTTCGATATAGGGAAAAAAGGCTTCAAGCGCGTCAAAACCATTACTGAAAGGCGCTTCATCGCCGAAGAGTTGCGGATCAACTTCAAGCAAAAGTCCAGGATTGTGATAGGCCGCGCGTCCCAGCATTACACCATCAACATGAGGAAGATGTGTTTTGATCGCTTCGATCGTTTCGATGCCGCCATTAATCGCGACGGGATAGGCTCCAAGCCTTTGTTTCAACCGATAGACACGCTCATAATCAAGCGGCGGAATTTCGCGGTTCTCTTTCGGAGACAGGCCTTTAAGCCAAGCCTTGCGCGCATGCACCGTCAGCGCATCACACCCGGCAGCAATTACCGCATCGGCCAAGTGATCCAGAGCGGTCTCAATATCCTGCTCATCAACGCCCAAGCGGCATTTGACCGATACAGGAATTTTGACAACCGCCTTCATCGCCGCCACGCAGTCAGCGACAAGCTCCGGCGTGAGCATCAGGCACGCCCCGAAATTGCCGCCTTGCACGCGATCAGAGGGGCAGCCGACATTGAGATTGATTTCATCATAGCCAAAGGATTCAGCAATCACAGCTGCCTTAGCAAGTTGCTCGGGATCAGATCCGCCTAATTGCACAACGACGCGATGTTCGGCGTCATCAAAGCCGAGTAGCCGTTCCCGCGGACCATGAATGATCGCCGCAGCGGTTACCATTTCCGTATAAAGCGTCGCATGACGGCTCAAGAGTCGATGGAAGGACCGGCAATGCCGATCGGTCCAGTCCATCATGGGTGCAACAGCAAAACGCATTGCGGTGTTCGTGATGGTTGTCATGATCTTTCGCGCCCCTCTTTGATCGAAGGAGAAGCGGCGGCTAGCAAAGCCTTTGTCACGGCATGATGGGGCGCAGAAAAAACATCGGCCGTTAGGCCGCTCTCAACAATCTCACCCTTGTCGAGAACGATCATGCGATCAGACAGGCGTCGGGCGGCGCTGACATCATGGGTGATAAACATCATAGCGATGCCGTGCATCGCACGAAGGCGTTCGAGAAGCGAGAGAATTTGATCACGAATTTCAAAATCAAGGGCGGAGACCGGTTCATCGAGGATCAAGAGATCAGGCCGCGCACTAATCGCGCGGGCAATGGCGGCGCGCTGCGCCTGACCGCCTGAAATCTGATGAGGGCAGCGTGTAAGAAGCGCCGGATCGAGACCCGCATCGCGCGCCGCTTCTTTGACTTGCGGATGATCAGCGGGAAGTGACAAGGGCTCGCCGATACTTCGGCCAATCGTCCAGCGTGGATTGAGGGATCCTGCAGGATCTTGAAACACCATCTGCACGCGGCCTTTGCCTGAAGCCCACATCACATCGCCGTGTGACGCACGATCAAGACCGGCAAGAATGCGCGCGAGACTTGACTTGCCTGAACCGGACTCGCCGACGAGTGCTATGATCTCGCCTTCGCCAATCGAAAGCGAGACATTTTTTACCGCATGGATTGTCGCTCTCGAGCCAGACAGAAATCCAGATCTATTGTTATGGCGTTTGCTGACCGCCTTTGTTTGTAAGAGTGTCGGATGCTCATGCGATGGTGATGGGGCGGGGGCTTTGTGGCTCAACTCAAACAACCGCGCGAGTTCGGGTGCGTCGGCTTCCGTGAGCGGAAGCTGTGACGATTCAATAAGGCGCCCGTCTTTCATCAAGAGAAGACGATCAGCGATACGCGCAAGCGCCGGCAAATCATGGCTGATCAATAAGATACCAAGACCGTCTTCACTCGCGCATTGTTTTAAGAGCTTGAGGATTGCGTTTTCCGTTGTGACATCAAGCGCGGTTGTTGGTTCATCGGCAATCAGGATTTTCGGTGCCTGCACAAGGGCCGCAGCAATCATCGCCCTTTGTCTTTGTCCACCCGATACTTCATGCGGATAACGATCAAAGGCAGGAATAGATTTTGGAAATCCGGCACGATCAAGCGTTGCCCGCGCTTTTTCACGAGCGTGCGGCCAAGTGAATCCATCCCGACGCACCAAGGCTTCGGCAACATGATCACCAATACTCATCAAAGGATTGAACGCACCGGCAGGATCTTGAAAGATCAACCCGATGTCGCGCCCGCGCTTGTCAGCAAAAGCTTTGATATCATCAAGCGCGTTCGTTTCACCGTTGAGTATGAGCGTGCCGCTTGGCTTTGCATGGTTTGGTAATAACCCGCAGAGCGCGCGCGCTGTCATCGATTTACCGGAGCCCGAAGCGCCGACGAGTCCGACAATCTCACCCTTACTGATTGTGAAAGAGAGATTATCCAAGACGCGTCGCGATCCGATATTGACGCTGAGACTCTTAAGTTCAAGCGTGGTCATGATCATGACCTTCGCGCCGCTTCGGATCAGCATAGTCAGAAAGCTTGTCGCCCATCCAGGTGAACAGAAAAACTGAGGCCGCAATGGCAAGGCCGGGAATGATCGCAAGTCGTGGCGCAATGACAATCAAGGTCTGTGCTTCATTGAGCATGCGACCCCAGCTTGGCATAGGCGGGACAACACCAAGGCCGACATAAGAGAGGCCTGCTTCGGCCAGAATGCCGAGTCCCATTTGCATTGAGATTTGCGCAAAGGCGACGCTCGAAACAAGCGGGAGAATATGAACGGCCGCAATGGCGATGTTAGACTTTCCGGCAAGCCGCGCGGCTTTGATAAAATCTTTGGTCCAGAGAGGACGTGCCGCGCCATAAAGTGTGCGGGCAAAAACCGGAATATTGAATAGTCCGATCGCCAATCCCGCAGTGACGATGCCTGATCCAAAGATATTATGAATAAGAATAGCGGTGACAAGAGCGGGAAACGCAAAGATAAAATCATTAAGTGAAAGGATCGAACGGCTCGCAAAATTTTCTTGTGAAGAGGCCATCAGTCCAAGCGGGATACCGATGCCGGCGCCGATGATCACCGCCATAGCAGCAACCGAGAGCGATGCAAAACATCCGCCAATCACCATAGCGAGTGTATCGCGTCCGAATTGATCGGTGCCCAGCCAATGCGCGTTTGAGATGGGCATCAATCTTAAATCAATGCGGATTTGGTAGAAGCTTTCCATCAAGGGCATGGCGGCGGCTAACACCGCATACACGATGATCAGCAGAAATCCGCCACTCACAATCTTCTTATGCAAAGCGCTGCTCATAATGACGCCCCGCTTTGGCGGCGTAAGCGCGGATCAATCAAAGCCGCAAGCAGGTCAACAAGTTGATTGATAAAGATAACGCTACCCACGAGGAGCATCGCTACACCTTTGATCAGCGGGAGATCACGTTGTGTGATCGCTTGAAAAATCAATCGACCAAGGCCGGGTAGAGAAAAGACTGTTTCGATGATTACGGTTCCCGCAATCAGAAACGCAAATTGCAAGCCCATGATGGATAGAATAGGTAACATCGCATTTGGTAAAATGTGATGCCACAAAATGTCTTTTTCCGAGAGGCCGCGGGCGCGCGCGCCCAGCACAAAAAGCTCTTGCGCTTTATCACGCATTTCGGCGCGCACGATTCGCGCAAGAATAGCCGCTTGCGGAATCGCGAGTGCCAAGAGCGGCAAGATAAGGGATTTGAAGGCGGGCCATGCGCCGCTTTTCCATCCGGCAAAACCACCGGCAGGCAACCAGTGGAGGCCTACGGCAAAACTCATAATCAATAAGAGAGCGAGCCAAATATTGGGGAGCGCGAGCGCGAGCTGCAAACCGATGCGGATCATACGATCAAGGGCTGAACCAGGCTGATGTGCGGAGAACGCACCAAGCGGAATCGCGATCATTGTGGTCAGTGCAAGAGACATCACCGCCAAAGGCACGCTCACAGGAAGACGCTCGGCGATGAGAGTGAGAACCGGTGTCGCATAGGTCATGCTTGTTCCGAAATCGAAACGCAAAAACCCGATGATCCAAGCAGCATATTGAACCGGCAGAGGTTGATCGAGACCCAATTGATGGCGAAGTGCCTGAAGCGTATCGGGGCGCGAATCGGTGCCGAGCATGAGTTCGGCGGGGTCTCCCGGTAACACATCGACGATCAAAAATATGAACACGCTCGCAAGCAGCAAGAATGCGATCAGGCCTACCAGTTTTTGGATCAAGACACGGATCAACATGGAAAGCGCGCGGGCCTCATGGGCAGGGTGTAACAGAGGCTTTCGGCGTGGCCGACCGCTCTGTCAAGCCTTCGACTTGAGGAGCTTTTCTTTGGCGGCGGCGATGAGCGATTTAAGCCCGGGTTCGAGAATCGCATCTTCGGCATCGTCAAAGCTGAAACGCTCGATTTTCCTCAGGCCCTTCTCCTTATACTCGCTCGCCTGCTTGCGGACATCCATCAGGAAGACCTCGACCCGTGCCAACTCCCAGTGGCCGGAGCGCCGTTTCCAGAAAACATAGGATCCCATGGGCTTTTCATCGATTTCCCCTGAAAGCCCCCCTTCTTCGAAGGCTTCCTGCGCGGCCGCCTCCGCCGGGCTCAAATCCTTCATCACATTGCCTTTGGGGATCGACCAGCGGCCGGAATCCCTTGTTGTGATCAAAATCACCCGCCAATGACCGTCGGCATCCCGCTCGACCGGCAGCGCTCCGACCTGCTTGATGGTCGAAGGATCGAGTTCATCAGTGGGGATCGCCTCGGTCTTCATCACTCTATCGGAATCCAATTTGGCCCGGCGGTCAACTATGGGGCGAACGGTCTCAGATCGTGGCCTGAAAAAGCCATAGCCCTGACGCCTGAAACGGGTTGCACAAGAGGCAATTACGATGAATGATGTCGGTAAGAAGCCTAACAAACGAATGCTGGTTCGAAGGGGCGGAGGAACAGCTTGACTGATCACACGATTTTAATCGCCGATGATCATCCGCTTGTGCGTGGCGCCCTTCGTGAGGCCGTTTCATCGATCCTTTCAAGCGTATCGGTGATTGAAGCGGGTTCCTTCGACGAGCTTGTCGCCGCTTTCAATGGTGATGCCGATATTGATCTCGTCTTGCTCGATCTCACAATGCCGGGCGTTCAAGGTTTTTCCGGTCTTCTCTTTTTGCGCGCCTCTCATCCAGAGGCGCCAGTGGCTGTTGTCTCAGGCAATGAAGACCGCACAGTCATTCGCCGCTGTATTGAGCTCGGGGCATCTGGTTATTTGCCCAAATCGCTTGATCCGCATGCGATGAAGATGGCGATCAAAGCTGTGCTTGATGGTAACCTTTTCACGCCCGACGATATTGATCTGTCTGAAACACCCGATCGCGAAACGAGTGACATGGTACGTCGCTTGGCTACGCTAACGCCGCAACAAGTGCGTGTATTGATGATGTTGTCGACGGGGCTTCTCAATAAGCAGATCGCCTATGAGCTCTCCGTTTCAGAAGCCACCGTCAAAGCCCATGTGTCTGCGATTTTGCAAAAACTCGATGTTGATAGCCGGACACAAGCGGTGATTGCGGCGTCAAAAATAGCTGCAGGCCAGTGGACCGGCGTTTCACAATCGGTGTCTTGATCCTGAAGGATCAAGTTTTGGTTATCTTATAAGACGCTCTCTAGCGGCCAATCTTTCCAATCATCTACCGCACGGCCCACAAGTTCGAGGGGCGATGACAAGCCGTCTTTATCGAGCCGTTCGATGATGCCTTTTTTAATCTCGTTGATCAGCGCTGGGCCTTTATACACAAGCGCGGAATAAAGCTGGATCAAACTGGCGCCCGCTTCCATTTTTCCAATCGCGGAGCGCGCGGAATCAATGCCCCCAACGCCGATGAGGGGAAATTGATTTTCCACGCGCAGATAGGCTTCTGACAGCATTTTGGTGGAGAGCGGGTAAAGCGGTTTCCCCGAGAGACCACCGCTTTCTAAGCGTTGGCGTTTATCATGCAAGGACTTCGGCCGTTTGATCGTCGTGTTTGAAATGATGAGCGCATCGATGCCGCGTTTACGTGACACATCAACGACATCATCAAGTTCTTCAAGCGATAGATCCGGTGCGATTTTCAAAAAGATGGGACGCTTTGGGCCGTGCCGCGCTGCTTCATCCCGTTCATTGAGCGACCATGCGAGAAGATCGTCAAGAATTTCGCGGCTTTGCATCGTGCGTAAACCGGGCGTATTGGGCGACGAAATATTGACTGTGAAGTAATCGGCGATAGAGGCAAAAGCGCGAATGCCTTTGACATAGTCGGAGACGCGATCAGTTGAGTCTTTATTAGCACCCACATTGATACCAACGAGTCCACCTTTGTCACGACGTTGCTTCAATCGATCAAGCACAATGTCATGACCGTGATTGTTGAAACCGAAACGATTGATCACCGCTTCATCCGTTACGAGGCGAAAGAGACGTGGTTTCTTATTCCCCTCTTGCGGCAGGGGTGTCACGGTTCCGCATTCAACAAATCCGAAACCGAGGCCCAACATAGCATCGGGCACTTCAGCATTTTTATCAAAGCCTGCGGCGAGGCCGAGCGGATTGGAAAAATTCAAACCGAAAAGCGAGATATTTAATCGGGGATCATCAGGCTTGGGCGTGCGTGGTCCGAACTGCTTGAGGGCATCAATGGTTAGATTATGGGCCTTCTCCGGATCCATCCGATGAAGCAGGGGCTTTGCCAATTTGAAAAGAAGAGTCATGGCAAGAGTCCTTCAAAGTGATGCGTACCATTTTCATTCAGCGGAAGGGGATCGACGCTTTTCACCGCGCTCACGTGAAGCGGGCCATAAAGATGCGGAAAGAGATCGCCGCCGCGCGAGGGTTCATAAATCAAATGCTCGCCAAGGCTTTGATCATCAAGCGTGAGTAGGAGGAGATTCGCTTGACCATGAAAATGCTTGCGCGCGGTTTCAATCACTTGGGCGCCCGTTGAAAAATGAATGAAGCCATCGGCGAGATCGACAGGCGCGCCTTCAAACACGCCGCTTTTCAAAGCGTCCTGCCAGAGTGATTCGGGAATGATTTTGTAAATCAGCATAGGCGAAGCCAAAGACTAAAAATAATCGGAACGCGAGCCCGCACGACTTACGAGCGCCGATCGACAAGAGCCATGGATCAGGGTCCTGCGCAACCTCGCCCAGCTTGCCAATAAAGAGAAAATAAACCTATAAACAGTCAAATTTCAGATAAATATCCTTGCTTCGGGGGCGGTCGATGCTGACGCATGAACGGATCTGGAAGGCGGTTGACCTTCTAGCGGCGCGAAACGGCCTCTCGGCCTCGGGATTAGCCCGTCGCGCGGGCCTTGATCCGACGGCTTTCAACAAGTCAAAGCGTGTCTCGTCCGATGGACGGCTCAGATGGCCTTCGACCGAGTCGATTGCCAAGATTCTCGAATCCACATCGACCGAACTCGAAGTGTTCATGGCGTTGGTTTTGGCGGATCGTCCCCCGGCGCCGACTCGTGCCATTCCCCTGATTGCGATGAGCGACTGTGCTGACGCTTTTGATGCAGAAGGGCGGCCGCAAGGCTCGAAATGGGATGAAGTCGGATTTCCGGAATTACCTGCGGGTGATCTCTTCGCGCTTGAGTTGACTGATGCGCGGATGGCGCCAATCTATCGCGAAGGTGATATTCTCATTTGCGGAACGACGATTCCTGTTCGTCGAGGTGATCGTGTCATTCTCAAATTGAAATCGGGCGCCTTGCTTGCAGGCACGTTACGCCGGAAGACCATGGCTGGAATTGATCTCATCCCTTTCAATGCCGGCAGCGCATCGGAAACCATGATTGCTCTTCAAGACAAAGCGTGGATCGCTCGTATTCTTTGGGCGAGCCAATAATCAAGAGACGCCTTTCATTATCGTCCTTCGCGGTTCGCCATGAAATGAGCGTGGTCGGCAATCAGAGCGCCCTCTAAACCCTTCGCAATAAGCGCACGTGTTTCCGCAACACCATAAAGCGC
Organism: Hyphomicrobiales bacterium; assembly: GCA_947456435.1. GTDB lineage: Bacteria > Pseudomonadota > Alphaproteobacteria > Rhizobiales > Beijerinckiaceae > CAIUPE01. The sequence goes on from CANGSG010000006.1 coordinate 24,261, forward strand.
GATGAAGGACCCGAAGCGCGGACCGCGTTCAGCACCGAGCAATACACGGTACAGCGTCGAGAACCAGGCTTGCGATACGCCGGGACGTCCATCAGGGCTTTTTGATTTGCCAGAAAGATCCGGGAAATGCGCGCGACCAATTTCATAGACAATCGCTTGAAGCGCATCGCTATCGGTTGAGCCTTCATGCGCCGCAAGCGCTTGTGACAAATCAGAGAGGGCTTGATGCTCTTCTTGTGCGGGGGCGTGAAAGACTTTTCCGGGGCGCACGAAATCACGATAGTAAACGAGCGCATAACCGATCAGTTGATCCAATGTCGGATGATTAGCCGCAGAGGCTGACGGCGCATAGCGTTTCAAAAAGCCCCAGACAACTTGCTTGTCTTCTGAATTTGCAACCGCCACGAGATTGAGCAGCATCGCGAAATTGACCGTTGTCGAATGACCCGCTGTATCATTGAGCACTTCCGCTTGCGGCGGGTGTCCTCCATGAATATGGAAAACCGGATTGCCGAGTTTTTCTTTCCATTCCTGCTTCGGAAATTTTTCCAAGAAGGTCAGATAGTCATCGACCTGACGCGGGATGACGTCGAAATAAAGTTTTTTTGCTTCGCGCGGCTTCGAGAACATAAAGAGCGCGAGCGATTCTGGGCTCGCATAAGTCAGCCATTCATCAATCGTGAGACCATTGCCTTTCGACTTCGAAATCTTCTGCCCTTTCTCGTCGAGGAAGAGCTCATAAACGAAATGTTCCGGCGCTTCGCCGCCCAAGGCACGGCAGATTGAATCATAAACCACTGTGTTGGGTTGATGATCTTTGCCATACATTTCAAAATCAACGCCGAGTGCCGCCCAGCGTGCGCCGAAATCCGGCTTCCATTGCAGCTTCACATGGCCGCCCGTCACGGGCACGGTTACATCGGTGCCGTCTTCATCCGTGAAGGTGACTTCGCCCTTTTTGCCATCGACATTTTTCATCGGCACATAGAGTACGCGCCCTGTTGTCGGTGAAATGGGAAGGAAGCAGCTATAGGTCGCCTGACGCTCCTCGCCGAGCGTTGGCAACATGATGTCCATGAGCGCCTGATAGCGTTCGGCAGCGCGCAGAAGAATCTCGTCGAATTTGCCGGAAGTGTAATAATCCGTCGCACTCGCGAATTCATAGTCGAAGCCGAAAGTATCGAGAAAGCGGCGCAGCATCGCATTATTGTGATGGCCGAAGCTTTCATGCGTGCCGAAAGGGTCGGGCACCCGCGTCAAAGGCTTGTGGAGATAGTCGAAGAGCATCTCGCGGTTCGGCACATTGTCCGGAACCTTCCGCATGCCGTCCATATCATCCGAGAAGGCGAGAAGCCGCGTGGGAATTTTGTCTTCCGTTAAAATCCGAAAGGCGGTGCGCACCATGGTGGTGCGTGCGACTTCGCCAAAGGTGCCGATATGCGGCAGGCCCGAGGGGCCGTAACCCGTCTCGAATAGAACCGATTTTCGCCCCGTGCGTTTGAGCCGCTCAACAAGTTTTCGCGCTTCCTCGAAGGGCCAGGTGGCGCTTTCATGCGCGGCGGGAAGGATGGCGGGGTCAGAGAGCAAATCGGCAATCGAGATCATGGGCGTAACGTCACAACTACTTTTGATGAATTGGAAGCGGCGCACCCTAATGCAGTTCCCGTGGCGGGGGAAGGGCTGCCCGTGATGTCCAGTTTATGGGGCCGGCAAAAGCGTAATGTCGTTTGATGACTGTCTCATCTGACAGGTGAAACTTACATGCGTAAGCATCATGCTGGCTTTATGAGTGGCGATCAGACCCATCGGTTTGCAGAGGTAAAGGCGCAGTCAAAGGAACCGCGTCAGAAGAATACTGCGCCTGATCTCCATCATATTCTCCAACGATATTTTCAGCTGGATGTTGAGACCCTTGCCGATGCCATTGCTCTGGCGCGCGTTGAAAAAGTCACCCTTGATGCCTTTCTTTTGTCGCGCGGGTTGATCGGTGAGGTTGAGCTTTATCGTGGCATCGCGCAGGCGCTTCAGGTGCCTTTTATCAACCATCCGTTTCGACTTTCTCAGGGCTATCCTTTCGAACTTCTTTTGTCCTCTGGTGTTGCGCGCTTTGAGGATGGCTCTGGTCAGACCGCCGTTATCACGGCGCCACGCGGACAGTTTTTCGAAGATTTGATGTTGCGTGTCTGTGCAGGGGATAAAGCGCCACCGATCATTCTGACCACACCTTCGAACTTCAGGCGTGCGATTTTAACGCAATTCGGGCGGAGGCAGGCTGATCAGGACGTCCAACGGCTCGGGCGCGCTCTGCCAGAGTTTTCGGCTGAACGGCTGAGGCTTCGTTCGTTTTTGGGATTGATGGTTGGCTTGCCTGCGCTTCTTGCTTTGGGACTGATGGCAAAATCCGAGTTTTGGACATATGGCCTTTATCTTTTGTCGGCCTTGTTTGTTGCACCATCACTACTTTTTAAATCCGTTGTTACGGCATTGAAGCATGAAGCTCACACTCATCAACAATTAGCTGACAGAGATCTACCCGAATACACCATTTTGTTGCCGCTCCATCGCGAGGCTGAAATCGTTCCGAGTCTTTTGGACCACATGCTTAAGATCGATTATCCGCGGTCAAAACTGCAAATCATTCTTCTTGTTGAAGAGAATGATAAGTCAACGCGCGATGCTATCGCGTCTTCGTCTCACTTTTCCTATTTCGAAACGATAATTTGTCCCGAAGGTCTGCCAAAGACAAAGCCGCGTGCTTTAGCTATCGGGCAAGCCTATGCGCGCGGCGAACTTATTGTCGTCTTTGACGCGGAAGATATGCCCGATCCTTCTCAATTAAGACGCGCGGCCACGGCCTTTGCCCGAGCCTCTCCGCGCGTTGGATGTATTCAAGCGTCTCTTGCGATTTATAATCGGCGGGATTCATGGCTATCGCGCATGTTCTCTTATGAATATGCAGTGTTGTTTGACGTCATTCTGCCGGGCATGTCCCGCCTTCATATGCCGATACCGCTTGGTGGGACATCCAATCATTTGCGCCGCAGCGCACTTTTAGCGGTTCAAGGATGGGATCCCTGGAATGTCACGGAAGACGCTGATCTTGGGTTGAGATTGAGCCGCTTTGGTTATGAAACGCGTTGGCTTGCCTCGACGACGTTTGAAGAAGCGCCCAATGATCTCAAAATCTGGTTTCATCAGCGCACGCGTTGGTTCAAAGGATGGATGCAAACATCGATCATTCATCTTAGTCGAACAAAGCGGTCAGGAATGAAACGACCCCTGATCGAGCGTCTGTTAATCGCACTCGTTGCGACAACCTCATTTGTCACGTCGCTCTATCATCCGATTTTGGTTATTGCTGCGACTGAAATTGTAGAGATCTCGGAATTGGGTCTTCAGGGATTGGCATTTAGTCGATCAGGACTGACCGCAATTTTCAGTCTGCTGGCTTTTCACCTTGTTCTGAATTTTTTGATGTTGAGACGAGCGGCGCGCTATCGCTCTTATCAAGTCACTCTGAGCGACTATATTTTACAAGCGCCTTATTCCCTTTTGAAAACAGCGGCGGCATGGTTTGCCTTTATCGAATTAATCTTCGCGCCGAGTCATTGGCGTAAAACACCGCATGGGCGGGCAAAGAGTTTCGATATCAAAGGCGAGAGGGTTGAGCGATCAAAATAGATCCGTGATGCGCTTGGCATTCTCTTCCGGCGGACGTTCAAAATTCATGCTCGCCACAAAGCGCCCTTTCTTGTCCATGAGATAGACAAGGGCCGTATGGTCCATCACATAGCCGCCGCCTTCAAGCGGCACCTTGCGTGCAAAAGCACGATAGGCGCGCATGGCGCGGTCGATCTCTTCGCGCGACCCGGTGAGGCCCGTGATGCGCGGATCGAAACTGTCGAGATAGGTTTTGAGGCTCTCCGCCGTATCCCGTTCGGGATCAACCGTGATGAAGAAGGTCTTGAGCTGATCGCCTCTCGGCCCCAGCGCCTTATAGACTTGGCTGATTTCAAAGAGCGCGGTGGGGCAGACATCGGGGCAATGAGTGAAGCCGAAAAAGACAAGGCTCGGGGTGCCTTTGAGCGCCGTTTCAGTGACTTGTGCCCCACGCTGATCGGTGAGCGTAAAAGCGCCGCCAATCGCATCGGTCGAGGTGCGCTCAGGATTAAGAATAAAGAGCGCCAGCAGGCCGATCAGAATAAGGCCGGCCAAAGTTACAAGTAACGATAGAGTGAACCGATTTTTCATGAGGCTTTAGAAACACCATGCCAGCGCTAAATCAACCAGCTCGGTGAAAACAACCGACCCGCGAAAGGCCCAAAAGCCCAAGCCGACACTCACTACAACGGCAATCAACGCGACCATCATCAAGCGCTGTACAGGCGAAAGCATTTGCGCTGGCGGCTCTTTCTCGTGGGCGTGATTGGATAATGACGTCATTTTGTCTGAGTACCTGAAGCCCGAGCGGATTGGTCAACAAATATGGAGCGGGCGAAGGGAATCGAACCCAAAGACATATCATTTTTCCTCTGGGCGAAGCCCAACCGCGTACCGATCCGCTCCATCCCAACCAAGCCGCGGTCGAGCGTGGTCCGGAGCGGATTGGTCAACAAATATGGAGCGGGCGAAGGGAATCGAACCCAAAGACATATCATTTTTCCTCTGGGCGAAGCCCAACCGCGTACCGATCCGCTCCATCCCAACCAATCCGCGGTCGAGTGTGGTCCGGAGCGGATTGGTCAACAAATATGGAGCGGGCGAAGGGAATCGAACCCTCGACATACAGCTTGGGAAGCTGTCGTTCTACCACTGAACTACGCCCGCTAAATGTGACGCCGACGAGAGATCGGCGACACCAAAAAATTATGCTGCGCGACCGGTGAAGAAATTCTTCAATTTCTTGAACCGCGTTGAAACGCTGTGGCGTCTCTGTTCGCGATTGACCACATCTTCGTCGAGAACCCAATTCATCTGCACAACGCGCCGCTGGCCTTCAAAAGGCTTGTGGCCATGCCATGAATTATCGGAGCGGCGGAAGACGAGCAGCGTTCCGTTTGAAGGCGGCACTTCCGCAACATAATCATCGAGATCGGTACCATTGCGGAGAATGCGCAAGCGACCGCCATCGGCGCTCCAATTATCATTGAGATAAAGCAGTACGGTGATAATTTTTGTTTCGCTATCGGTGTGGATCGTTCCATCGGTTTTGCGCAAAAATCCGCGCACCGTGTACATGGTTGGCCGATCAGTAAGATCGATTTTGAACTTCTCTTCGATAGCCTTGCGGAATGCGCCGTCTTGCAATTCATCGAGCAGCGCCCGGAAGCGGCCGGAGATATTCAACTCAGACGGTGGATGTGATCCCGGACCCGGCACTTCGGGAAAATCGGCCATGGCTTCCGTGAATTTTTCAGGTTTCACGAAATTCTCGACAATCAGATATTCGTAAGGATCGGTCTGAAGGGGCGCCTGCTTAAGCGCGCCATAGTCGAGATAGGTCATTGGGGTCCCCATAATCGTCTGTGCTATCAAAGATACGGATCGACGCCTCATAGCATGTCTCCGCTTCGGACAAAACCGGAGGATGCTTGCCGCGCCCGCCTCTGCCTGATAGGAACTTGGCACGAAATTAAGGCAATTTGGCTATTTTTCGTAAAAATTAGGCAGGTTTTTGTCTTTCGCCATGAAATTAACGACCCAAGAAACGCGAGACCGCCGCCGTCGCCGGAGCATCGCGCGCTGGAATAGGCCGCTGAATACATTGTGGCGGCGGTTCCGGGCCTGGGTTCATATGGTTTTTGTCGATCACGGCATTTTCCGGCTCATTTATCTCAATCTGCACCCTGTTTCCGATAAATTTTGGCGGGCAGCTCAGCCAACGCCGGGACAGCTGCGTCAGGCTTCGCGCGACGGGATCCGCACAATTGTGAATTTGCGCGGCGGGCGGGAGTTCGGCTCCTGGCCGCTTGAGCGTGAGGTTTGCGAATCAAAAGGCTTGGTCCTTGTCGATTTTGTTCTGCGGTCACGCGGCGCGCCGGATCGCGAGCGGATCGCTTCGGCGGCGAAGTTCTTTGAAAGCCTCCAATACCCCGCGCTCGCGCATTGCAAGTCGGGCGCTGATCGTGCGGGCTTCATGTCGACGCTTTATTTGCTCGTGCATGAGAAACGCCCGCTTGATGAAGCGTTGAAGCAACTTTCTTGGCGCTATGGTCATTTTAAATTTGCGAAGACGGGTATTCTCGACGAATTTTTTGAACGTTATCGCCGCGAGGGTTTGGAAAAAGGCATTTCATTCCAGACATGGGTTGAAACCATTTACGACCCTTCTGCTCTTGAACGTGAGTTCAAGACCAGCGCATGGGGCGATTGGATTGTGGATCGCTTATTGAAGCGCGAATAGACGCGTCTATCCGAGTAAGCCGAGAATTTGTTCGGTCAATTTTTCACGAACCGCGCGATAGGCTTCGAGTTTTTCTTCGCGGCTTCCTTCGATCACAGAGGGATCAATTGTTGGCCAATAGATAACGTCAACTGCCATGGTACGCGTGAGTTCGAGAGCTGTGTGGTGCGCTTCAGGACTTAAGGTGACGATCAAATCGAAATTAAGCCCCTCCCATTCGGCAAGCTCTTCGAGCGTGTGGGGTTTGTGATCTTTCGCATCAATGCCGATTTCCGCCAGAACTGCGATGGTGAAACCATCAATATCGCCCTTACGTATGCCGGCGGATTGAATGAAATGCGTTTTGCCGAAGTAATGACGGGCAATCGCTTCAGCCATAGGTGATCGAATGGCATTCATCGCACAAGCGAAGAGAACCGCCTGAATTTTTCCACGCTGTTCGCTCGCCACGCGTGATCATCCTTTCCAGTGCAGCGATGAAATGAGCGTGAACAATCGCCGCGCCGTATCAAAATCGACGCTTATTTTTCCTTCAAGGCGATCGATGAGAAGTTGCGCGGCTTCATTATGAAGCCCACGCCGTCCCATATCGATGGCTTCAATTTGTGACGGTGTCGCCGAGCGGATA
>CANGSG010000007.1 GCA_947456435.1 Hyphomicrobiales bacterium
CAAGTCGATACGTGCTGGTAAGAATGCTTTTTCAAGCCGGGCCAACACATCGCCGTTAAAAACAATTTCAGCGATCCCTCTACGCTTATCGATTTGAAATTTATATCGAAAGCGGATCACAGAGTCCGTATATTTGCCAAGCGCGAGATAGCGCGGCTGCGTCTCCACCCCCTTGGAGGTGAGAGGAATATCGCAATGGGGTAACAAGCCCGAACCGATCGCGGTCATCAGCGCGCTGACAAAACCCTCGAATAACTTCGTTTCAATCGCAGAGTAAGGACGACCACCTTCAGCTTGCGATGATTGGCTCTGCCCGCCCCCTAAAACGGAATCGAGATAGAGAGACGCACATGAGTGGTCGACGACAATCAAACCTGTCGGTGCACCATTCGAGGAAAGAAGCGGTGACATCAATGACGGGATCGGTATACCGGCCAGAAGTGCTCCTAATCGGGAATAGGATACATCAACAAAAGAGAAATCAGCTAATATGGCCAAGCTGTTGCGAATTTCCCGCGTGGCTGTACTCCCGATTTTTTCACCAATTGGCCGGAGAGCAGATAAAATCCGATCAGGCGTTGCGACGGATTGCGCAAGAACTTCTGTACCCGGAGTCTCGAAGACACTTTGATCTTCAGACATCAATCGCTCGATCTCGTCAGCGGCTAATACGCCCTCTTCCGCCTCCGGAACGCGACCCGCGTTGATGTCATCCAGCATCACATTCCACGGATCAGGAACCGCTTGTGTTTGAGGGGCTGACTCGAGGTCCGTCATTGCAAAAGGAGTTCCTTAATCAAAACGGCATCAACCCGTTCAGGGCTGACCGCCAAATTAACCCGCCGCAATAATTCTTCCTTCAAACGGAAGATGGCCGCAGACCCTTGCAAATCAGCCGGCCGCAATTCGCGCAGATACACCTGAAACATATCTTCAATGCGGGGCTGCAAGGCCTGAAGAGCGGGTATCTTCTTTGCATCAGATACCTCAAGCATCACATGCAATTTCATGAAACGCTGAGGACCAATATTGGATTGAGCCGTATCGGCGGCCATCCCGATCAGCAATTCCTTGATCTCAAGGAAGCCGGTGACTTTCTTTTCTTCCTTATGTTCAGCCGGCGCATGCTTCGGGGCCATAAAAAGGAAATAGCCCCCCGCGCCGCCGCCGAGAAGAACAGCAAGCGCGGCTATAATCATCAGCTTTTTTCCGCCGGATTTCGGTGCCTCAGCATTTTTGCCATTGGCGGAAGCCGATGCATCTAAAGTCGCGTCAGTCATAGATCCTCGCCGTCATCAAAATTGCCGTAACGTAAGTCTGCGTAGTCATTCATTGAAGAGTCATGGTTAAGGGTGTGTTAAAATCGGAGATGTTCACGGCAATTATGGCCGCCTCAGCAGACGTTTTTATGCCGTAACGTCATTCATGCCTAACCACCCTCTACAAAATAACAAATTGAAATGATTGGATTTTAATGAATTTAGGTAAATGGCATGCCCTATGCACTTACCCTTACGGAATTAATCTCACTGAGAAGGATTTCGTTCGTGGACAATGCCCAACTGGTTGCCCTTTCCCATCAATCGAGCCTTTTGCGCCAGATCGATATTCTCGCAAATAATGTCTCAAATGCCTCGACAACAGGCTTCAAATCGCGCGGATTGAAGTTTCAGGAATATCTTGTCGGCAAAAAACGCATGGATTCATGGACGAAGGGTGAGTCCTCCGTGTCCTTTGTCACGAATCAGCAAGCGCTCCTCGATTTCACGGATGGCACAACCGAGCGTACGGGCAACGCTTTAGATATCGCGATGCGCGGAAAAACCTTGCTTGCGGTGAAAACACCATCGGGTGAGCGCTATACCCGCAATGGGGCCTTGACCATTAATGGCCAAGGGCAACTCGCCACGTCCGATGGTCATGTTGTGCTCGGTGACGGCGGGCCGATTACTATTGATCCCGCCGATGGTGCCTTATCAATTACGCCCGATGGCGTTGTCTCCACAAAATCAGGACCGGTCGGCAAACTCAAAATCGTTGATGTGAAAGACCCGACGCTTCTGACCAATCAGGGCGCCAATCTCTATGCAGCAAAATCGCCCTTGCCTTTGGCGCTCGCGCCCCAGCTCATCCCCGGCGCGCTTGAGAAGTCGAATGTGAGCCCCGTATTGGCGATGAGCCAACTCATCGAAGTCAACCGCGCCTATGCGTCTGTGGCTGCTGCTCTCCAACGGCTCGACGATACAAAGCGCAACGCAATCGAACGCCTCTCTTCAATCCCTGCTTAAGGACTGATGGTCATGCAAGCCCTCTACACCGCCGCCTCCGGCATGCAAGCGCAAGAACTCAATGTCGAAACCATTTCGAACAATATCGCCAATGTGCGGACAACGGGATATAAAAGACAGCGCGCGCAATTTCAGGATCTTCTATACGAGACGCTGAAAGCAGCTGGTTCATCCACCTCGCAAACCGGCACGCTCGCGCCGGCACCGATTGAAATCGGATCAGGCGTAAAGCCCGTTTCAACCTCGCGCATCATGTCGCAAGGAACAATCACCGCAACCCAGCGCGATCTCGATGTCGCTATTCGCGGCGAAGGCTTTTTCCGCGTGCAGCGTCCTGATGGAACGATGGCCTATACGAGAGACGGTTCATTCAGTCTCGATCCGCAAGGCCAGCTTGTGACGGCGGGCGGGCTTGTGGTTGATCCTGGCATCACCATTCCCGCAAATGCGACATCGGTCTCCGTGAGTGCTGCTGGTCTTGTGCAAGTTAAACTGCCCGGCCAAACAACACCGCAAGATGTGGGTAAAATTCAACTCACCCATTTCATCAACAAGAGTGGCCTCGAGTCACTCGGTGACAATCTCTACGCGCAGACGGCGGCATCGGGCGATCCCATTACCGCTGATCCGCTCACCGATGGTCTTGGCGATTTGCAGCAAGGCTATCTCGAAGAAGCCAATGTGAATGCGGTGACCGAAATCTCGGCGCTCATTGCCGCACAGCGCGCTTATGAAATGAATTCGCGCGTCGTCACCGCTGCTGACCAGATGCAACAATCAACCACACAAATGTTTAAGGGCTAAGCGATGAAACAGCTTTTTGCCTCTCTCCTGATCGCGCCCCTGCTCGCGCTCCCTGCTTTGGCCGATCAGCCACTCAAAGTGAAAAGCACGGTCACGGTTACGGGCGCAACATTATCGTTGGCCGATCTCGTCGAGGGGCAAAATCTCCCGACCACGCCCTTATTCGCGGCACCCGCACCCGGCGAAAGCGGCATTATATCCACTGAGCGTGTAACAACGGCGCTCAAGCGCATGGGAATTACGGCATCAGAAAAAATGCCGCCTTCAGTCATGGTAACAAGAACCGGTCGCGTGATTGAGCGTGATCTCGTCAAGCGCGCCTTGGTCCAAGCACTCGCGGACGCGCGTCATGTACCGGCATCCAACATACTTCTCGAAGACCAATCGCTTCCGAAAACAATCACGGTCGAGCAAGATGCCCGCGCTCCGCTCGAAATCGCAGCGCTGGTTCTTGATCCGAATGGAAAGAGCTTCAGCGCCGATCTGATGATCGCCGATAGCGCATCGCTCTCCCAACGCCGCGTCACGGTCGCAGGGCATTATGATGCCTATGGCGACTGCGTGAAACTCGCGCGTACCGGCAAGAAGGGCGATGTGCTCACGACCAATGATCTCGTGACCGAGCGTTGTGCGCTCTCGGGATCGTCCCAAGCGCCCGCTCCGCGCACGGCGCTTTTGGGGCTCGCTCTTGGTGATGACTATACAGCGGGCACGCTGATTGAGCCTTCAAAACTCGTAAAGCCGATCCTTGTTGAAAAGGGGTCGAGCGTTACGCTTTCTTATGATGCAGGCGGCTTGCGTCTCCTCTTGCGCGGACGGGCCATGGAATCCGGCGCGCTTGGCGACACAATCACTGTCACGCATCCACAAACAAAACGCACCATTGACGCGCTTGTGACAGGGCAAGGCACAGCCAGTGTCAACGCCCTCTTTCCCGGAAAACTCGCGAGCATTGAACTCCCCAACACACAACAGGTGAAACCATGACATCGCCCCGCTCCCTTCTTCTCTTGGCTTCGGTTTCATTTGTGCTGACAGGCTGCAATACGGCGGATCGCCTCGCTAATGTCGGCAAAGCGCCTGCGCTCTCGTCCATTGAAGATCCGACCGCGAGCACAGATTACAGACCCGTGCGTATGCCGATGCCTGATCCGGTTGCTGTATCACACGCACCCAATTCTCTCTGGCAGCAAGGTTCGCGCAGCTTCTTTAAAGACCAACGCGCGCGTCAGGTGGGCGATCTCGTCACTGTAAAAGTGAATTTCAAAGACAGCGCCGATATTGCGAATGAGACGAAGCGCGCGCGCTCAAATGCCGAGACGATGGGCGTGCCCAATCTCTTCGGTCTTGAAGGAAAAACACAAACGATCATTCAGGGTGCCGACCAGAATAAACTTGTCGGGACAAATTCCACCTCCGCCAGCGATGGATCAGGATCGGTCAAGCGTGCGGAAACACTCGCGACCAATGTCGCGGCCGTCGTCACGCAAATCCTGCCCAATGGCAATATGGTGATCGAGGGCAAGCAGGAAGTGCGCGTGAATTTCGAAATACGCGAATTGATTGTCGCGGGGATCATTCGGCCTGAAGACATCGAAGCCGATAACACGGTTGAGTCCATGAAGATCGCCGAAGCCCGCATCGCTTATGGCGGTCGTGGACAGATCAGCGATGTGCAGCAACCCCGCTATGGCCAGCAGGTGATGGATATCGTTCTGCCGTTCTAAGGGGGCGGCAATCGGCAAACGAATTTTATAATCCTCTTGGTGAGGAGCATTGCATAAGCAATGCGTCTCGAACCACCGTGCAAGTGAGCACCAATAACCACGTCCTTCGAGACGCGCCTATCGGCGCTCCTCAGGATGAGAGTGTAAAAAAACCTCATGGTGAGGACCAATATACCCTCATGGTGAGGAGCATTGCGCAAGCAATGCGTCTCGAACCACGCTGCATATGAGCACCAATAACCACGTCCTTCGAGACGTGCCTATCGGCGCTCGTCAGGATGAGGGTGTAAAAAAACCTCATGGTGAGGAACCCATTTAACCTCATGGTGAGGAGCATTGCGCAAGCAATGCATCTCGAACCACGTCCTTCGACTCGTCGCTTCGCGACGGCTCAGGATGAGGAATTAAAAAGCGCTTCGCGCGAACGCACCCCGTCCTTCACGACTCATTCACCATATTCCCGCGATTTGGGGGGTAAGATTACGTAAGATAAATACAACCTGAAATTGCACTCAAGTTGTAATTCAATTTTTGATGAGTAATTTCTGTTTCTTCTTTGCAACAGTCACTATCAGAGTTGCATAAAGAGGACGATTTTGCTCAGACTCACGTTGCGTCAAGTCATTCAAATTTTCATGGTCATCGGGTCGAAGGGTTCGAGACGGTCTCGGACCCATTCCAAAATGGATTGATCCATGAAACTCTCAACGCTTCTCCTCTCCTCAGCAGCGCTCGTCGTTGCTGGCTCGGCTTACGCAGCTGACCTCCCTGCAAAGAAGGGCGCTCCGGCTGCAAAACCTGCATTGGGTTGCCCCGCTTTCGGCGCCGGCTTCTTCCAGATTCCTGGCGGCGAAACTTGCATCAAATTCTATGGTTATGTTCGTGCAGACTACGGCATGAAATCAGCCACGAATTCGACCAACACGTTCAATGGCCGCGCACAGCTTGCAGTTGACACAGCGAATAACTCGGACATTGGCGCGATCAAGTCAACGTTTGGCATTAACAATACTGCGACGGGCCTTGAATGGGCGAACATTCAGGCTGCCGGCTTCACAGCTGGTTTGAAGTATTCGGAAACCGACTTTGACCAGGGTACACTTTCGCAGCAGATCGGCGGTTCATACACGACCAACTCTCTCCTCTACACAGCAGGTATGGGTTCTTCGTCGTTGACCGTTGGCTTGGAGCAGAGCCCTGAAGCAACAGCTGGTACATACAGCACATTCCGTCCGGATATTGTTGCTGCGCTTTCAACATCTGCTGGCCCTGCTTCTTTGAAGCTCGCTGCTTTGTCGTCAGCCCCACGCGCAAGCGGTTCTTCCACGGGTACTGAAGGTCAGGGTTACGCTGTCACAGGTCTTGCTTCGTTGGCAGCAGGTCCGGCAACGGTTGGCGTCTATGGTGGCTATGCATACGGCGCATCCTCTGTTGTTGCAAAGTCTGGCGCACCGACGACAGACTTCGATGGCACCAACTACTCGAAGACGACCGCCATTGGCGCCAAGGTTTCAGTTCCTGTTGGCAATGGCTCGTTGAACGCATTGGTTGGCCAGGAAACAACCCGTTCGGCTACAGCAACCTCGGACACAACAACGAATTTGTACGCCATCCAGTACAAGATGACTGTTGCAAAAGGTTTGACAGTAACTCCGGAAGTTGCATCGAACACCGCTTCGGGCACGACCACAAATGGTGCATATCTCCGCATCCAGCGCGATTTCTGATCTTATTTAAAAGATCCGTTTCGACACGAAAACTCCGGCGGGCAACCGCCGGGGTTTTTGTTTTTTAATGAGTGAATAACCCCTGATCCTGAGGAGCCGCGAAGCGGCGTCTCGAAGGACGTGGTTCATCATTTCAATTGTCGCGTGGTTCGACACGCGCCGTTGGCGCGGCTCACCATGAGGTTTTATGAACACCCTCATCCTGAGGAGCCGCGAAGCGGCGTCTCGAAGGACGTGGTTCATCATTTCAATTGTCGCGTGGTTCGACACGCGCCTTCGGCGCGGCTCACCATGAGGTTTAATCTACTCCCCACTTCCTACTGCCTCCACAAGTCTTTCAATCGCTTCCGCAGACCTCTTGCGGCCGAGAAGCGGCGCGTGGGCTTCATTCTCTGCGGTAAAGGAAGAACAATGCGGATGGCGCGAGACCATCTCCTTCACCGTGGCTTCCGATAGCAGATCGGAATTCTCTCCGCGAATGACCATCACAGGCACCGCTTTCAACGCATCAAACAAAGGCCAGAGCGTGGGTTGCGGTTTGGAGAAATCGAGCGCCAGAAACCCGCGTGACAAAGCAGAATCATAAGTGAGCGCTACACTGCCCGTCTCTGTCTCCCGAAAACTCATGCGCGTCAGCTGTTGCCATTCACGTTCATCAAGATCGGTGAAATCAGGGTTCGTCTCTTTGATGCGCTGAAGCGCGTCATCCATGCTCTTCGGCATCGCGCCTTTGCCAACATAAGACGCAATGCGCTGTAAGCCCTTCGTCTCCAAAACAGGACCGATATCATTTAAAACAGCCGCCGCAATGAGCTCCGGCACGGTGACAGCCAAAAGCATCGTGATCAACCCGCCCCGTGAAGTACCGATAAAAATTGCACGATTAATTCCGAGCGCCGCTAAAACCTGCCTGACGTCGACCGCTTCAACCGCTACCGAATAATGCGCTGCATCGCGCGCATGTTGCGACCGCCCGCGCCCGCGATAATCAAGGGCTACAATCTTTCGTGTTGGATCATGCGCGACGAGCGCCTGCGCCATCGTGTCAAAATCATCCGCATTACGGGTGAGCCCGGGCAAACAAACGATGGGAAGTTTCGATGATGTAAGATCACCATAGACACGCGCATAAAGCCTTATGCCATCGCTTGATGACAGATAAAAGGAATGTGCTTGGTCTGCCATCATAACCTCTTTTAGAGAGATGTGCCGCGTCTTAAATCATCCATCAGCGTTGTTGTGCTTCGTCCCTCAAGTCGCGCACGATAGATTTGCAAATTTTCCATCACGCGCTGCACATAGATCCGCGTCTCGGTGACAGGAATACGTTCAACCCAGCGCACAGGGTCGATCCCCTTCTCGCGCGGGTCACCATTCGCGGCGATCCATTTGCGCACATTGCCTTTGCCTGCATTGTAAGAGGCAATCGCCAAACAATAAGAGCCGCCCCAATCGTCGACGAGTTCAGCGAGATGCGTGCTCCCGATTGTGACATTGTAAGCGGGGTCGGCCGTCAATTTATCAGCCACGAAAGTGATATTGGCTTTCTTCGCTGTTTCCTGCGCGGTCGCGACCATCAATTGCATGAGGCCGCGCGCACCGGCAGATGAAACCGCATTAGGATCGAATGAACTTTCCTGCCTCGTGATGGCATAAATCAAAGCGCGTTCGAGCGGCGGATTTTCAGGCAAGGGAAAACCATCAATCGGCCAATTCTCAAAATCAAAGCCGTAATTTTTTTGTTGTGCGGCTTTGCCCGCAATCGTCACAAGGCGTAAATCGCGGTAAGACACGCCTAATGATGCCAGCGCCGACAGAGTCGGTGCATCAGGCACACGTTGAATGAAATCTCCGGCAAGCGGTGTCACGAATTCCCCGCCGCCCGCATCAAGCAAAAGAATGATTGCTTGAAAGAGTTGATCCCCTGCCGCACGATCAAAATCTGGCTGAGGCGTTGAGCGGAAAGAGAGATCATGTTGTGAAAGCGCTTCGCGCGCGAGCATACCGTAATAAGAGAGTGGCATACGGGCGGCACGATTAAGTGCGTCATTCGGATCGAGATTTTGTGCTTTGCGCGCCTGCGCAATCCAATAGGCGGCGCGAATACGTCCCGCTTCAACGGTCGCCTTTTGCTCGGACTCACGGAAGAAGGTTTCAGCCCGCGCCGCATCGCCTGAAAGATCAAGCGTAAATACGCCCGCCATGAAGGATGCATCCGCAAGAGCGGCAGCATTCATACCCGGACGCGGTTTTAAAAGATCGAGAATGAGATCAAGCTTTTGAGTCTCGACAAGACGGCGCGCAAGAACACGTCTTTCCGTCCACCAGTCATCAGGACGCGGCGGCGTTGGGTCTTTCGGCAACCGCGCAAGCGCTTGGAACGCGTCTTCTAAACGATCCGCGCGACGCAAGAATTGCGCTTCGGATAAAATGAAGCCTGGTTCTGCTTTGAGAGATTGTGGTGCGCCTTTTAAAAGCTTCTCGGCATCAGCATCGCGTTTGCCCACGGCAATACGAATTTTTGCCAGCGCAAGCACGGCGCCTTGCGCCTTCTCGGCCGTACGCAACGCAGCCGCCCAATTTTCTTGCGCGATCAACATCTCAACGCGTTCACGATGATCCGCGAGCGTCAGCGCTTCGCCAAAGCGTTCAAGGAGATCGCTTTCAATCTCCGCGCTATAAGAATCGTCGCGCCATGATTTGCGGATCGCGTCGGATGCCTCTTTCACGCGTCCTTCATCTTGCAGCGCAAGCGCTTTGAGATAACGTCCCGTTGGCGTCAAAGGCGATTGCGCACCAAAGAAACTCAAAATCTCGGATGAAGAATGTTTTTCTTTGTAAAGCGCCTCTTCACCCTTGCGGCGAATAAGAGCGACGGTCGGCCAATCCCGATATTGTTTGAGAAAGCCCGCAATGCGATCAAATCCCGCTTTTTCAGGAAGCGTGCGCAGCGCTACCCATTCAGCGACAAGCCGCGCGAGCGGGTCGTTGAGTGCAGCACTTGCCGCATCACCCGCGGCGAGATCGCCGTTGCGATAGGCGTTAAGCGCAAGCCCGAGGGCTTTGGAGAGATCAGGCGCCGGCCGGATATGATCGGGTAACTCGGCAAAGGCCGGCAGACTACGGAAGGGCAAACCGGCCGCTAAAGCCAAAACTGATCCAAGAAAGGCCCGCCTACCAATCACTTACGCCTCCGCCGCCCTGCTTGGGCGCTCGCTCATCTGCTTTTGCGTGATTCTCATGGCCCGTGCCAACGAGGAGCATCTTTCTGTCGCCCGAATGCGGCAAGGCGATGGCCGTGCACAAAATCGGGCGCCTCTTCCGTTTCAGCGGGGAAGCGGCTATGTCTTGCCTCCGCCTTTTATCAAAAGCCATTAAAGAAAATTCGTCTTTCCGGAGCCTCTCTTTATGTCGCGCGCCATTTTCAAGGGATCGATGCCCGCTCTCGTTACGCCGTTCAAGAATGGTGCTTTTGACGAAGAGAGTTTCCGCAGCCATGTCGCTTGGCAAATCGCTGAAGGCTCAACGGGGCTTGTGCCCGTGGGCACCACAGGCGAAAGCCCCACGCTTTCTCATGATGAACATAAGCGCGTTGTCGAAGCCTGTATCGCTGAAGCGAAAGGCCGCGTGCCTGTGATGGCCGGTGCCGGTTCAAACAATACGGTCGAAGCGGTTGATCTCGCGCGTCACGCTGAAAAGGCCGGTGCCGATGCGGTGCTCGTTGTGACGCCCTATTACAACAAGCCCAATCAGGAAGGGCTTTATCAGCATTTCAAAGCGGTGAATGACGCCATCGGCATTCCGATCTTCATCTACAACATCCCGCCGCGCTCGGTCGTTGATATGTCGATCGATACGATGAAACGCCTCTATGAACTCAAGAACATTGTTGGCGTGAAAGATGCGACTGGGTCTGTCGCGCGCATATCGCAACAGCGTCAGGCACTGGGTGCTGATTTCGTGCAGCTGTCGGGCGATGACATCATCGCCCTTCCCTCTGTGGCCTGCGGTGCGATGGGCACAATCTCGGTCATCGCGAATGTCGCGCCCCGCCTCTCCGCTGAACGCATGGCAAAAGCGTTGGCCGGCGACATGGCGGGTGCTCTTCAGCTGCAAGACAAGCTCGTGCCGCTTGATCAGGCTATCTTTATCGAGCCCGGCCTTGCCGGCGCGAAATGCGGCTTGAAGATTTTGGGCCGCATGAATGACGAAGTGCGCTTGCCACTCGTCAATGTGACGGCGTCGACCGCCGCATCAATCCGCGCCGCGATGGTCCATGCCGGGTTGATCAACGGCTAAATGAGGCCATATAGGCCCTATGGCTGAAAAAGACGCAAAACCCCGCCGCATCGCGGCTGAAAACCGCAAGGCGCGGTTTGAATATGCTATTGCCGATACGGTTGAAGCCGGCATTGCGCTGCAGGGGTCCGAAGTCAAATCTTTACGCGCGGGCCGCGCGACCATCGGGGAATCCTACGCAGCCGAGAAAAATGGCGAGCTTTTCCTCGTCAACGCCTATATTCCGGAATATCTTGAAGCCCATCAGTTCAATCACGAGACCAAACGGCCCCGTAAACTGCTTCTGCATCGCCGGCAGGCCGACAAGCTCATCGCAGCGGTCCAGCGCGAGGGCATGACGATTGTGCCTCTAAAGATCTATTTCAATGATCGTGGCCGCGCGAAGGTCGAAATTGCCCTCGCCAAGGGCAAAAATACTGCTGATAAGCGCGAAACCGCCAAAAAGCGGGATTGGGATCGTGAAAAGTCCCGCCTTTTGCGGGATAAGGGGTGAGACGTCATCCTGATAAAAGCCTTGATTGACTTGCAAGGCTAAAACCCTATGATCCCGCTCGCATTCCGGCGTGATTGTTCGCCAGAGCTTTTTCCCTAGAGTATTCGGCCGCTCCCCGATGGACCGGTCCGCCGCGACTGAGAGGCGGCCTTTAAGACATGAATTTTTCTGAACTGGGCCTAAGCCCCAAAGTCCTCGAAGCCGTCACCGCGTCCGGCTACACGACCCCCACCCCCATCCAGGCTGAAGCCATTCCGCGCGTGTTGGAACGCCGCGACGTGCTTGGCATCGCACAAACCGGCACCGGCAAAACGGCTGCCTTCACGCTGCCCATGATCACGCTTCTAGAACAAGGCCGCGCGCGGGCGCGCATGCCGCGTACGCTCATTCTCGAACCGACACGCGAACTTGCCGCGCAAGTTGAAGAAAGCTTTATCAAATATGGCTCCGGCCAAAAACTCGATGTCGCGCTACTGATTGGTGGCGTGTCCTTCGGTGATCAAGATGTGAAAATCACCCGCGGTGTTGATGTGTTGATCGCCACGCCTGGACGTCTGCTTGATCATTTCGAACGCGGCAAACTTCTGCTCACCGGCATTGAAATTCTCGTCATCGACGAAGCTGATCGCATGCTCGATATGGGCTTCATTCCCGATATCGAACGTATTTGCAAAATGGTGCCATTCACACGCCAGACTCTGTTTTTCTCAGCCACCATGCCGCCGGAAATTCAACGCATTACGGATACGTTTTTGCATAATCCCGCTCGCATTGAAATTGCGCGGCAATCAACAACGGCCGAAACGATCACACAATATCTCGTGGCATCTTCAAATCATGCTGCAGAAAAGCGCGAGACCTTGCGCCGCTTGATGCGTGACGCCACCGATGTGAAAAACGGGATCATTTTCTGCAACCGCAAAAGCGATGTACAGATTGTTTATAAATCACTCACGAAACATGGGTTCAGTGTCGCGGCGCTTCATGGTGATATGGATCAACGCGCGCGGACTTTAGCGCTCGAAGCCTTCCGTAATGGGACGACACAATATCTCGTCGCATCAGATGTTGCCGCGCGTGGTCTTGATATTCCTGATGTGAGCCATGTGTTTAACTATGACGCGCCGCATCACTCGGAAGACTATGTCCATCGCATTGGTCGAACCGGTCGCGCGGGACGGTTGGGCACAGCCTATACGTTGATCACTTCGGCTGACGACAAGAGCCTTGCGGGCATTGAAGGCCTCATCAAGAAATCCATTCCTTGGCTTGGCCCAACGCTGGCAGAAGCGGTGTTTGAACCGGCGCCTCGTTCTGAACGCTCATCGCGTTCGCATCGTTCTGATCGCACATCGTCGCGTCGTCCTCCACGCGCGGACGGAGAAGCAAAGCCGCAAGCAGAACGCGCGCCACGGGCGGCAAAGCCTGAACGCACACGCGAAGCGCCAAAGCCGGAACTACGTACGCCATCACCCGCGCCACAAAGCGCGGTACAAGCGAAGAAGCCCTCGTCACAGCCGCGCAATCGCCGCGATGATGATGGGCCGACGCCTGTAGGGTTTGGTGATCAGATGCCCGGCTTTCTCACGCGCGGGCTAAAAGCCAAAGGCTAAGGCTGAAAATTGATTTAGTGTTCAGCTGAAACGAGTGCTGCGGGATCAACCGGCTTTATTGCAACCGATTCACCGCAGCCACAGGCCGAGGTCTCATTCGGATTGTTGAAGACAAACTGGCTCGTGAACTTATCGGTTTTGTAATCCATCTCGGTGCCGACCAAAAACATCAGCGCCTTAGGATCGATCACAACTTTCACGCCCTTGTCTTCAACGACATCTTCATGCGGTGCCAGGCTCTCGGCATAGTCAATCGTATAGGCCATACCGGCACAGCCGCCATTTTTGACACCGACGCGGATAGCCGCAAGCGGCTTTTCGGCATTTTCCATGATGAACCGAATGCGCGCAGCGGCGGCATCGGTCAAAGACATCAATTTGAGACTTGATCCTGCCATCTTACTCTCCCCAGCCGGGTTCAAGGCCCGACGGATGATTCACTCTATCATATGGGGCCTAAAGCCCAAACACCAAGCCCTGAGGCCTCAAAACATATCAAGCGCCACGCGCGCTTCTTCTGACATGCGCGACTGATCCCATGGCGGATCAAAGACCATCCGGACCTCAACTGACCTTACGCCCGGAACCGTACTGACCGCTGTATCAACCCAGCCCGGCATTTCGCCCGCAACTGGGCAACCCGGTGCCGTCAATGTCATATCGATTTCAACATGACGATCATCATTGATGGCGATCCGATAGATGAGGCCAAGCTCGTAGATGTCCGACGGAATTTCAGGATCATAAACGGTCTTGAGCGCTGCAATGATATCATCGGTCAGACGATCAATTTCTTCCGGCGGCAACGCCGAAGGCGCGGCGATATCCGGCTGGTTCGGCTTGTCTTCAAGAGGCTGAGGGACATCATTCATCGTCATCTCTTACACCACTTCAAGAAAACATGGCTTGCGCTTTACGCAGCGCATCAACCAACGCATCAACTTCTGCATGCGTATTATAAAACGCGAAAGACGCACGACATGTAGAGGTGACGCCAAAGCGCTTTAACAGAGGTTGCGCGCAATGGGTGCCTGCACGAACCGCTATGCCCGAACGATCGATAATCGTCGCCACATCATGCGCATGCGCGCCTTGCATCTCAAACGCGACAATCGCACCTTTGCCTGGCGCCGTTCCAAAAATGCGGATCGAATTAAGCTCGGATAGACGCTCCATCGCATAAACGCCTAAAGCGTCTTCATGCTTCAAAGCGGCTGCGCGATCCAT
Source organism: Hyphomicrobiales bacterium (assembly GCA_947456435.1). GTDB lineage: Bacteria > Pseudomonadota > Alphaproteobacteria > Rhizobiales > Beijerinckiaceae > CAIUPE01. Next base: position 14,179 of record CANGSG010000007.1, read on the forward strand.
TGACTGCATATAATCAAGGGCAGCACCCAAACCGATTGCTTGCACAATCGGCGGCGTACCGGCTTCGAACCGATGCGGCGGTTCGTTGTAAGTGACCGACTCTTCCGTCACCACGCTGATCATCTCGCCGCCACCATTAAAGGGGGGCATTTTTTCAAGCAAAGCGCGTTTGCCATAAGCAACGCCAATGCCTGTCGGGCCATAAAGCTTGTGCCCGGTGAGGCAATAGAAATCGACATCCAAGGCCTGAACATCGGTGGGCACATGAACCGCCCCTTGGCAGCCATCAACCATAATATAGGCGCCATGTTTACGCGCGATCTTAACCATATCGGCAATGGGATTGATCGTTCCCAACATATTAGACATTTGCGAGATGGCGACGATTTTGGTCTTCGGCGTGAAGAGCTTTTCATAAGCATCTAAATCGAGCACACCGCGTTCATCACACGGAATCCATTTGATCACCGCGCCATGACGCTCGCGATGAAAATGCCAAGGCACAATATTCGAATGATGTTCCATCACCGAGAGAATGATCTCGTCACCCTCTTTAAGCACCATACGACCCAAGGACGCGGCAACAAGATTCATCGCTTCGGTCGCATTGCGCGTAAAAATAATCTCGTCGGTCGATGACGCGTTGATAAAGGCCCGAACCGTTTCACGCGCCTGTTCAAAGGCTTCAGTCGCGGCATTGGCGAGATAATGAAGTCCGCGATGCACATTCGCATATTCATGCTCATAGGCATGAGTCATGCGATCAAGAACCTGCTTTGGCTTTTGCGCGGATGCGGCATTATCAAGATAGACGAGCGGCTTGCCATAGACTTGCTTCGAGAGGATCGGAAAATCCTCCCTCACCTTTTCAACGTCGAAGGTCTTGGACTGGGCCATCATGCGCTCCGCGCCTTGAGCCACTGTTCAGCAAGTGCTTCCAGCACATCGCGAATACCGTCATGCTCAATAGACTCAAGCGCCTCACCCACAAAAGCTTGCAACATCAGCGCTTCGGCTTCCGCCTTCGGTAAGCCGCGCGCGCGGAGATAAAAAAGCAGATCTTCATCAAGCGCGCCCACAGTCGCGCCGTGGCCGCAAGCGACATCATCCGCGAAGATTTCAAGCTCAGGCTTGTTATTCATCGTCGCGCCATCTTCGAGAACGATGGCACGGCTCATCATTTTGCCATCCGTCTGCTGCGCGCCCGGACGAACTATAATCTTGCCTTGGAACACACCGATTGATTCATCATCAAGCACATGCGCGAAAAACTCGCGGCTCTGGCATTCCGGAACAGCGTGATCAACAACCAAAGTTGAGTCAGCATGCTGCTTCTTATTCAGAAGGCTTGCGCTTGAAATTTCCGCTTTCGATTGTTCACCTTCAAAGCGGAAGAAAATCTGATGGCGCGAGAGCGCCCCACCGACAACAAAATTATGGCCACGATAGAGACTTTCCTTGCCCATCGCACCGCCAAAACTGGTCAGCACTGTGGCTGCGCGATCCGTAACATTGAGGCGAAGATGATCAAACGCCACATGATCACCCATGCGCACTTCAAGCACGCTATCAATCAGCGCGCCCGCGACTCCACCTTCATGACTTTCGACAATGAATGCCTTAGCATGATCCCCAACCGTGACGCGCACGCGCGGATAGGACGCATGCGCCGCTGTCGTCACGAGACGAATGATAAGGGGCTTGACCAATTCAGTCTTCGCATCGATTGCGATATCGAGCGCAGAATCAGAAAACGCCGCGTTCAAAGCAATCACCGGGTCCGATGAAAGGACGCTCTTTTGAGCTGAACCATCATCAGCAAGTGTTGTTGCCATCTTAACCGACACACCTTTGGGAGGCGTGCTTGAAAGTGAAGCCTCATAACGCCCATCAACAAGCGTGATGATATCCGCATCAATGTCAGCGAGCGGTGATATTACCGAAACCTTTCCGCCTGCTTTTGCCGGCGGCGGTGCGCTTTTCAATAGCGCGCGTAGATCGGTGTAGTGATAGGCCTCAACACGGCGATGCGGCAGACCTGACTCCAAAAAGCGTTCGAACGCCGCCTTACGATCTGGCGCAATACCGGCACCTTGCGCGATCAGCGCCTGCTCAACTTCAGTTTTCAACGGCGTGATATTTGACATAATGCCCTCACGCCGCCGCGTTGGTTACATAGTCGGCATAGCCATTCGCTTCGAGCTCAAACGCTAATTCCTTGCCGCCTGTGCGAACGATTTGACCCTTTGACATCACATGCACTGTGTCGGGCACAATATAGTTCAGCAGACGCTGATAATGCGTGATCACGAGGAACGAGCGCTTGGCTGAACGCAGCGCATTGACACCTTCGGATACGATCTTCAACGCGTCGATATCAAGACCTGAATCCGTTTCATCCAAAATGCCGATGGACGGCTCGAGCAATGCCATCTGCAAAATTTCCATGCGCTTCTTTTCGCCACCCGAAAAGCCGACATTCAAACCACGCTTCAACATATCCTGCGGAATGCCGAGCTTTTCTGCACCGGCTTTCACGCGCTTCATGAAATCGGGTGTCGTTAATTCGTCTTCACCACGACCCTTGCGTTGTGCATTCAACGCCGCTTTCAAAAAGGTCATCGTCGCGACGCCCGGAATTTCGAGCGGATATTGGAAGGCGAGAAACACGCCTGCAGCGGCGCGCGCGTCGGGCTCCATTTCGAGGAGATTTTTACCATCAAGCAGAATCTCGCCATCAAGCACTTCATAATCATCTTTACCTGCGATGACGTAAGACAGCGTCGATTTACCCGAGCCATTCGGGCCCATGATCGCAGCCACTTCACCATCGCGGATCGTGAGATTGAGACCGTTCAAAATTTTCTTTGAACCGTCTTCAATGGCGACGTGGAGATTGCGGATTTCCAACATAATCGAATACCTCAAATTCAAATGACACCGCGCAAAGCGCGTAAGAGAAATTAGCCGACCGAACCTTCAAGGCTGATCGAAATGAGTTTCTGTGCTTCAACCGCAAATTCCATCGGCAATTGCTGCAGCACATCCTTCACGAATCCGTTCACGATGAGCGCCGTTGCCTCTTCCGCCGACAACCCGCGTTGACGGCAATAGAAGAGCTGGTCTTCGGAAATCTTCGATGTGGTGGCTTCATGCTCGAACACAGCGGACGCGTTTTTCGATTCCAAATAAGGCACCGTATGCGCGCCGCATGTTTCGCCAATCAAAAGCGAGTCGCAATTTGTGAAATTTCTTGCATTCGTCGCCTTGCGATGCGCTGAGACCTGACCACGATAAGTATTCTGCGATTTGCCTGCAGAGATACCCTTCGAGATGATACGGCTTGTTGTGTTCTTGCCCAGATGAATCATCTTCGTCCCGCTATCAACCTGCTGATAGCCATTCGACACCGCGATCGAATAAAATTCGCCGCGCGAATTGTCGCCGCGCAAAATGCAACTTGGATATTTCCAAGTGATCGCTGAACCTGTCTCAACCTGAGTCCAGCTGATTTTTGAATTTGCGCCACGGCAATCGCCGCGCTTCGTTACAAAATTATATATGCCACCTTTGCCGTCCGCATCACCGGGATACCAATTTTGCACGGTTGAATATTTGATCTCGGCATCATCGAGCGCGACCAATTCAACAACGGCGGCATGCAATTGATTTTCATCACGTTGCGGTGCCGTGCATCCTTCGAGATAAGACACATAAGAGCCCTTCTCGGCGATGATAAGCGTGCGCTCAAACTGCCCCGTGTTCTTTTCATTGATCCGGAAATAGGTCGACAATTCCATTGGGCACCGCGTGCCTTCCGGAATGTAGACAAACGAACCATCGGTGAAGACCGCGCAATTGAGTGTTGCGTAATAATTATCGGTCACCGGCACGACAGAGCCGAGATATTTCTTCACGAGATCCGGATGATCTTTGATGGCTTCGGAGATCGAGCAGAAAATGACGCCCGCTTTCTTCAGTTCTTCTTTGAAGGTTGTCACAACGGAGACGGAGTCGAACACCGCATCCACCGCGACTTTCGATGTTTGAACGCCCGCGAGAATTTCTTGCTCGCGCAGAGGAATGCCGAGCTTCTTGTACGTATCGAGAATAGCGGGATCGACATCATCAAGCGTCTTTGGCGCCGCGTTCTTTTTCGGCGCTGCATAATAGTAGGAATCGTTGAAATCGATCTTCGGATAATGCACACGCGCCCATTGCGGCTCATCCATCGTCTTCCACCGGCGGAAGGCATCAAGGCGCCAGTCGAGCATCCATTGAGGCTCGCCCTTCTTTGCCGAGATAAAGCGGACAATATCTTCGTTCAGGCCTTTGGGGGCCTTGTCGACCTCAAGGTCCGTGGTGAACCCATATTTGTATTGATCGACATCGAGCTGTTTGACCTGCTCGACGGTCTCCTTAACGGCAACCATGTGACTCTCCTGACAAACCGGCTTCAAGGGCTCGGTGTCACCTCAAACCCGCTTTTATCACGCGGCGCGGGTCCGCGTCTTCATTTTCCTAACAATATCTTCGCATGCAGTCGCAAATCGGAGAACATCATCGGGGATGGATGAATATCCGAAACTCACCCGCAACGCACCCTTGGCGATATCGGACGCTACGCCCATCGCGTCAAGCACGTGCGACCTCTTGACCTTGCCTGATGAACAGGCCGATCCGGACGACAAAGCGAGCCCCGCGAGGTCAAATCCCATCAAAGCCGTCTCGGCGGAGAGACCGGGAATCGAAAAGGCCAAAGTATTGGGCAAACGGGGCGCGTTTTGGCCGAAAATCACTGCATCCGGAGCCAATTTGATGAGCTGCGCCTCCGCTTCTGTACGTAAAGCAAGAAGACGAGGCGTCTCTGTGGCAAGAGCCGCTTCAGCCGCGCGGCAGGCGGCGCCAAAGCCTGCAATCAATGCCGTTGCCTCGGTGCCCGCGCGGGCACCCTTCTCTTGGCCGCCGCCCCGGATCAACCGATCCTGCAAACTGAGCCCGCCCGACTTAAAAATCAGCGCGCCGATTCCCTGCGGTCCGCCAATTTTGTGGGCCGATAGCGTAATGATATCCGCACCCGCCGTTACCTGATCGAGCGGCAACCGCCCGGCCGCCTGTACCGCGTCGCAATGGAGAAGGCCGCCATGGGCATGAACAATCTGCGAGAGCGCCGGAATATTTTGGAGAACGCCCGTCTCGCTATTGGCCGCTTGGATCGACACGAGCGCGCGACCGCCTTGAGCTGCGATCTCTTGGAGCTTCTTTTCGAGCTCCGACAGGATGATCCGTCCGTCGCCATCTACGGGCAATAGGCTCTGCTTCTCTTTCGGTACCCGCGCGCCTTCAAGGCAAGACGAATGCTCAACGGCACTGATCAAAAGATGTGTAAGCGCAAGTGTTTGGCCTTCTATCTTAATGCCTAATGTCAGCGCTGTGGCATTCGCTTCCGTTGCTCCGCTTGTGAAGACAATGTCGCGGGAGGATGCCCCGCAAAGAGATGCGACCGCATCACGCGCCTCTTCCATCAATGCCCGCGCCGCCCGCCCTTCCGCGTGAACCGATGAGGGATTACCAACCCGATCAAACGCCACAAAAAGGGCCTCTCGCGCCTCAGGGCGAAGCGGCGCGGTGGCATTATGATCAAGATAAGTCCTGACGCCGCCCATTCGCGCGACCGCCTCCTGTGTTTTTCGAGCCAAATGCCGGAAATGCTTGCATTTGACCCCGGCGACCGTGCTAAACACCGCTACCGAGCCGGTTTGGCACATTGCCCGACCAAAATTCCGTGGAACGTTCAGCGGTTCTGGCTTCGCCTCGTGTGCCTGTCAAGCGACAGGGCGGGCGTACCGAATTTGTGAACCCGTGGCGGTGCCACGCCGAGGTGAAAAAACTATGCCTGAGGTCATTTTTACGGGTCCCGCTGGTCGCATCGAAGGACGCTATAACCAGTCAAAAACCCGCGGTGCGCCCATCGCCATCATTCTTCATCCGCATCCGCAATTCGGCGGCACGATGAATAATCCGCTCGTCTATGCCCTTTACTATTCATTCCTCGAGCGCGGCTTTTCGACCCTGCGATTCAATTTCCGAGGCGTCGGTCGTAGCCAAGGCGCGTTCGATCATGGTTCAGGCGAATTGTCGGATGCCGCGTCTGCGCTTGATTGGGCGCAGTCAATCAATCCGGATGCACGTGCATGCTGGATTACGGGCATCTCCTTCGGCGCCTGGATCGGCATGCAGCTCTTGATGCGTCGCCCGGAAATCGAAGGCTTTATTTCGATTGCCGCACCGGCGAACCGTTTTGACTTCTCATTTCTTGCGCCCTGCCCGTCATCGGGCCTGTTTGTTCACGGCACGCAAGACCGTGTGGCGCCCGCGAAGGAAGTCATTCCGATCATCGAGAAAGTAAAAACCCAAAAGGGTATAAAGCTCGAACATCAAATGGTCGAAGGGGCCAATCACTTCTTCGAAGATAAAACAGATGAATTGATGCTGGTTGTAGACAAATATCTCGACAAGCGCTTGGGTCCAAAAACCATTACGCGCTAACCTAAAATCCACCGCCATTAAAAAACCCGCCTGGAACTATCCAAGCGGGTTTTTTTATTTTTGAACTTCAATCGCGCTTAATTACCAAGCGATGCCTTTGCCTTCGCCCACCATCCGCCTTTTTTCGGCTTTGAGGGATCTGCAATCACAACTGGCTCAGTTGTGATAGGCTCAGGAAGCGGTTGAGCTTCTACTTTGGGCGCTTCATGAGGCGTTTCATGACGCGGCGCTGCTGAGGCGACGGGCGCATGGTCCTCGCGTGATGTTTCGCGCGGCTGATGTTCGGCTTGTGGAGCAGGTGCACCTTGTTCACTCGAAGCCTCGGCAGACGAGTCTGCCTCACCATTCGAGTCCAATGAGACTTCGCCCTCACCGCGACCACGACGATCACGACGACGACCACCACGACGACCCCGGCGACGGCGATTGCCTTCCGCCGTCTCGCCCCCTTCGGCCACGACTTCTGTATCTTCGATCACTTCGCCGTCAGCTGTGATTTCCCGCGTGCCACTGAAAGGTTCTCCCGCAACACTTGGTTGCGGTGAATTGAGCGGCATTGGCGACCCATCAGCATTGCGTTCGCCCCCACCGCGCCGACGACGCCGGCGACGCCGACGACGACCGCCGCCTTCACCTTGCTCGCCTTCACCGCGCTCATTATCGCCACGACGTTCTTCATCAGACGCGTCGGACTCATCTTGTTCTTCAAAATCCTCTTCGACCTCATCCTCGACGAGCTCGTCTTCCACTTCTTCAATCAGCGGAAGCGCTGCGGGATTCGGACGCGGCATTAATTGCACATCGCCCGGCATTACGACATCGCCGCGCTCAACATGGAACGGATGTGTGCCCGTCAAGCTCTCATCGACAAGAATGGTAATGTTGACGAGGAAGCTTTCTTCCAAAGAGCGCACATGCATGCGCTTTTGGTTGAGAAGATAAAGCGCGATATCGGCACGCGCCTTCACGGTGATGTGATGCGAAGCGCTCTTCAGCAACATGTCTTCGACATGACGCAAGACATGCAAGGCAACTGAAGGCGTGGCGCGCACCATACCTGCGCCCGCGCAATGCGGACAGATAACAGTCGAGCCTTCGAGCACGCCGGTGCGAATGCGTTGGCGTGACATTTCCATCAAGCCGAAGGGCGAGATGCGTCCCACTTGAATACGCGCACGATCATTCTTGAGCGCGTCTTTCAGACGACGTTCAACCGAACGATTATTGCGGTTCTCTTCCATATCGATGAAATCGATAACGATGAGACCCGCAAGATCGCGCAATCGCAATTGCCGCGCGACTTCATCGGCAGCTTCCAGATTGGTCCTGAGCGCCGTGTCTTCGATATTATGTTCACGGGTCGAGCGCCCTGAGTTAACGTCAATCGCGACCAGCGCTTCGGTCTGGTTAATCACGATGTAACCACCCGATTTCAAAGTCACCTGACTTGAGAACATTGCATCGAGCTGCGGCTCAACACCGAATTTAGCAAAAATTGGAGTGGTCTCGCGATAGGGCTTCACATTCTTCGCATGGCTCGGCATGAGCATGCGCATGAAGTCCTTAGCGTCTTTGTAAGCGTCTTCACCCGCAACCTGAACTTCGTCGATATCCTTGTTATAAAGATCGCGGATCGAACGCTTCACCAGCGAGCCCTCTTCATAAACAAGGGTCGGCGCGGTCGATTGCAGCGTTGTTTCACGCACCGTTTCCCAGGCGCGCATAAGATATTCGAAATCGCGTTTGATCTCGGGCTTTGTACGCGCGGCACCGGCCGTGCGCAGAATTACCCCCATGCCATCCGGAACTTCTAGCTCCTGCGCGATGGACTTCAAACGCTTACGATCCGCTGCATTGGTAATCTTGCGCGAAATACCACCGCCTCGCCCAGTGTTAGGCATCAAAACCGAATAACGACCGGCGAGTGAGAGATAGGTTGTGAGCGCTGCCCCTTTATTGCCGCGTTCCTCTTTGACGACTTGAACAAGCAAAATCTGGCGACGCTTGATCACTTCCTGAATTTTGTAATGACGACGGGCCTGACGAGGGCGCTCGGGAATATCTTCCATCGCATCGCCGCCACCGATCTGTTCGACTACGTGATCTTCATCAGAGCCGACTTCAACCGGTTCATTGCCATGTGAAGACGACTCTTCCTCTTCGCTCGTATGTTCGTCGTGAGACGAGTCATCATCATTCTGAGCGGCATGATGAGTATCATCTTCCTGCGAATTTGCTTCGTCATGTGAAGCGGAAACCGTCTCGACAGCATGGGCGTCATCGGCCTGATCATGGTGATCGGACTCGACCGATGAAGCATGATGTTCTTCATCACCACCCTGCTCATGCTCGAGAGCCGAGGCTTCTTCTGAAAATCCGCTCTCGGGCGCATCCTCAGAGACATGATGCGAGGTTGAGGCGCGCTTGGCGCGATCACCACGACGCGAAGACCGCGCCGGGCGTTCATCATCAAAATCGGCATCACGGTTCGCACGCATATCTTCGGCAAGAAGCGCTTCGCGATCAGCGACCGGAATTTGATAATAGTCGGGGTGAATTTCAGAAAAGGCGAGGAACCCGTGACGGTTGCCGCCATATTCTACGAAAGCCGCCTGCAGTGACGGCTCAACGCGCGTTACTTTGGCGAGATAGATGTTACCGCGAAGCTGTTTTCTATTCGCCGATTCAAAATCGAATTCTTCGACGCGGTTACCTCTGACGACGACGACCCGGGTTTCTTCCGGATGCGACGCATCGATCAGCATTTTGTTGGCCATGAGAGTCTCTCAATGGCGCCATCCGCCGTCTGCTTAGGATCCTTATCCGCGCTGGTTCACTGTCCAAAGGAGACAGGCCATGCATCGTTGCGAATGATCGGATCGGAATGAAGAAAGAGGAGGCGCCCTGTTGCCGCCCATTCGGGGCGTAGGGGGGATATGCCTTCGGAGGGAAACGGACCAATCCGGCCGTCGATGACGCGTCTCGACCGGCCCTTGCGGGCAGTCTCGCGTCACTCATACGGAACCGAAACGCTTGGTTCACGTCTCACACCTCGACTGTTCGGGCCGACCATCGGTCGTAAAACCGGGCGGCGTTGGATCAGAGTTCTTCCCGGGGCGACGGGCGCCTTCAAGAAAAACTGTGCGAATCTGCCGGAAAACCAGAGACGCGCCGGACGACAATCCGAACTTTCGCCCCAATTTGGGGTGAAAAAGCGCGCCGCTCGACCTAATGCTGGTCGGGTTGGCAAGAGCACAACCTTAGATAAGGGGCGCCCCCCTGCTTTGGCAAGCTTTTATACCGGCGGGGCTGGGCTGCAAGAATTCGCCCCAACGGTAGATTCCCGCCAAAGACTGCTTGCGGAGAGCGCGCGCTTCATGGAATTCACATCACCTCGCCGTCGCCCAGGACTTTCATTTTCTCGATGAAACCACTTCTCCCCCTAATTTTGTTCCTCAGCAGCTTGAGCTTTGCCGACCTCAGCAAGGCCGCCTCGCCGCCCGCCGCTGATGCCATGCCGCTGATTGTGATCGATCCTGGTCATGGCGGCGCAGATCTCGGAGCAACGGGGGTTACCGGTATTTTTGAGAAGGATGTCGTCCTTGATTTTGCCCGATCGCTTAAAAAGCGGCTCGAAATGCTGGGGACAAGCCGCGTTGTCCTTACCCGCGACCGGGATATCTTTTTGTCCCTCGAAGACCGGGTGCGCTTTGCCAAAAAGCAGAATGCGAGTATTTTCCTGTCAATTCATGCTGATACGATTACCGCCGCCACCGATATCCGCGGCGTAACCGTCTATACCGGCGATGATCGGCCCTCAGACGCCGAAGCCGCCCGCGTCGCCGAAGCCGAAAACCGCGCCGATGCGGGTCTGACCGCGCCCGAGAGCAAAATAGACACTTCGGTCAATGATATCCTGGGCGATCTCATGCTGCGCGAGACACGCGCCCACTCAATTCTGCTTGCTCAAGAATTGGCCTCGCGGATTGCCGATGTGGTGCAGCTCAACCGCAATCCCGTGCGCGCCGCGGGCTTCCGAGTGCTTCGCGCGCCCGATATCCCCTCTGTTTTGATCGAAATTGGCTATTTATCCTCAAAAAGCGATATCGATCTCCTGACTTCCGCAGATTGGCGCGACCGTACAGCTGAGCGCCTTGCGGCCGGAATTTCTGAGTTTATGACCCGAACCCGGGCCAATAGCGCTAAATCGACGCCCAAAGTTAAACCTTAGCCCCAGAACGCCCCATCCTTGCCGTATTTGTAATTAGGGTGCGAAGCGACTAGATGGATGCGGCCGGCCCGGCCCCTTTTCGAATCTTTGTGAAGCCCAGCGAACCCGCCCGCCGTCATGCGCCTTCTCCTCCGCTTTTTTGGTTTTCTGTTCACGCTCGGCGCGATCCTCTTCGTGCTCGGCGCGGCTGGCGCTGGATTCGTGATTTGGAAATATTCGCAGGAATTGCCGGACTACACGCAGCTTGCCGCCTATCAACCGGCCGTAACCACTCGCATTCATGCGGGTGACGGGAGCTTGCTCGCTGAGTATTCAAAAGAGCGACGGCTCTATGTGCCTATCCAAACCATGCCGAAGCTCGTGATGAATGCTTTTATATCGGCTGAAGATAAAAACTTTTATCACCATATTGGTGTCGATCCCGAAGGGATCATGCGCGCGGTCGCCACGAACATCACCCATCCCGGCCGACGCCAAGGCGCTTCAACCATCACGCAACAAGTTGCCAAAAACTTCCTTCTGTCCTCCGAGCAAACTTTTGATCGCAAAATCAAAGAAATGCTCGTCGCGCTTAAAATTGAAACAGCTTATTCGAAAGAGCGCAGTCTCGAACTTTATCTGAACGAGATCTATCTTGGCCTTGGCAATTACGGCGTTGCTGCTGCGTCGCTCAATTACTTCGGAAAATCAGTCAATGAACTCACATTGACTGAAGCGGCTTATCTCGCTGCCTTACCGAAAGCGCCTAATAATTATCATCCTTTCCGTCGCACACAGGCCGCTCTTGATCGACGCAATTATGTGATCGATCGCATGGTCGAGAACGGCTATGTGAAAAAAGAAGAAGGTGACGCGGCAAAATCGCAACCGCTTGGTGTAAGCCTTCGCGCGGTATCGCCAAACACAATTTCGGCGGGCTTCTTTGCTGAAGAAGTTCGTCGTGAATTGTTTGATCGCTATGGCGAGAAGACGCTCTATGAAGGCGGTCTCTCTGTTCGCACCACTCTTGATCCAAAATTGCAACAATTCGCACGACAGACTCTTGCTGACGGCCTTGTGCGTTTTGACGAAGCGCGTGACGGGTTTCATGGCGTCGTTCAAAAGATCGATGTTCAAACACTCGATTGGGGTGTTGAGCTTGCCAATGTGGTGGCTGTTACCGATGTGAAAAACTGGCAATTGGCTGTCGTACTTGGATTTAACGGTGAAATTGCGCAAATCGGCTTACAGCCAAAACGAGATTCAGGCGGTCGTGTAACGACAACACGCGATACGGGAACACTTTCGCCCGATGGCCTCAAATGGACAAAGAAAACCGCGAAACAAATTCTCTCACCGGGTGATGTGATCTATGTCGAACCGATGACCGATAAATCCGGTCAATATCGTTTGAGACAAATTCCAGCTGTCTCGGGGGCACTGGTCGCGATGGATCCACAAACCGGCCGCGTGCTTGCGATGGTGGGTGGATTCTCATTCGATCTCTCAAAATTTAATCGTGCAACGCAAGCGCAACGCCAACCTGGCTCAGCCTTCAAACCGTTTGTTTATGCGGCCGCCATTGATAACGGTTATACGCCTTCCGATCTCGTGCTTGATGCGCCGATTGAGATTGATCTCGGTCCAGGTCAATCGATTTGGAAGCCCGAAAACTTCGACAAGCAATCACATGGCTTGCGTACGCTTCGCTATGGGATCGAACATTCCAAAAACCAAATGACGGTGCGCCTCGCTCAAGACATTGGCATGCCACTCATTGCCGATTACGGCAAACGTTTTGGTCTTTATAACAATCTTCTTCCCGTGCTCGCGATGTCGCTCGGTGCAGGTGAAACGACTGTACTCAAAGTGACGAGCGGCTATTCAATGTTTGTGAATGGCGGCAAACACATCACGCCCACCTTGATTGATCGTATTCAAGATCGATGGGGTAAAACAATATTCCGTCACGATGATCGTCCCTGCCCCGACTGCTCTCTCGAGAAATGGTCTGATCAAGCTGAGCCAAAAGTTCCTGATACGCGCGAACAAGTCATCGATCCCCTCACAGCCTATCAAGTGACCTCTATTCTTGAGGGTGTGGTGGTTCGTGGCACGGGTGGATCAGTCGCGGCGGTGGGTAAACCTCTTGCCGGTAAAACAGGCACGACGAATGATGCAAAGGATCTCTGGTTCGTTGGATTCTCGCCCGATCTCGCCGTGGGTGTTTATATGGGCTATGACAAACCAAAATCGCTCGGCAGCCAAGCGCAAGCCTCGCAATTCACGGCGCCTATCTTCCGCGATTTTATGAAACTCGCTTTGGCTGACAAACCCGCCACACCTTTCCGCGTCCCTGCCGGTATCAAACTCGTGAGTATCAATGTTGATACGGGCTTGCGCGCGCAACCGGGCGAAAAAGGAACAATGATCGAAGCCTATAAGCCCGGCACTGAACCAGCGGCAAGTGATGAGGGAGATATGCTCAGCACGCAGAGTCTGTTCACGCCCTCACCCGATGTCGAACGCGCGGTGGGTACCGGCACAGGCGGCGTTTACTAGAACCAAAAGTCCAATTGTCTTTACAAACCAGCGGCACGCTTGTAACCGTGCCGCCGTCACTTGAAGCGGATACAACGCAATGCGCGCTGAGATACAAAATCTGGCCGAAGCCGCCAAGCAGTCGATCGGACTGCTGAGGAGGCATCTTTGACGTCGATACTGCGACGCGACGTCTTGCCGAATTAAACGCGCTTGTTGAAAGCCCTGATCTCTGGAACGATCCGGAAAAAGCTCAAAAGCTGATGCGTGAGCGCACCGAGCTTGAAGAGTCGCTCGCTGCCATCAATCGCCTCGAAGGCGATTTACGCGACGCCGAAGACCTCATCGAAATGGGTGAAGCTGAAGGCGATCAATCCATTATCACAGAAGCCGAAGAGTCCATTCGGGCGCTTCAGGTTGAAGCCGCAAGGCGTCAAATTGAATCTCTGCTCTCAGGCGAAGCGGATCAGAACGACACCTATCTCGAAATTCATTCTGGCGCGGGCGGCACGGAGAGTCAGGATTGGGCGCGCATGCTCATGCGCATGTATACGCGCTGGGCCGAACGTCGGAAATTCAAAGTCGATGTCATGGATTTATCCGATGGTGAAGAAGCAGGCATTAAAGGCGCGACGCTCCTCATCAAAGGCCACAATGCCTATGGTTGGCTGAAGACTGAATCCGGCGTGCATCGCCTCGTACGAATTTCACCTTTCGATTCCAATGCAAGGCGGCACACAAGCTTTGCCTCGATCGGCGTGTTTCCCGTGATTGATGACCGCATCAATATCGAGGTGAAAGAATCGGATTGCCGTATTGATACTTATCGCTCATCGGGCGCCGGCGGCCAGCACGTCAACACCACCGACTCGGCTGTCCGTATCACGCATATTCCTTCCGGCATTGTCGTTGCTTGTCAGCAAGAGCGTTCACAACACAAGAACCGGGCGACCGCTTGGAACATGCTTCGCGCACGCCTTTATGAAGCTGAACTCAAAAAGCGCGAAGATAAAGCGATGGCGGATCAGGCAGCCAAAACCGATGTCGGTTGGGGCCACCAAATCCGCTCTTATGTGCTGCAACCCTATCAGCTCGTCAAAGATCTGCGCACCGGCGTAACATCAAGCGCACCGGGCGATGTACTTGATGGTGATCTCGATACCTATATGGAAGCGGCTCTCGCGCAGCGTGTTTATGGCGGCACGGTCGAAGTCGAAGATATTGACTAATCGCTCATAATTCTTGAGCGGCCTTCAAAACTTCTTCCGCATGCCCGTCAACTTTGACCTTTGTCCAAAGCGCCGCAATTTTACCTTTGCCATCGATCAAAAATGTTGAGCGCTCAACACCCATATATTTTCGACCATACATGCTCTTTTCAACCCAAACGCCATAGGCAGAAAGCATGTCTTTCGTCTCATCTGATGCCAACGGGAAATTCAAATCATATTTGTCTTTGAATTTGTCGTGGCTCTTCGGACTATCGGGTGACACGCCAATAATGACCGCACCCGCCTTATCAAAAGCCTTACGCAGACCGTTAAAGGCTATCGCCTCCTTCGTGCAGCCCGAAGTGTCGTCTTTGGGATAAAAATAAAGGACAACCTTGCTTCCCTTCAAAGCTGCCAATGAAATTTCAGAACCGCTATCGCCAGGGAGCGTAAAATCGGGAGCTTTGTCGCCTAACGCGAGCTCTTTTGTCATGATGCTATCCTTTCATCGAATCAATACGAATGGGTAAACTACGCGCCATGTATCAGCCCAGATTGCGTTTTTCGGTGCAAAATTTTGTGCTAAGCCAAACTCGGCCAGACAGGTTTCATTCAGGCAGACGCGGTTAAGCCTATATCCGAAATGAGATACACATCGGTATGACAGAAACCCCTTCCCCGCAGGAACAGTCCAGCGCAGACGAGATTTCCCAGGACGCGTATCGCGACCCTGTCGTCGCGCCTGTGACCAAAGCGAAAAGACACTGGAGTTTTCATCTTTCAATGCGCGGGATCGGCTTGATCGCCGAGATCGTTGGTTTAGGGCTCGTGGTCATTGGCTTAGTTGCCGGCTTCGGTTTGTGGACGCTCTCGGGCGGACCCATCAATTCCGAATTCATTACGCGCCAAATTGCATCGGGAATCGAAAGCCGCTTGCCTAAAGGCTATGCCGTCTCCTTATCCAGTGCCGAAATCAGCGAAGTGGTGGGCGGTCTCCATCTTCATGTTGATGGATTTGTCATTCGTGATGAAACCGGAAAATCGGTCATTGTCGCACCACGAGCAGAGATCGGCTTTGATGGTTTATCACTCCTTGTCGGACGTCTCGTTCCTCGCGATATCGATCTCTCCGGATTGCTCGTGGCTGTTACAATCAAACCCGACGGATCAGTAGCGATCTCAGAAGATTTAATCGAAGCGACAGAAACCAACGATCCGCAAATTCAAACTCCA
>CANGSG010000008.1 GCA_947456435.1 Hyphomicrobiales bacterium
AAAATGCGGGGGCTGATACATGAAAAGATTATCCAGCGAATACAGATGTCAAACTATAGCGGGATTCGGATTTCTCAACAGCGCGTTTTTGGTCCTGGACCAACAAGATTGATTGAGCGGTCATGTCTTGAGCCGCGCCGCCAAGCCACGATGTTGTGCATGGGTTAAGGCGATCGCAAGCGCATCTGCGGAATCGGGTGTCTTGGCATCTGATTTTGGCAAAAGAACTTTCACCATCATGTGAATTTGATCTTTATCGGCATGACCCGCGCCGACAATCGTTTTTTTAACAAGATTGGGCGCGTATTCGGCAACGGACAAGCCGGCGAGAGCGGGAACAAGAAGAGCGATTCCACGCGCGTGGCCAAGCTTCAATGTGGCACGGGCGTCTTTATTGACGAAAGTTTCTTCGACTGCAGCTTCATCGGGCGTGAAAGACGCAACAATCTCGCTCAACCCCTCGTGAAGCTGTTTCAATCTTTCGGATAGAGATTTTTTTTCATCTGACTTGATTGTACCACAAGCGATGAATGAGAGTTTTGATCCGTCCTGCGCAATCATACCCCAGCCCGTATTGCGGAGGCCGGGATCGATTCCGAGGATGCGGACAATCATCTTATCCGCCGAGCTTCGCGATCAAAGCATCGGAAAATTCTGCATTCGAAAATACGCGCTGCACATCATCATTTTCTTCCAATGTATCGAGCAGCTTCATGATTCTTTCACCCGCCTCGTCATCGACCGCAATCATATTTTGCGGTCGCCAGACAAGACCCGCTTTACGCGGTTCACCAAATTTATCTTCGAGCGCTTTAGCGACATCCCGCAAGGATTCCATCGCGGTAACAATTTCATGGCCATGCTCGGATGAGGAGACATCATCAGCGCCTGCTTCAATAGCCGCTTCCATCATCTGATCTTCACCAGCCACTTTGATATCAAATTCAACGACACCAACGCGATCAAACATGAAGGAAACTGCGCCCGTTTCGGCAAGGGCGCCGCCAGCCTTGGTAAAATAGGACCGCACTTCAGACGCCGTACGATTGCGATTATCCGTCAGCGCTTCGATGACGACGGCAACACCGCCCGGCGCATAGCCTTCATAACGGATTTCTTCGTAATTCTCGGAGTCACCGCCAAGCGCTTTTTTGATGGCCCGCTCAATATTGTCCTTCGGCATATTTTCAGCGCGTGCAGCTTGAATGGCCGCGCGCAAACGCGGATTCATATTCGGGTCAGGCATACCCATTTTTGCCGAGACGGTGATTTCGCGCGCCAGCTTCGAAAACATTTTGGACCGCATCGCATCCTGCTTGCCCTTGCGATGCATGATATTCTTAAACTGGGAATGGCCGGCCATATGTTTAATCCACTTGCTGTGTCTTCGCCGAAATCTAATCGGCTAAATTCAAATCCGGCGCGCTTATAGAACCCCCTCTTTGGAAAGAAAAGGCTCGCTGCCGGTTATCAAAGCTCCCAGAAATCGGGAAGAGCTGGTGATAGCCCCGGTCCAATGCGCACCGGCGCAATATCAATCGCGAGGCCGGTTTCATCATCCGTCTCAACCGCAATGCCTGAAAGCGTGCCTTCGCCATCCGCCGCTTCAAGCCGGGCGCCGGGCGTCTTTTCGACAAATCGACGCACCGCTTCTTCATGGGCCATGCCGAGGATGGAATCATAGTCGCCACACATGCCGGCGTCTGACAAATAGCCCGTGCCGCCGGGCAATATCCGATGATCGGATGTCGGCACATGCGTGTGGGTGCCCACGACAAGCGAGACACGCCCGTCGAGAAAGCGACCCATCGCCTGTTTCTCGCTCGTGGCCTCGCCATGAAAATCAATCAAGATGGCATCAGACATCTGACCTAAAGGAGCCTGTGTCACCGCGCGATCAACCGCCGCGAAGGGGTCATCAAGCGCATCCATATAGAGCCGGGCCATGGCGTTAACGACCAGAACGCGGGCACCGGACTCGGTTTCGATCATGGTGGCACCCCTTCCGGGGGTGGTTGCGGGATAATTAATCGGACGTAACAATTTCGGCTGGCGTTCGATAAAAACCAGCGCTTCGCGTTGATCGAATGAATGATTGCCCAGAGTAATGGCGTCGGCTCCGGCATCCAAAAGGTCGTTGCAAATTGTCTCAGTGATCCCGAAACCGCCTGCTGCATTCTCTCCATTGATCACGACACAATCGAGTGACCAACGACGGCGCAAACCCGGAAGCGCATCAAGAACGGCATTCCGTCCCGATCGACCCACAATATCGCCGAGAAACAGTAGGCGCATAGGCTAAAAACTCCCTCACTCTCGTATCTTTCCTTGCATGATGCCGCCCATCTGTCATGCGGATTCAAAAGGCGGCTTTTAGTCACGCTCACATTGATCGAAAGCGTGTGATGCGATAGAGGATCAAAAAAGGGTTCAATCGCTAAATATATGAGGGATTTCATGGCCAGCCACGATCACGCCGCGTCAGGAATGGATTATGCCGAACATGAGCGGACCTATGGCCGCTTTGTAGGGTTCGTAAAATGGGGAACGATCGCGGTTACGGCCCTCTTGATCGTTATGGCTCTCACCCTGATCTGATCCGGCGCGCCGTCTGGTCGTAGACCTAAGACGTCGTCCATTTCACCGGATCGATCGATACAGACAGGGATTGCCATGAAGATCGCCGTCATTTCGGAAACCGCTGCGCTCGAAACACGCGTCGCGGCAACCCCGGAAACCATCAAAAAACTCATCGGACTCGGTGCAAGCGTGTCCATTGAAGCGGGTGCAGGCAAGCATTCGGGCATTCCGGACGCTGATTTTGCTGCTGCCGGCGCAACAATCGCCGGATCGGCCAAGGACGCCCTCGCCGACGCCACTGCGATTTTGAAGGTTCGCCGCCCGTCTGAGGGCGAACTAGCCCTTATGCCCAAGGGTGCGCTCGTTCTGGCTATTATGGACCCCTATGACTCGGCAGAAGCCCTAGGCGCCATGGCAAAAGCCGGACTTTCGTCTTTTTCTATGGAATTAATGCCTCGCATTACCCGCGCGCAGGTCATGGACGTGCTCTCGAGCCAAGCCAATTTGGCCGGCTATCGGGCCGTTATCGACGCGTCGTCAGCCTATGGCCGTGGCATGCCCATGATGATGACGGCAGCGGGAACCGTTCCGGCAGCCAAAGTCTTCGTGATGGGCGCGGGCGTTGCCGGTCTTCAAGCGATCGCCACAGCGCGTCGTCTTGGGGCAATTGTCACCGCGACCGATGTGCGTCCGGCCGCCAAGGAACAAGTAGCTTCACTCGGCGCAAAGTTCATTGCGGTCGAGGACGAAGAATTCAAACAGGCCGAAACGGCTGCGGGCTACGCGAAGCCGATGTCGGCAGAGTATCAGGCCAAGCAGGCAGCGCTCGTCGCCTCCCATATCGCCAAACAAGACATTGTGATCACCACAGCATTGATCCCCGGCCGTCCGGCTCCGAAGCTTGTCAGCGAAGATATGGTGAAGTCCATGCGCGCGGGCTCGGTGATTGTCGATCTCGCAGTCGAGCGCGGCGGTAATGTGGCGCTTTCGAAGGCCGGTGAAACGGTCGTGACCGAGAACGGTGTCTCAATCCTCGGACCACTCAATCTACCTGGTCGTATCGCGGCCAGTGCGTCCGCACTCTATGCGAAGAATCTTTTCGCCTTCTTTGAGACGATGGTCGACAAGAAAGAAAAGACACTCGCGATCAATTGGGATGATGAACTTGTCAAAGCGACGCTACTGACGCGTGACGGTTCTGTTGTCCATCCAAACTTCCAGCCAAAATCCTAATCTTACGGAGTCTCGCATGGCGACCGACACCGCTCAAATGCTGCACGACAAAGCGGCGGCTCTTGCCGATGCCGCAAAAGATCTCGCCGACATCGCGCAAGGTCTGGCAACGCAAGCCGGATCAATCGCGGGAGCCGCAGCGCATGGTGCGAGTGGGGGCGCTATCGATCCCTTCGTATTCGAATTTGCTCTGTTCATTCTCGCCGTCTTTGTCGGCTATTTCGTTGTATGGGCTGTAACACCTGCGCTTCATACGCCTTTGATGTCGGTGACGAATGCGATTTCATCAGTGATCGTTGTGGGTGCGCTTCTCGCAATCGGTGTTGATGCGACAACCGCCGGCGAAGACGGGGCGCTGCCCGCGCGGCTCTTCGGTCTTGGCGCTTTGATCCTTGCAAGCGTGAACATCTTTGGTGGGTTCCTTGTGACCCAACGCATGCTCGCAATGTATAAGAAGAAGGGATAAGCCCATGTCCGGCAATATTGCAGCCCTTCTCTATCTCGTCTCGGGCGTTCTTTTCATTCTGGCGTTGCGTGGTCTTTCCTCACCAGCATCATCACGGCAAGGTAATCTCTTCGGTATGATCGGCATGGCGATTGCCATGGTGACGACCCTCCTGATTTCGCCACCCAACAGTGTGACCGGCTGGAGCCTCTTGATTGTTGGTCTTGTTATGGGTGGCGGTTTCGGTGCCATTCTCGCAAGACGTATTGCGATGACCGCGATGCCGCAACTCGTGGCGTTCTTCCATTCGCTCGTTGGTCTTGCTGCCGTGTTTGTTGCGGCGGGAGCGCTCTACGCACCAGAAGCCTTTCACATCGCGACAGCGAATGGCGGCATTAAAGTCGCAAGCATTGTCGAAATGTCCCTCGGCGTGGCGATTGGTGCGATCACCTTCACCGGTTCAATCATCGCGTTCTTGAAACTCAACGGCAATATGAGCGGCAAGCCCATCATGCTGCCGAGCCGTCACCTCATCAATATTGCTTTGGCGGTCGGCCTTGTTGCTTTGATTATCTTGTTCATGATCTCGCAGAGCACGGTGCTCTTCTGGCTGATCACGCTCGTTGCCCTTCTGCTCGGTATCTTGATCATCATTCCGATTGGCGGCGCCGATATGCCGGTCGTCGTTTCGATGCTGAATTCCTATTCGGGTTGGGCCGCAGCAGGTATCGGCTTTACGCTCTCGAATATGGCGCTGATCATCACCGGCGCTCTTGTCGGTTCATCAGGTGCCATCCTGTCTTACATCATGTGTAAGGGCATGAACCGCTCGTTCTTCTCGGTTATCCTTGGCGGCTTCGGCGGCGAGACGACCGGCGGTGCTGCGGGCCATGTTGAAACGCGCCCCGTTAAACAAGGCTCAGCCGATGACGCCGCTTTCATGATGAAGAACGCTTCAAGCGTGATCATCGTTCCGGGATACGGCATGGCCGTGGCGCAGGCACAACACGCGCTTCGTGAAATGGCTGATCTTCTAAAAAAAGAAGGTGTCGAAGTTAAATATGCCATTCATCCGGTTGCCGGTCGTATGCCTGGCCACATGAATGTGCTGCTCGCCGAAGCAAATGTACCTTATGATGAAGTCTTCGAACTTGAAGACATCAATTCAGAATTTGCTCAAGCGGATGTTGCCTTTGTGATCGGTGCAAATGACGTAACAAATCCTGCTGCAAAGACCGATCCGCAATCGCCGATCTTTGGCATGCCCATTCTCGACGTCGAAAGAGCGAAGACCGTGCTCTTCATCAAGCGGGGTATGGGCTCAGGCTATGCGGGTGTCGAAAACGAATTGTTCTTCAAGGACAATACGCTGATGCTCTTCGCTGATGCGAAGAAGATGGTCGAAGACATCAATAAATCTTTGGCGCACTAATTTAGTATAGAAGTCGAGGCGTACCGTCGTCCCGACTCCTTTTTTCGATCAAAAGAGTTTTTTGCCGAATAAACCTCCGCCGCTTTTTTCGCCGCCCGATAAACGGGTCAGTGCGTCTCGTGCCGCAGCATTATTCACATCAACAGCGAGCGCGCGGTTGTAAGCCTCGATAGCGGCGTCTTTGGCGCCTTTTTTCTCATTGGCCAATCCAAGTCCTAGCCACCCGTCGACGAGATCAGCATTCACATTGAGGCAGGCATTGAAGTCTTCAATCGCCGAGTCATAATTTCCGAGAACAATTAGGCTTTGGCCGCGCGCAAGATAAGGCGCCGCGACAAAAGGATCGCGATCAATCGCAGCATCGAAATCATTCGTCGCTTTCTTATGTAGGCCCTGCTTTTGAAAAATTAGTCCACGCGCGTGATAGGCTTGGGCAGATTCGGGATTGAGTTTGATGGCTTGTGTCAAATCAGCGATCGCTTCTGGAAATTTGTTTATCGCGCGATAAAGATTTCCGCGACCGAGATAGGCTGCGCCATATGAAGCGTTAGATGAAATCGCACGATTGAAATCATTCAACGCCAAATCATCTTGACCGGTCTGACGATAAGCGAGCGCGCGATTTGTATATGCCGCTGAATAGCCAGGCTTCAGATCAATTGCTTTCGAAAAGTCATCTTCGGCTTCGACATATTTTCCGATCCGCGCCAATGCAGCGCCACGCGTATTATAGGCCGTCGCATCTTTAGGGTTGCTCTCGATCACGGCGGTGAGTGATTCAATATTCACTTTCGCCGTATCGAGATCCTTGTCCATTTCCGCAACGGAAACGATAGGGCCTGGTGCGGTTGTGGTCGAACAAGCGGCCAGAACCACGCAGAGAGAGCCAATTACAAGTCCACGTGAAAAAAGATCGATCTGTTTCATTTTGCTATCCGCTTATTTTTATCGCGAGCGCGAAAGAACAATCTTATTGAATATAATCGTAAGAAGTTCCGATGTCAGGCGCAAGAAAGTTGAGGCTTGAATCAAAAAGGGCGCCCCAAGAGGAACGCC
Source organism: Hyphomicrobiales bacterium (assembly GCA_947456435.1). Classification (GTDB taxonomy): domain Bacteria; phylum Pseudomonadota; class Alphaproteobacteria; order Rhizobiales; family Beijerinckiaceae; genus CAIUPE01. The sequence goes on from CANGSG010000008.1 coordinate 6,747, forward strand.
CACTTCGATCATAACCGAAAAGAATAAAGCTCTTAGCGTGTCGGAGCCTTAGCCTTAGTGGCCGGAAGGAGGCCTTCACGCTGCATTTTCTTACGGGTCAGCTTGCGGGCGCGACGAACGGCTTCCGCTTCTTCACGAACGCGCTTCTCAGAAGGCTTTTCATAATGGCCGCGGAGCTTCATTTCACGGAAGATGCCTTCGCGCTGCATCTTCTTCTTGAGCGCTTTCAGCGCTTGATCAACATTGTTGTCACGGACGAGAACCTGCACGCGTCATTTCCCCGAGGGTTTAAACCTAAATTAGGTTTGAGCTGAATTTCCAATTGCCATACGGCAGTGTGAGCGCGGTCTCTAACAGATAGCCGCAGACCTGTCCACGTGGGAATCGGCAAAAAATCCCGAAAACATGAATCCTGTTCGTGACTTAAGGGAGAACCCGGGTCAGATGCCCCATTTTCCGGCCCGCCCGATTTTCGGCTTTGCCGTAAAGATGCACATGGAGGCCCGGTTCGGTGACAAAATCGAGCCATTGATCACTATCGGCGCCGATCAGATTACGCATCTCGATCCGCCCCAATCGCTTTGCGCTGCCCAAAGGCCAGCTAGCGATAGCTCGAATATGCTGCTCAAATTGCGACGTTTCGGCGCCACCCAAGGTCCAGTGACCCGAATTATGAACGCGGGGTGCGATCTCATTGACCAGAAGTTGCTCATTCTCGCCTGAACCCACCACAAAGAACTCGACCGCAAAAACCCCGACATAGGCGAGCGCCGCACCGATCCGGCTCGCGGCCTCTTTCGCAGCACGCTCCGTCTCGGCCGAAATATGAGCCGGCAAAGTGGTTTCGGCCAAAATATGGTGGGTGTGACGGTTTTCCGCGACATCGTATGTGACGACGGCGCCAACGGTATTGCGCGCAGCAACAACTGAAACTTCGCGTTCAAAAGGGATGAATTGCTCCAAAATCGCGGGCGATTGTCCGATGACGCTCCAAGCATCCGCGAGATCGGTCTCCGATTTGATCATCGCCTGACCCTTGCCGTCATAACCAAAGCGCCGGGTTTTTAAGACACTCGGTCGACCCAATTGAGCGACCGCCGCGGTCAGGCTTTCAAGCGAATCGACGGGCACAAAATCAGGCACAGCCAACCCCAGATCCCGAATGAAGCTTTTCTCGATATAGCGATCCTGGGTTGTTTCAAGCGCGCGTGGGTTCGGCAAAACTTCAACGAGGGCCGACAAGATTTCAGCTGTTCGTGCCGGAACATTTTCAAATTCATAGGTTACGACGGAAACCGAACGCGCAAAGGTTTCAAGCGCGGCGACATCTTCATAGGAAGCGATTGTTCGCGCGGCGGCCACGTCAAAGGCCGGATTATCGCCTTCAGGCGCAAAGATATGACATTTCAGCCCAAGCGGTGCGGCCGCCAACGCCATCATGCGAGCCAATTGGCCACCGCCCAGAATCCCAATCGTGTCGCCCGGTTTTAGCACGAGAGATCAAGCCTCATCTGAAGGTGCGTCCGCGACCGCCGCGGTTTGTTTTGCGCGCCAAGCGTCGAGCCTGATTGCAAGCGCGGGATCATTAAGCGCCAAAACGGCGGCAGCGAGCAAAGCCGCGTTCACCGCTCCGGCCTTTCCAATAGCCAGCGTTCCCACCGGAACTCCGGCCGGCATTTGAACGATGGATAATAGACTGTCCTGTCCGGAGAGGGCTTTAGATTCTACCGGCACGCCAAAGACCGGCAATGGTGTCATCGCCGCCGTCATGCCCGGAAGATGTGCCGCACCGCCAGCGCCCGCAATAATCACCTTATGGCCAGTGTCCCGTGCGCCACGTGCAAAATTGTAAAGCCGCTCTGGTGTCCGATGGGCCGAAATAATGCGTTTGACGTAATCGACGCCCAGCGCATCCAGGGTTTCGGCCGCATGACGCATCGTTGCCCAGTCAGACTGGCTGCCCATGATTATGGCGATGGGGGGAACGGAGACCGTCATCGACGTAAGCCTTTGCCGTTGAAAAAAGCTCCCTATCCTTCAAGGCTCCCGCTGGCAAGAGGTCGGCCCTCGTCGGTCAGGCGATGATATCAGGCGTTAATTGATCCTCGATCTGCCGAATGCGGTCTTTGAGGATTAGTTTACGCCGCTTGAAACGACGGATCTGCAATTGATCGGCCTGTCCGATAGCTTCGAGCGCGTCAACCGCATCGCTGATATCTTTGTGTTCGATGCGCAGTTGCTGAAGCTCGGCCTGAAGGTCCGCTTCATTAATTTCTGGCGACGGAGGCGGGGGTGAGCCGGAGGAATCATTCATGAGTTTTTTCGCTTCCGGATCGATTATCCAATTGCCTCATTTATGCCAGAGACCTCTTTCACCTTGCAAGGTGAAGGGGAAGATAAATGTCTTCAAGCCTTTGTCAGAAATGGTGCATCGCATCGAACGCCATATTCGAAAGCAGCCCTCGACAGACGACAATTTTGTGACACACTCGTGAGAGCCGGATTCGCACCGGCGATAGAAGGAGAGCGGAATGTCGATACAGTCGCATCTCGTTGAACTCACCCGCCGCCATCAGGCGCTTGAGCGTGAAATTGAAGGTGAACGGAACCATCCGGCCACAAACGGAATTAAGCTCAAAGAGCTCAAGCGTAAAAAGCTCCATCTCAAAGAAGAAATAGAAAGACTGAAACAAAAGACGGCCGCTTGAATCATCCTTCCGGCGCTTTTGGTCGATCAGGTTTTTGATCGAAAAGTGGCGATCCCGGGATGACTCGAACATCCGACCTACGGTTTAGGAAACCGTCGCTCTATCCTGCTGAGCTACGGGACCGTCGAAAGGGGTCTTACCATAAGCCGCCCTGATTTACAGCGGGGCGGTACTCCGGATTTTTATTCATTTTTATTGATCATAGGCTAGACCTTTATTGAAAGGTCCTCCTCAGCCATTCTGACGGGACAAAATATGGGCGAACCGGGTAATGGTGCGGACGGCAGTGATTTCTGACTTGGCTTCTCAAGGCAAAGCGCGCTTGGCACTTGCCATCCGTCTGAGCGCCATAATCGCTTTGTCAATACATCTAACAGCCTGTGTAACCCCCCCTTCAGGCGAGTCTCGTCCCATTGCGTCAGTACCCGCGGGTGTGCCTGAGAAGATTCTTACGGAAGAACGGACAACACTCGTCCAGATGTTTGGTGGCGAATACGCCGCTAATGAAAATCTTAAAAGTCAGCTCCGCAAAATCGTTGATCGTGTTGTGGCTGCAAGTGACGATCCCGGTCAAAGATACCGTGTTACGATTCTCAACTCGGCATCACCCAATGCATTCGCTCTGCCTAACGGCGAACTCTATGTCACACGAGGACTGCTTGCTCTTGCCAATGATACTTCGGAAATCGCAGCGGTAATTGCACACGAAGTGGCGCATGTCACGGCCAACCACGCGCTCAAACGCGCCGAGTTAGAAAAATATGCCCGCACGCTCCCTGATGCTCTTGCGCCGAACGATACGAGTGCTCCTGAATCAATTCAGTTTCTACGTGCAAGTTTTTCGCGTGCGCAAGAATTAGAAGCTGATGAAATCGGTATCAAGACAACAGCGAAGGCTGGTTATGATCCAAATGGCGCAGCGCGATTCTTATCATCACTGGCTCGTCAATCAAATTTTCAATCACTCTCGCAGCCAAGCCGCCGAATTTCATTCTTGTCTTCGCATCCGGCAACACCGCAGCGGATCTCGGCGGCCCTCGTGGCAGCCAGAGATAATTCTCAAAGCGGATCTATCGAGGCTGATCGCGCTCATTATATCGAGGCACTTGATGGATTGGCCTATGGTGAAGATCCATCAGGGGGTGTAATCCGCGAGCACCAATTTTTTCATCCGCGATTTGATTTCGCTTTTACCGCACCCACTTTGCTTAAACTCGAAAATTCGACCGAAGCGTTTTTAGGCTTAGATTCCAATGGCACGGTTGCCATGCGGTTCGATATTATTCAGTCAGATCTTTCGCCCGCAGCCTCTCTCGCAAAAGGCTGGATTGAAGATATAAAAATTGATCAGGTCGATGAAACGCTCGTCGGAGGTTATGACTGTGCAACAGGACTAGGCGTTGGTGCTGACTGGACCTTCCGATTTGCGGCTATCCGCAAAGGGACAGATCTATTCCGCATTATCTTTGCTGCACGAAATCTTACACCCGAGCTTGATCGCCAATTGATGGACTCGATTAGAAGTTTCAGGACACTGCGCGCAGAAGAACGAGACACATTACGACCACTTCGTCTTTCCACGATTACAGCTACGGAAAATGAGTCGATTGAAACACTGGTTACACAAATGCGAGGTGTTGATCGGCCGCTTGATCGTTTCTTGATTTTAAACGGACTCGATCGACCAAAGCTGAAAGCAGGCGCACCTTACAAACTGATCACGGCTGAGTAAGGATCGCTTCGCAAAGAAAAAGGGGCGTAAACCGCCCCTTAGTCTTACCGATTGAGATAAAGATTGCGTGGCGATTAAGCCGCTTCTTCTTGATCAACGTCAGATTCAGTTTCAGCCTCAGCTTCCGCCTCGACTTCTGCCGCCTTGCTGCGCTTGGGCGATTTCGCCAATTGCTGTTCGATCAATTTAAGCGCTTCATTTTCTGTCGAGCCGTTTACGGCAGCGACTTCGCGGACCAAGCGATCAAGCGCTGCCTCATAAAGCTGACGCTCGGAATAGGACTGCTCTGGCTGTGCTTCGGACCGATAGAGATCGCGAACAACTTCAGCAATCTGAATGAGATCGCCGGAATTGATCTTTGCTTCATATTCCTGCGCGCGGCGGGACCACATGGTCCGCTTAATCCGGGCGCGACCCGTAACAGTTTCGAGGGCTTTGGTAATGATCGCCGTTTCAGAAAGCTTGCGCATACCAACAGAAGGCGCTTTTGCGACAGGGACGCGCAAAGTCATTTTGTCTTTTTCGAAGAAAATGACAAAGAGCTCGAGCTTGAAGCCCGCGACTTCCTGCACCTCTATGGATTTAATGCGGCCGACGCCATGGGTAGGATAAACAACGGCTTCGCCTGTCTTGAAGCCGTAACCTTTGGTCGTCTTCTTCGAAGTTGTCGTCATGATGACGCGATCTTTCTCTTTCGTTGCGCCGAACGCGGCGAGATCTGGACCTTCAACCCCAATTTCTGTCGAGGAGCCCTGGCTCTATAAAGAGCGGGGGTATCCGCAACAAAAACGATCCCTACCTCTCGATCCGAGGGTTAATACGAACCAGGGGGGAAGGGGATGGGGTCGCTCTATCCGATCAAATGAACCGAAAACCCGCCCCAAAAGCGGGACTTAGTTCTCATACCAGAAAATCGAACTATTTCCAAGCTTTATGGTAAAATAGCCGCGGTTTAGCCCGATCCGATCAGTCGCCTTGACCGGGTTCTGAGGAAAACAAAGCCAGTTTATCGGACTTGCCGTCAAACTCCTTAGCCTCAGGAAGAGCGTCCCGCTTGATCGTGACATTAGGCCATTGCTTGGCATAATCGGCATTGAGCTTGAGCCAGGACTCGAGACCGGTCTCCGTATCAGGCTTAATGGCCTCGGCTGGACATTCCGGTTCGCAAACGCCGCAATCGATGCATTCATCAGGATGAATGACGAGCATATTCTCGCCTTCATAGAAGCAATCGACCGGGCAAACCTCGACGCAGTCCATATATTTGCACTTGATGCAGTTTTCGACGACGACATAGGTCATTGCTAGGCTCCGTTCCGCACAAAATCAGCGCGCGCGAAGGTTTTGCTAACCGACTTGAAGAAGCCTTGCAAGGTTCAGAAAAATCAAAATTTCTTCTGAATGGGGAGCGGTGGAGGCTCGCGGAGGAGGAGAATATCAATCCGCCGATTAGCCGCGAGTGTCGGATTATCGGGAAAGAGCGGCTCAGTATCCGCCTTGCCCGCAATCGACGCGAAGCGATCTTTGGGAAGGCCTGCCTCCGAAAGGACGGAGCGAACGGCCGCCGCCCGGCTGACTGAAAGGTCCCACGGCGACGCCTCACCCATAGTCCCGGGCGCGGGCCGCGCCGTATGGCCTGTGATCGCGATCCTGTTCGACAATTTGCGGATCGGACCGGCCAATTTGATCAAGGCATCTTTGACGAAGGGCTGGGGCTCTGACGACCCGTCAGCAAACATTGAGCGTCCTGACTGATCGACAAGGGCGACATCCAATCCGTCCTTCGTCTCCTGAATAATCAGATTCTTGGAAATTTCAGTCAACTCCGGCATATCGGCAATCGCTTGTCTTAACGTCGCCGCCGCGAGCGCGAATGTACGGTCATTGGTGGCAAGATCGAGGCCCTCCATGCGACGCTCACCGACAACCGGACCCGCTTGGTCCGTACCATTTTCGGGAGGCAAAAATTTCGCGTTTTTCAAAAAGGGCTTTGTAGGTGTTCCATCCATTTCGATCAACGAAGCGAACTGGTTTTTTACCTGCATACCGAAGGCGTCTTTCATTGACCCTGCGACCAGTTTCATTTTTGCTTGATCTTGGGTCGAGAAAGCAACGAGCATCACAAAGAAGCTCATCAAGAGGCCCATAAGGTCCGCAAAGGTCACGAACCAACCGTGACCGCCACCACCATGTCCGCCGCCCTTCTTCCGTGCCATGGTCAGGCCGCCGCCATCGCTTCACGATGCTTGATGGGCAAATAGGCTACAAGCATTTCACGCACCACTGCCGGACTCTTGGCTTCACGAATTTGCATCACCCCGTCGATGACAAGCGCGCGGCATACATCTTCTTCTTCGAGTTTAAGCTGGAGCTTATCGGCAACGGGAAGACAGATGAGATTAGCAATCAAAGCGCCATAGAGCGTCGCCAACAATGAAATAGCCATGAAGGGACCAAGCTTTGATGGGTCTTCCATGTTACTAAACATCTGCACCATCCCAATCAGAGTTCCGATCATCCCCCATGCCGGTGCCGCGTCGCCAATAGCGCGATAAACTTTTCCGCCTTCTTCTAATCGTTGAAGAAAGGCATCCGTATCACGCTGTAAAGTTTCACGAATAAACTCACGATCATAGCCGTCTGCAATGTAGCGGATGCCCTGTGCGAGAAAGCGATCCTTAACGGTCACGCGCTCAAGCGCGGCGGCGCCTGAGCGCCTTGCGGTGTCAGCAATTTTCGTAATTTCCTCAATTAACTCACGGGGCTCCGACGAATGCATCAAAAACGCATAGCGCATGCCGGTCGGGAAGCCATGAAGAAGCGTTGATAAAGGAAAGCGAATTAACGTTGCGCCGGCGCAGCCACCAAAAATAACAATCATCGCGTGTTCGGAAACAAACGCGCCCGGCGACCCGTCGAGCATGGTTAATATTCCGATAACGGCCAGTCCAATAATGAGGCCGAGGGCAGTCGCGAAATCCATAGTAAGCCATCCATGCGGGAAACCGCCCGATCAGCGGATAGACTTACGTTAGGGAATATTGACTAATAATTGGTAACGAAAATCTTATGAATTTTGACGTTTTCCATCCGGCTTTGCCTTATTCAAAGAAGTAATCTTGAGCAAGGCAATGCGATTTTTCGATTTGCGTAGAATTTCAAACCGATACGAATAAAATGTAAAAATCTGCCCAATTTCAGGAATTGTCTGAGCTTCATGAATGACGAGACCTGCAATCGTTGTCGCTTCTTCGTCAGGTAAATTCCAATCCATCGCGCGATTTAAATCCCGGATCGGGACCGAACCATCGACGCGAACCGACCCGTCGGGCATGGTGCGTAGACCTTGAACGCGAATATCATGTTCATCGCGAATGTCGCCAACAATCTCTTCGAGGATATCTTCAAGCGTGACAAGGCCCATGACCTCACCATATTCATCAACAACAAGCGCAACATGGAGCTTTTTAGAAAGAAAGGCTTTCAATTGATCTTTCAACGATGTCGTGTCGGGAACGAACCAAGGCTCAATCGCGATGGAGCGAACATCAAGCTGAGACGCTTTTCCGCCCGCCGCGTCATAAGCCCGAAGAAGATCTTTAGCGTGAAGAATGCCAATAATATTTTCGGATGACTCGGACCAAAGCGGCAACCGCGTATGTGGAGATGCCAGAACTTCTTTCACAATGTCTTCAGGCGGAAGATCGGCTGAAATCGTCCGCATTTTAGTTCGATGAACCATAATGTCGGAGACTTCGAGCTCTTCAAGATCAAGCAAGCCGCCGAACATTTTTTGAGCGTCGGTTTCCACACCCCCTTCGCTGTGCAAGAGATTAACGGCACCACGAAGTTCTTCGGTCGCTGATAAGACCGCGTCATTCGCACCGATTCGGATACCGAACGGATAGAGAAAAAGACGGACGAGCGCTTCAACAGCCATAGTCAGAGGGCCGAATAACGCGACAACCAAAGACAAAGGGCGAGATAAAATGAGAGCCGCACGATCAGGACTTGTAATCGCAATCGTCTTTGGCATGACTTCGGCAAAAATAATGACGAGAACGGACATGACGATTGTTGCGTAAATCGTTCCCTCAGCGCCAAAGAATTGAATGAGAACACTCGTAGTGAAAGCCGATGCGCCAATATTAACGACATTGTTGCCAATGAGCATGGCGCCGATGAAGCGTTCCTTCATCATGAGGAGTCGATTAACAAGTCCTGCCCTTTGATCGCCGGATTTTTCTAGTGCGTGCATGCGCGCCCGCGAAGCCGCGGTCAATGCGGTCTCGGCGCCAGAGAAAAAGGCTGATAGCGCGAGACAAAACACAACGATACCGAGAGCGAACCAAGGATCCGCTGAAATATTCAAATGTTCCATGATCGGTTTTTCACCTAGCTGGCCAACTGCTCATCCAAGAAGGAGCGAACGTCACCGGAATCAATATCTGGTGCAATAAAACTATCGCCGATGCTGCGCGCAAGAATAAAAGTTAAACGACCTCTTTTAACTTTTTTATCTTGTGCCATCGCTTCGAGAATTTGTTCAGACCCTGCATTCCATCCGGGAATATCTTTTATTTTTGTCGGCAATCCGACTTTTTCAAGATGGCGCTCAATACGGGAAGCGTCCTGTCCGGAGGCAAGGCCGAGACGTTGCGAAAAACGGAAAGCACAGCAAAGACCGATAGCCACGGCTTCACCATGAACGAGACGGGTGCCATCATAGGCAACAATTCGTTCGAACGCGTGAGCAAATGTATGACCAAGATTCAGAAGCGCTCTTTCGCCTTCCTCACGTTCATCACGCATGACGATTGCTGCTTTAGCGCGGCAAGAGGTGGAGATGGCATGAACACGATCAGGCCCACCGGCAAACACACCTTCGTGATGAGCCTCAAGCCAATTAAAAAATTCAGCGTCGTTGATCAGGCCATATTTAACGACCTCAGCATAGCCTGCGGCAAATTCGCGACGTGAAAGGGTGTCAAGGCAATCAACGTCAGCAAGAACGAGGCTAGGTTGATGAAAGGCACCAATGAGGTTTTTGCCATGTTCGGAGTTAACGCCCGTCTTGCCACCAACCGATGAATCGACTTGCGCCAGAAGCGTTGTGGGAATTTGTACAAAGCGCATTCCGCGTCGTGTGATCGCGGCAGCAAAGCCAGCGAGATCACCGATAACGCCTCCGCCCAAAGCGATAACAAGATCACCCCGTTCCATTTTGGCCTCAAGGATCCCATCGATAACATTTGCCAACATGGTCATCGATTTTGATTTTTCACCTGCAGGGATGATGATCGGTGCGAAACGGATCTCCGCTTTGCGCAAACTTTCTTGAAGCGCCGTAAGATGATGTTGTGCAACGGTTTCGTCTGTAACGATAGCGGCGGACAGACCTTTACCATGGGCTGCAATACGTTCACCCGCCGATACAAGAAGGCCGCTGCCAATTACGATATCATAAGCTCGGCCGGGTAAATCAACTCTGACGAGGTCGGAAGCTGGACTTTGCTTCGGTGGCAAGCCGATACCGAGATGAGATGATAATTCAGTAACGATCTCATCGACGATTACTTCATGCGCAACATCACGCGAATGGATGGTCAGCGTGGCTTCCGCATAGGTCGGATAACGTTGATCGATGAGGTCACGCAGCGTTTTTTCTGGGTCTTCTGTTTGTAACAAGGGGCGATTGGATCTTTTTTTGACGCGCCGCATCAAAACATCAAAATCCGCTTTCAGCCAGATTGAGAGACCTGACTCGGCGATTTTGTGGCGTGTTTCAGCATTCATGAAAGCGCCGCCGCCCGTGGCTAGGACGCTCGAACCCTCGCCCAACAACCGATTGATCACCCGTTGCTCGCCAAGGCGGAATTCGGCTTCACCGCGCGATGCAAAAATTTCCGGAATTGTCATACCGGCGGCACGTTCAATTTCGGCGTCGGCGTCATTAAACGGAACGGCTAAACGCTGCGCCAATCTTTTGCCAATTGATGTCTTGCCCGCACCCATCATGCCGACGAGAACAATGGCACGGGTGCCCAGCGCCGCTTTCAGCGCGCGGGACTCTTCCGTTTCAATCGGATTTATAGGCGTATTGGCTTCGGTCACATCAACCCCCGGTCTTGGCGGTTGGGTCATAGCATAAGACCAACGAATCTTGCATCATTTGCCGATCATGAAGCGTAAACCCAGCGGCCCCCCGTCTGCGATTGATGATTTTCTTGCGATGCTGGCTGCTGAAAGAGGAGCGGCCAAAAACACGCTGGAAGCCTATCGGCGCGACCTTGAAGATGCCGAAAGTCGACTTTTGAAGCGAAAAGCCGAGCTGGGGGAGGCAGAATCAGCCGATTTGCGGGCTGTTTTCAGCCAATTTGCCGCAGCAGGCTTTGCACCGTCTACTGCGGCACGCAAACGGGCCGCGCTTCGGCAATTCTACTTTTTTCTTCAGGCCGAAAAGCGGCGGAAGGATAATCCTATTGATGCGCTCGATGCCCCAAAACAGAAAAGATCATTACCAAAGACGCTTTCCATTGCCGATGTTGACCGCCTGATTGCAACCGCATTTGACCGCATTGAGCGTCCCGATCAGAGCGAGGCGGTGCGCCTGCGCGCTGCCCGTTTGGCCGCACTTCTCGAACTTCTCTACGCAACGGGTTTGCGCGTTTCCGAACTCGTCGCCTTGCCGGCGCGAGTTGCCCGAATGAAAGAGCGGCTTCTCGCCATACGCGGCAAAGGAGGTCGGGAACGCTTAGTCCCTCTGACAGAGCGTTCGAAAGACGCCATCGCGCGTTATCTCGAATTGGGAGGCGAGGCGCTCAAATCATCGCCATGGCTGTTTCCGTCTGATAGTGAGAGCGGGCACATGACGCGCCAAGCTTTTGCGCGCGATCTCAAAGAGCTTGCGATGGAGGCCGGTATCCCGCCGCGACTAATAAGCCCGCACGTGCTGCGTCATGCATTCGCCAGTCATCTTCTTCAAGGCGGCGCTGATCTGCGTATCGTTCAGCAACTACTCGGCCATGCCGATATCGGCACGACACAAATCTATACGCATCTTCCCGATGAACGATTGAAAGGGCTCGTGCGCGATCTTCATCCTTTATCAGATAAAAATTAGCGATTCTCGCGAGAGAGAACAAACACAGCCTGTTCGCCAAAGAAGTTCCACAAGGATCGTGGCAGTTCCGTTCTTACAGGAATGCCAAAACGATCGAGAGCGACAGCATCGTCAATTTTTGCATCAATTTCTTTGCAGAGCGATGTAAAATCATCAATCGTACAAAAATGAATATTGGGTGTTTCATACCATGAGTATGAAAGGTTTTTTGTCACCGGCATACGACCCGAAAACAAGAGCTGAAGCCGAATGCGCCAATGACCAAAATTCGGAAAAGAGACGATCGCATAACGACCAATGCGCAGCATATGTTCAACAACATCACGAGGTCGGTTCATCGCCTGTAATGTCTGCGAGAGAATAACATAGTCGAAAGACTGATCCGGATAGAAAACAAGATCTGAATCAGCATCGCCTTGAATTACTGAAAGGCCTTTGGCAACGCACTCATTCACGCCGGATTGAGATAACTCGATACCGCGAGCATCGGCGCCCCGTCGTTCCGCAAGAATGCGCAACAATGTGCCATCACCACAGCCTACATCAAGAACGCGGGACCCCTCGGCAACCATCGCGGCGAGGTGATGAAGGTCAACGCGGGCATTATACTGATCATCTTGAAGGGTAGTGAATGTCATGGAGTTGGCACTCCATTCACGGTAAGACCTTTCGCCCGTGCGGCTGAATCAATAAATCCACGCGTCGTATTAAAGAGATCAGGTAGCTCAAGCAAAAAGGCGTCATGGCCTTTGTCTGTTTCAATCTCGACAAAGGAAACCGATGCACCAGCCGCGTTCAGCGCATGAACAATCGCGCGTGAATCGCGCGTTGGGAAAAGCCAGTCAGATGTAAATGACATCACGCAAAATCGCGTCTTTGATCCGGAAAAAGCGCGCGCGAGACTCCCACCATGATCTTTGGCCAGATCAAAATAATCCATCGCACGCGTCAGAAACAAATAAGAGTTCGCATCAAACCGCTCAACAAAAGTTCGACCCTGATAGCGAAGATAGGATTCGACTTCAAAATCAGCATCGAATGAAAAAGTCGGCGCCATTCGGTCTTGAAAATTGCGTCCGAATTTTCGGTGCAAGGCCTGCTCGGAAAGATAAGTGATATGCGCCGCCATGCGCGCAACAGCGAGGCCTTTTTCCGGCCGCGTACCCTCATCGAGATAGCGGCCCTTCCGCCATTCAGGATCAGCCATCACAGCCTGTCGGCCGACTTCATGAAAGGCAATATTTTGAGCCGAATGCTTCGCAGCCGTCGCGATGGGCATGGCCGAGAAAACGCGATGCGGATAGGACGCGGCCCACTCAAGAACCTGCATGCCCCCCATCGAGCCGCCTGCAACGCAAAAAATCGTCTCGATTCCCAGATGATCCATCAAGCGGGCTTGCGCGTTGACCATGTCGCGAATGGTCACGACCGGAAAATCAAGTGCGTAGGGACGTTCGGTTGCCGGGTTGATCGAGGCGGGACCCGTTGTACCGAGACAGGACCCCAACACATTCGAGCAAATTATGAAAAAACGATTTGTATCAAAGGGCTTACCCGGCCCGACCATGGTTTCCCACCAGCCAGGTTTGCCCGTCACCGGATTCACATTGGCGACATGTTGGTCACCGGTCAGGGCATGGCAGATCAAAATGGCGTTTGAGCGTTCAGCATTCAGTTGGCCATAGGTTTGGTAGGCGATGGACCACGGCGCGAGCTGCCCGCCCCCTTCAAGCAGAAGGGGGGTTTCCGCACCAAAATGGACGACGGCACTTGATGGATGCGTCGCCTCATTGCGTTGCCCGGTATCTGAAACCGTACGATGGGTCATAACAGTCCTGACTGGATCGTATCGTTCTTTATGGCGAACTTTGGGACTGGAATCAAGAACCTTGACCTTATGCAAAGCCGCAATGCGGCTTTGCCTTTCCCCGTTTCCGCTTTATGACAAGCCAATCCACCCTTGAACCCTTCTCGGATCGCCCGAATGGCCGAACCCTCCCTTGCTGACCTCCGCCGAGAAATCGATCGCCTTGATGCGACGATGCATGATCTGCTCATTGAGCGGGGCGCCATCATTGACCGCCTAATTGCGGTGAAAAAGACGCAAGATTCTGGCTCGGCATTTCGGCCCGGGCGGGAAGCGTCCATGATGAAGGTTCTGGCGGAGCGCCATCGCGGCCTTCTGCCCTTCGACACCATCGAGAGCATTTGGCGCATTATCATCTCGACCTTCACCTATGTGCAGGCGCCTTACTCCGTTCATGCCAGTCTCGAGGCGGGCGAAGAGCGCATGAGGGACAGTGCACGTTTTCATTTCGGCTTCACGGTTCCCTACGTCACTCATAAAGAGGCATCCGAAGTTATCGAAGCCGTGAAAAATGCCGCCGGTGATTTAGGAATTTTTGCGTTCAGCCAACAGGCCTCAACCCCTTGGTGGTTGGATCTTGATGCGCCGGATTCGCCAAAAATTATTGCCCGTCTTCCCTTTGTCGAACGTCCTGATCATCCTGCGGGAACGCCCTTATTCGTGATTTCAAAACCACTCGCTGATGCAGCGGTTCGAGACGCTGTCATTTTCCACGTGGAATTAGGCCACTGGGACGACGCGATTATAAATGTGTTCGCAAAAAACCATTTGTCGATTGAAACCGAATTTAAGCACAGCGCAGAGAAGAGGTCGCTTCTTCTCTCGGGACCAGGAACATTTTCAATCGACATGATCTCAAAGCTCTTTGTCGATCATAAAATCTCTGTCTCATCTGTTCAGGAAATCGGAAGTCATGCGACCCGCTTCCAACTTCGTTCTCCAAAATCATCCGGATAAATAAAATGGCATCTCCCCAAAATCGTCCTGTTCCGCGCCAAGGTGTGATGGCGATCGAAGCCTATGTTCCGGGCAAAAGTGCTGCACCAACTTCGGGCAAAGTCTATAAGCTTTCGTCAAATGAAACACCGCTCGGCGCCTCACCTCATGCGGTAGAAGCCTTCAAAGCGGTAGCCGATAAGCTTGAGCTCTATCCTGATGGTTCGGCAACGCAGCTGCGTGAAACCATTGGCACACGCTACGGCCTTGATCCCCATCGCATCGTCTGCGGTGCGGGCTCTGACGAATTATTGTCGCTCATTACCAATGCCTATATCGGGCCCGGTGATGAGGGCATTTATACCGAGCACGGTTTCCTTGTTTACAAAATCGCCATTCAGGCCGCGGGCGGTACGCCGGTTGTTGCGAAAGAGAAAAATTTCCAAACCGACGTTGATGCGATTTTGGCTTGCGTGACGCCTCGGACAAAGATCGTCTATCTCGCGAACCCCAATAATCCGACCGGAACCTATATCTCATTTGACGAAGTCAAACGGCTCCATGCGGGTTTACCTTCTCATGTTGTGCTCGTGCTTGATGCGGCTTATGCCGAATATGTGCGCAAGAATGATTACGCTTCAGGTATTGAACTCGTTTCAACGAACGAGAATGTCGTGATGACACGGACATTCTCTAAAATTTACGGCTTGGCTCTTTTGCGTCTCGGTTGGTGCTATGCATCTGCTGGGATTATCGATGCTTTGAATCGCATCAGAGGTCCCTTCAATGTGAGCGGTCCAGCACTTGAAGCCGGAATTGCGTCATTGAAAGACGAGGATCACCTCTCAAAGGCGCTTGCCCACAACGATAAATGGTTGCCTTGGCTCGAAAGCGAGATTGGTAAACTGGGTATCTTGACGACGCCCAGCGTCGGCAATTTCCTCCTCCTTCATTTTCCAAAGACTGCGGGAAAGACAGCGAAAGATGCTGATGCATTCCTCTCATCGAATGGTCTTATTCTTCGCGGTGTAGGCGCCTATGGCTTGCCCGATTGCCTTCGACTCACAATTGGCTCTGAAGAAGCCAACATCAAAGTCGTCGACTGCTTAAAACAATTCATGACGAGAAATTGACGTGTCTGATCGTTTAGGTACTCCCCTCGAACAGCCGCTCTTTGATCAACTCACTTTGATCGGCGTGGGCTTAATCGGCTCGTCTTTGGCGCGCGTGGCGCGACGTCAAAATCTTGCAAAGAAAATTGTTGCCGTTGATTCCTCTGATGGTGCGCGCAAGCGAATCGCGGAGCTTCATCTCGCTGATGATGTCACCGGGGATTATGCAGAAGGCGTTCGAACCGCTGATTGCGTGATCCTTTGCGTTCCTGTTGGTGCATGTAGCACCGTCGCCGAGAAGATTGCTCCAGCCCTAAAGCATGGAGTAATTCTCTCGGATGTTGGCTCTGTCAAAGGAGCCATCGTTTCGCAAGTTGAACCGCATCTGCCAAACTATGTTCATTTCGTTCCAGCTCATCCTGTGGCCGGAACAGAACAATCAGGACCTGATGCCGGTTTTGCAACGCTCTTTAATAATCGCTGGTGCATCCTGACGCCACCAGATGGGACGGATAAAGATGCCATCGCAAAACTGCGCCAGTTTTGGGAAGGCGTCGGGTCCAATGTGGAAGAGATGTCACCGGCCCATCATGATCTTGTTCTCGCCATCACAAGTCATTTGCCGCACCTGATCGCTTATAACATTGTAGGAACGGCAGCGGATCTTGAAGCCGTTACACAATCCGAAGTTATCAAATTTTCGGCGGGTGGTTTTCGGGATTTCACGCGTATTGCCGCATCTGATCCCACCATGTGGCGCGATGTTTTCTTGAACAATAAGGAAGCAGTGCTTGAAATGCTCGGACGCTTCACCGAGGATCTATCGGCCTTGCAAAGAGCCATCCGCTGGGGCGATGGTGAAGCGCTTTTTGATCACTTCACCCGAACGCGCGCTATTCGTCGTTCAATCATCGAGATTGGACAAGACTCAGCAACGCCTGATTTTGGTCGGCAAACGAAAGATGGCCCCGATTAATAAAGCGGGCGAAGTTCGGCCATCTTGAAAGGTCCGAGAAGCAGATAGCCATTCACAAAGATAAGGGGCACTTTGACACTGGCTGTCTGAAGAGCTGAAAACTTGGAAAAGCCTGCAGATTTAAAGAAGTCATCAAGACCCTTGCCGGCAAATTCAATTTGACCGGTGAGCCGACGCTGCTCGTCCAATCCGAGTGTTCCTTTTAGATCGAGCGATTGATCACCCCGCGAAACTAGAAATGATTGCAAAATTAGGCGACCATTTGCGCGCCGCCAAATATCAATGGTCTCGGGACCTTTAAATTTCAAAAATTCAATGCCCTGTTCGAAGATCCCGGCTGTTTCGAAATTCGCGGGCGCGCCCGGCATCATGTCGGAGGATAGGGCTTCAGCTTGGACCGCAAATTCCAGATCATTCGTGGGCGTCTTATCAGCGGGCTTCACACGTAAGTGAAGTTCGCCCTTGGTCATGGCGGCAGATTGCCCCCGCGCTTCGTATTTTATCTTTAGGCCTTCGCTAACGAGAGCAAGACGGTCTGGCATCCGGTCAGCTTGCATATGGAGACTTGAGCGGAGCGTTGTCCAAGAAGCACTTATAATCGGCTTATCGGATTGCGCGGCAGACAACGGACCATCCGCTTCGACAATGACGAGACTCGGATCATAAATTTGGGCGACAGCAATCATACGCGGAAGTTTTACGTCGAAATTTGGTTCATTTGTTACTTTCAACCGCGCATCGAGACATTCGACTTCGATACGAAACGGGAAGCCGGCAAATTTTCGAGCGCCACACGACCAAAGTCTTCCTTTGGAGGCTTCATCAGCGATCAAGCGATCGAGATGGGCCTCCACGCGATTTGAAACAAAGACCCAGCCAACCGAAAACGCCAGAGAAAGGAGAAGCAGAAGCGCGGGCGCAATATAAAGGCGAAGGCGCGAAGGGCGCCCCTTCTTTTTAAGCTGATTTTCCGTCACGTCATCGCCTCAGTGTTCAAAATCTATTTCTTCTTTATCTCAAATAGCGGCGAGGAAAAAGCGGAGCCCTTGCCACAGTCAAAAGAGTTGGCTAGGGGCAAACCTATGGTTGATGAATCGAAAAGCGATCTTTGGGTTTTTGGATATGGGTCCCTGATGTGGTCACCCGGCTTTGACTGGGTCGAACGCATTCCGGCCATTCTTTCGGGGTATCATCGTGCGCTTTGTATTTTATCAGTTCATCATCGCGGCACACCTGACCGACCGGGATTAGTTCTCGGTTTAGATAAAGGCGGTTCATGTCGGGGGCTTGCCTTCAGGGTTGCCGTTGAGAAAGCTGATGCGACAATCAATTATCTGCGTGAGCGCGAGCAAGTCACATCGGTCTATCTTGAAACGCAGCATCGCCTGCGCTTGATCGACGGCCGCCTAGTCGATGCGATTGCCTACACAGCCGACCGTACTCATAGCCAATTCATTCGCGGCTTAACCCATGAGGCGCTTCTGGAACGTGTCAGTCATAGTGTCGGCGTTTCAGGGCGAAATCCCGACTATATTCGCGCGACCCATACTGAGATGAAAAAACTCGGCATTGACGATCCAATGCTGTCAAAGCTTGTAACCGCGCTCGATCACGCGGGCGTGTAATTTCAAAACCCTGGCAAAGACTTGCCCCGCATTAGACGCGGCAAACGCGGATTAGCGGCGGACGCCTCACGGATAAGCCGCGATTTGAGCGTCGGCAATCGATCAACGAGACCGAGTCCGAAATCACGCATCAAGCGTAAAGGCGTCGCCTCATTTGAAAAGAGGCGATTAAGAACATCGGTCAAAGCCGCCATCTCAACTGTATCTGCACGACGCGATCGATCATAAGAGTCAATTACAGACATAGAACCTATATCGAGACCAAGTGCAATTTGATCCGAAATGATCTCAACGAGGGCTGCGACATCGCGCAAGCCCAGATTTAAACCTTGTCCGGCAATTGGATGAATAATATGCGCAGCATCGCCAACAAGCGCGAGCCGTGCCGCTCCAAATTTTCGAGCAAGACCAAAGCCTAGCGGATAAGCGCGGGGCTTACTCAACAATGAAATACGGCCAAAGCGCAATCCCGCACGCTTTTCGATCTCTTCCCGAAATAGGTCGTCGTCTTGAGCAAGAAGAGATGGCACGCGTTCATCAGACTCTGTCCAAACGATCGAATAACGATGATCCGTTAGAGGTAAAAGCGCAAAGGGACCGGAAGGCAGAAAATGTTCCTCTGCGCGCCCATCATGATCACGTTCAATACCAATCGTCGTAACAATTCCAGATTGTTTATATGACCAGTAATGCCATCCAATACCGGCTTTTTCACGCAAGCGAGAACGCGCACCATCACAGGCAGTAACGAGTCCAGCACGATATTTCTGGCCGTTGGCTAAATGAAGTGTTGAGCCAGCTTCGTCAGCAATCACATCATCAACAATCCCCTCGATGACATGAACCGATGATGCGGTGATCGCAGCTTGGAGCGCGCGCAAGACGGCACTTTCCGGAATCATATGCGCGACAGGTTCCCCTTGAGAGGCTTCATTTCCGAAAGTTAGAAAGACTGGTCGAATAGGATCATTCAAACGACTATCGGTGATAACCATCTCGCGGATGGGTTCCGCCGAGGGTGAAATCTGATCCCAAACTCCAAGCGCATCGAGGAAACGCTGCGAGCCGGCTGAAAAGGCAAAAGCACGGTCTTCGGATGAAGAGTGAGTTCGATCAATCAATGCGACAGATAATGCACCCTTGCGTACCCGCGAAAGAGCAAGCGCCAAACTCATGCCGACAATGCCACCACCCGCAATAACGAGATCAAAACGCCGCATGACATGATCCTGATCAGACATGAATTGTTTCTTACGCCGACCAATCAAATGACGCAAATCAGTTCACAGGGTGGATATTTCAGACAAATTGGCGCTAATGTCTTTGATATCTCCGGATGGGTTTCATAATGAGCGCCGTTTCAGACCTTCTCTCCATACTCGACGTTGAGCGCCTCGAAGATAATTTGTTTCGGGGGCATAATCCCGAGGCCGGTTGGCAAAGAGTCTTCGGCGGGCAAGTTATTGGACAGGCGCTGGTCGCTGCGTGCCGAACCGTTGAAGGCCGCTCGCCACATTCCCTCCATGGGTATTTCCTCTTACCCGGCGATCCGAAGACCCCTATCATCTACGATGTCGAACGTATTCGCGATGGTCGAAGCTTCACGACAAGGCGGGTCAAAGCCATTCAACATGGCCAACCGATTTTTACATTATCGGCCTCATTCCACATTGAAGAACCGGGCTTCAGCCATGAAGCGACCATGCCCAATGTACCTGATCCCGATTCTTTGCCCTCGGAGCAAGAAATCCGCGAGCGGGTCATGCCTCTGATGCCTGATCCGGTGCGTAAATATTTTGAACGCGATAGGCCCATCGAACTACGGCCGGTCGAGTTTCAGCGGTACATGTCGCGGGAAGGTCTCCCACCCCGCTATCATGTTTGGATCAGAACGACGGGAACTTTGCCAGATGATCCCGCCGTCCACCAATGTGTCTTGGCCTATGCGTCGGATATGACGCTGCTCGATTCAACTTTGGTTGCTCATGGGCGGACCGTTTTCGAGCGGGAAATTCAGGCGGCAAGTCTCGATCATGCTCTGTGGTTTCACCGGCCTTTCCGAGCCGATGAGTGGTTGCTCTACGCGCAAGATAGTCCCTTCACCGGCGGGGCGCGGGGCTTTGCGCGCGGGGCCATTTTTCGTCGGGATGGCACCCTAATCGCGTCGGTCGCCCAAGAGGGATTGATCCGTTTTCGGCCTGACCTCGCCACAAAGTAAATTGCCTAAATTTTAAGCAGTTGCCTTCGTTCTATGCTCTCATCAGCATCGAATCGGCCCGTTTTCGGTGTTTTTTCCCTAAAAACCCCTCTGGCACGAGCCTTGTTTTAGAGACACCAGGCTCAAGTCACGACCAGTCGGTCTGTGACGGCAAATCGAGGGATCAAGACGCCATGAAAATTGTGATGGCCATCATTAAGCCCTTCAAACTCGAGGAGGTCCGCGACGCGCTGACTTCGCTCGGTGTCCATGGACTGACGGTTACTGAAGTCAAAGGCTATGGGCGGCAGAAGGGACATACGGAAATCTATCGCGGTGCCGAATATGCCGTGAGCTTCCTTCCAAAACTCAAAATAGAGGTCGCTGTAGCAAGCGAGCTCGTCGGCAAAGTTATCGAAGCCATCACCGGGGCCGCCAAAACCGGCCAGATTGGTGACGGCAAAATCTTCGTCGTTCCCATCGAACAAGCGGTCCGCATCCGGACTGGCGAGCGCGACAATGACGCGCTCTGACACGTGAGCCGCAGGAGCACATCTCATGACCTTCTCTCGTTCTTCAAAATCACTGCTCGGAGGCTTGGCGCTCGCCACGCTCGCCGGCAGTCTTGCCTATGCGGGCGATGCGCCCACACCCAATAAGGGCGATACAGCCTGGATGCTTATCTCAACAGCGCTGGTGCTGATGATGTCCGTGCCGGGTCTTGCTCTGTTCTATGGTGGTCTTGTTCGAACCAAAAATATGCTCTCGGTGATGGCGCAAGTCTTCACCATTGTTGCTTTGGTCGGAATCATCTGGATTGCTTATGGCTATTCACTCGCCTTCACCAATGGCGGCTCGCTAAACCCTTATATTGGCGGGCTTTCAAAAGCTTTCTTGATCGGCATTACGCCTGATTCAGTCGTTGCGACCTTCTCGAATGGCGTTGTCATTCCTGAACTCGTTTACATGGCCTTTCAAATGACCTTTGCAATGATCACGCCCGCTCTGATTATTGGCGCGATTGCCGAACGGGTGCGTTTCTCTGCTTTGATTGTTTTTGTCGTGTTGTGGGTCACGGTCATCTATTTCCCAATCGCTCATATGGTTTGGTATTGGGCGGGTCCGGACGCACTTGCCGATGCCGCGAAGGCTTTAGCTGGTGCGGCTGATGATGCTGCTAAAGCTACGGCACAAGCCAATCTCGATGCCGTGACCGCCGATGCAGGTCTTCTCTTCCAATGGGGCGCACTTGATTTTGCTGGCGGCACAGTCGTGCATATCAATGCCGGTATTGCCGGATTGGTTGGCGCTTTGATGATCGGCAAGCGTACAGGCTTCGGTAAAGAACTGATGGCACCGCACTCGCTCACAATGACGATGATCGGGGCCGCTTTGTTGTGGGTCGGTTGGTTTGGTTTCAATGCCGGCTCCAACCTCGAAGCGAATGGCGTGACGGCTTTGGCCTTCGTGAATACGATGGTGGCAACCGCTGCTGCGGCGCTATCATGGCTCTTCGTCGAATGGATTGCTAAGGGCAAGCCATCCCTGCTCGGTCTTGTTTCGGGCGCGGTTGCTGGTCTCGTAGCTGTCACACCGGCTTCCGGCTTTGCCGGTCCAATGGGCTCCGTTGTTCTCGGTCTCGTTGCAGGAGCAGTATGCTTCTTCTTCTGCTCGACGGTGAAGAACGCCTTTGGTTATGACGACTCGCTTGATGTCTTCGGCGTCCATTGTGTCGGCGGCATCATTGGCGCGATCAGCACAGGCATACTCGTGAGCAAAGGTCTCGGCGGGGTCGGCTTGGCCGATTATGTCAGCAATCCCGGCTCGATCGTCGAAGGCGCTTACTCGATGAGCGGTCAAGTCTGGACACAGATAAAAGCGGTTTTGTTGACCTTGGTCTGGTCCGGCGTTGGCTCGGCGATTCTCTACAAAATTGTCGATGTCGTCATTGGTCTCCGTGTTCCGGTTGAACAGGAACGTGAAGGTCTCGATATCGCAAGCCACGGCGAACGCGCCTATAATTACTGATCAAAACTCCGAAGTCTCCTGGACTTCGGAGTGGAGTTCCTCCCAGACACTTCAAGGGCGGCCTAAGGGCCGCCCTTTTTTCGTCAAATCACGAGGTTAATCACGCATTAACCCGGCCTCCGTTAGATAGAGTCATTCATTTAGTTTTACGGCCAGTCAATGCGTCTTTCCCGTTCGCGTCATCTCGAATTCACCGATCTCGTCGGTTACGTCCGTGTGTTTATTGCGCAGAGACTTTCCGAGATTATCGGCATCATCACACTCGTCGCTGTGATTGCGATTTTGATCGCGCTTGTTACGTGGTCGGCACAAGACCCAAGCCTCAATCAGGCCATCAATCGTCCAGTGAACAATTTCATGGGACACCCCGGCGCTATTCTTTCCGATATTTTGATGCAGCTTTTTGGACTTGCCTCATTGGCGCTTGTCGCGCCCGGTGCCTTTCTCGGATTGAAACTCGTCAGCGCTACAAGAGTTAATTACATACGCTGGCGGCTTTTCTTTTGGAGTTTGGGTGCGCTTTCAACAGCGGCAATTCT